>NZ_JAMYSP010000023.1:0-101990 GCF_040322015.1 Mesorhizobium sp. M0208 | reverse complement strand
CGCGGCCGCACCGACGTGCCGAAGATCGTCGACTGGTACATGGCCGGCAAGATCGAGATCGATCCGATGATCACCCACACGCTGAGGCTCGAGGACATCAACAAGGGCTTTGACCTGATGCACGAAGGCAAGTCGATCAGGAGCGTGGTGGTTTACTGAGGAGGAGAAAGCCGCCGGCTAACCAGCCAACGGCCGAAAATGCATGTTCAACACGGGAGGAGACAAAAATGCCGGAAAAACTGCATCCTAAAATCGACAATGGGCTGCCCCGGGAAAAGCCCGACTTTGCCGGCGGCACGCTGGTCTGCGCCTGCACCAGCAACCCGGTCAAGGTGAAGGTCAAGGGCCAGATCGCCCATAACCATGCCTGCGGCTGCACCAAATGCTGGAAGCCGGAAGGCGCGCTGTTCTCGGTCGTGGCGGTTGCCGGTACAAACGACGTGACGGTGACCGAAAACGGCGACAAGCTGAAGGTGGTCGATCCGGGCGCGCTGATCCTGCGCCATGCCTGCACCGGCTGCGGCGTCCACATGCACGGCCCGGTCGAGCGCGACCACGCTTTCAAGGGGCTGTCCTTCATCCATCCGGAGCGCTTCCAGGAGGACGGCTGGTCGCCGCCGGGCTTCACCGCCTTTGTCTCGTCGATCATCGAATCCGGTGTCGATCCGAGCCGCATGGATGGTATCCGATCACAGCTGAAGTCGATCGGGCTCGAACCTTATGATTGCCTCAATCCTGGGCTGATGGACTATATCGCCACCTGGACGGCGAAGAGATCCGGCGCGTTGCCGGCCTAGTAGCCGCTCGACTACCATCGATCGAGCCGGGCGACATCGCCCGGCTCTTTCACATTTGGAACAACGATGCCCGCACCTGCTATTCTCGTCGACGCCGACGCTTGCCCGGTGAAGGCCGAGGTCGAAAAAGTCGCCGAGCGGCACGGCATCGTCGTCACCTTCGTCTCCAATGGCGGCTTGCGTCCGTCGCGCGATCCGATGATCCGCAATGTCGTCGTCCCCAAGGGCGCCGATGCCGCCGACGACTGGATCGTCGAAAATGCCCGGTCCAACGACATTGTGGTGACCGCCGATATCCCGCTTGCCGCGCGCGCGGTGGCGCTTGGCGCCCACGTACTTGGTCCGACCGGACGCCCGTTTACGCCCGAAACGATCGGCATGGCGGTGGCGATGCGCGACCTCAAGCAGCACCTGCGCGAAACCGGCGAGAGCAAGGGCTACAATTCGAGCTTCGCGCCGCAGGATCGCTCGCGGTTCCTAGGCGAGCTTGACCGCATCCTACGGCGAGCGCTGAAATCCGCGCCAGCGGACTGAAAACCATGGCGACCGGTACCACGACCAAGATGCCCATGCGACGCCACACGCTGTTCGCGGTGTCGGCCTGCATCGGCGTGGCAGCCTTTGGCGCAGCGCTGATCTGGCGTGCGCCGCTCGCCTATTCGATCGGCGCCAACGTGTTCTTTGCCGCCTATCTCGTTCTTGTCATCGCCCACATGCCACGGCTTACCGGCAGCTATCTGCGCAAGAATGCAGGCGACACGGACCTGCCGGTACTGGCGATCTTCGCGGTCACTCTGGTTGTGGTCGCTATTGCCATCATTTCGTTGTTTCAATTGATCAACAGGGAGAAGAGCGCGGACGCCGTCGAGCTTACGGTGGCGCTGCTGTCCATCCCGCTTGGCTGGTTGACCATCCATGCCATGGCCGCACTTCACTACGCGCATCTCTACTGGATGGACGGCGACGCGATGGATGGCGACACCACAAAGAGGATTCCGGTCGGCGGCCTCGACTTCCCCGGAGGCAAACGGCCGGAAGGCTCGGATTTCCTCTATTTCGCCACGGTGATCGGAATGACGGCGCAAACCGCCGACACCAACATCACGACCTCGCAAATGCGCCGTGTCGTGCTTGTGCATTCGATCCTGTCGTTCTTCTTCAACACGGTCATCGTGGCAGCCGCGGTCAACCTCGCCGTCAGCCTTGGCAGTCCGTAATAAATCCGTGATCGGGTGAAACATCGCGTAGGCTGGCGACGTATTGGGAGGAGAAGAGATCTGACAGGCCATGTGGAACCGCTTGGCAGGGAGGCACGGAAGATATGGAATCAGTTGCCAGAGGCGAAGCCAGCACCGGAGCAGATAGCGCTGCTTCGACGGATGCGACACTGATCTATCGCCAGTCACGCTGGACGCGGCTGACGCATTGGCTATGGGCGATCGCGCTGTTCTTCATGCTGCTTTCCGGCCTGCAGATCTTCAACGCCCGCCCGCAGCTCTACATCGGCAAGGAGTCGGGCTTTGGCTACAACAACACCATCTTCGCCATCGGCGCCGAGAATACCGCGGCTGGCCCGCGCGGCTATACCGAAATCTTCGGCAAGCGCTTCGATACCACCGGCGTGCTCGGCTGGTCGGGTCCGGCCGGCCAGGAGACTTCCCGGGCTTTCCCGTCCTGGGCGACGATCCCTTCCTATTACGATCTCGGCACCGCGCGCGTCGTTCATTTCTTCTTTGCCTGGGTGCTGACCACCACGCTGCTGGTCTGGCTGGTCGCCAGCCTCATCAACGGCCATTTGCGCCGCGATCTTGCCCCGCGCCTCGATGACATCAGGCGGCTGCCGCAAGACATTGTCGACCACGCCAGGTTCAGGTTTCACCACAGGCGCGAATACAACACCTTGCAGAAGATGGCTTATGGCGGCGTGCTGTTCGTGCTGCTGCCGCTGATGATCATCACCGGCCTTGCCATGTCGCCGAGCATGGATTCGGTCCTGCCGTTCCTGAACGATTTGCTCGGCGGCCGACAGACGGCGCGCACCATTCATTTCACGGTGATGCTGCTGCTCGTCGCCTTCTTCATTATCCACATCCTGATGATCCTGGCCGCCGGTCCGATCAACGAGCTGCGCTCAATCATCACCGGCTGGTATCGAACCGACCCGCCGGCGCATGCCGACAATGCGCCAGAGAGGAGTGCCTGACATGGCGAAATTCGAGATCAGCCCCAAGCTACAGATAAGCCGAAGAAAGTTCCTGACCTCGGCCAGCCTCGGCCTTTCCGGCATCATGCTGTCGGGCTGCGACGCCTTCGACAGCCAGCTTGGCGTCGGCGACAGCCTGCGCAGCTTCCTCGAAAGCGCCAATGGCCTGACCTGGCGGGCGCAGCGACTGCTTGCCGGCGCTGATGCGCTGGCGCCGGAATTCACCGAGGCCGACATTCGCCAGCCGCAGCGGCCGAACGGCGTCACCGCACCCGACGACGATTTCTACAAGGGCCTGCTCGCCAGCGATTTCGCCGACTGGCGGCTGGAGGTTTCCGGCCTTGTCGAAAAGCCGCTGTCGCTGACCCGCGAGCAGCTGATGAACATGCCGAGCCGCACCCAGATCACCCGCCACGACTGCGTCGAAGGCTGGAGTTGCATTGCCAAATGGACCGGCACGCCGCTGTCGCTGGTGCTCGACCAGGCCGTGGTCAAGCCGCAGGCGCGCTATGTCATGTTCCACTGCCTCGATACGATCGACCGCAGCCTTGCCGGCGATATCAAATATTACGGCTCGATTGACCTGATCGATGCCCGTCATCCGCAGACGATCCTTGCCTATGGCCTCAACGGCAAGCCGTTGCCGGTCGAGAACGGCGCGCCGCTGCGCGTCCGCGTCGAGCGCCAGCTCGGCTACAAGATGCCGAAATACCTCTACAAGATCGAGCTGGTCGACGGCTTCGCCAATATCGGCGGCGGCAGAGGCGGCTATTGGGAGGACAATGGCTACGACTGGTACGGCGGCATCTGACTGAAACCTGATCTCAGTTTCACCTAGAGCGCGCCGCGTTCGATCGGCCTCATGCGACGCGCTGTAGGCTCTTCTTTTCATGCATGTCGTTGTCGCAAAACCGCTGCGCACTTTTGCGCGACATGCATTAACTGTCGTCGTCGCCGTCGTCGCCGTCGCTCCGCAGGGCCGGATTCAGGTCGGGATTATCGTCCGGGGTGACGAGCTTCCCAAGCCCGTGCGGTCCTTGGTAGTTGCCGTGGGTATCGAAGTTGGGATTGCCCTGATTGTCGAATTGCGGCGTCGGATCGATCGATTGGTCGTAACGGCGCGGGCGCGGCTTCGGATAGTAATTATCGGAATGATGGCGATGCGAATTGCTGTTGTCGAGAATGGCGCCTACCACGCCGCCGACGATAATGGCTGCGGCGAGGTCGCCAGCAGAGGGGTTACGGTCGGGGCCGGCGACTGCGAATTCGGCCGAGCAACCATTGTCGACCCAGATGCCGCCGCCGTCATAGCCCCAGCTTCTACCGTATACGCAACGTGCCTTCGATAGACGGGAGGTCAACTGCACGCCACGTCGCGTATCGACCCCGCAATAGGAATAACGGTAATCGGCGCTGGAGCAGACCACGCGTTTTGCCCCCGCAGCCTGCGCTGCCGCCGGCAGCAACGAAAGCTTCGCCGGGTTGCCCAGGATGCAACCCAGGAACATCATCGAACCGGTAACCGCCATCCGTGCCGACATTGCAACTCTCCATCAGGGTCCGCTATCGACAGAATGGCACCTCTGTGTAAGTCTGACAACCGGACGGGCTCAGTGAGGTTATATTAATGCGCGCTAAGATTATCGCCACTATTATACTTGCCCTTTCTGCATGGTTGGCTTTGTCGCTGCTGCCAGCCCGGGCGGACGACAGCCTCAAGCGCATCATCGATCAGAAGACACTGACAGTCGGCGTCGCGCTCAACCCGCCATGGATCCTCAAGAAGGCCGACGGGAAGTTCGCCGGCTATGATGTCGACCTGACCAGTGCGCTGGCGTCCGATCTCGGCGTCGACCTGAAGCTGGTCGAGGTGCCATGGAACGACCTCAAGACGCGATTGCTCAAGGGTGATTTCGACATGATCGCGGCGGGCTACGCCAGCACGCCGGAACGCGCACGCGAGGTGGTGTTCTCCGACCAGACCGGTACCGCCGATATCCGAATGGTGGCGACGATCGCCAGTCTTGGGAAAAGGCCGGGCAAGGTACTGGCGGCGCCGGGCTACAAGATCGCCGTGCTCTCCAACTCGACGGACGAAGCCGCCGCGAGGGAAGCATTCCCGAAAGCGGCCATCGTGTCATTCGACAATGCGGCCGATGTTTTCGCCGCCGTCATCAGCGGGCAAGCACAGGCGATGGTGGCGACATCGCCGACGCCGCAAATGGCCGCCAGGCTTTATGACGCCAAGCTCAAGCTGGTGGGCGGCCCGCTGTTGCGGACGCCGGAAGCGTTTGCGATGCGGCCGGACGATGTCCGCCTCATCCAATACGTCAACAACTGGATCGGCGCGCGCACCGCCGACGGCACCATAGGCGGCGTTCGCCGCTACTGGTTCGGCAGCTTCAAATGGATGTCGCGCTTCGAGACAGCCAAGCCCGAGCCCGCAAAACAATAGGGTCGCGACCTGTCCAGTAAAAATGTCGCTGGCAGGTGACAAGGTGTCGTCCACGGGCTATGGATGACGAGTCGAGGGCTCCTGACCGAGTCCTACCTGTTTGCGGGAGAGAGCAGCGAGAGCTGCCGCCGAAGGGGAAATCGCCCGAAATCTCTCAGGCAAAAGAACCGTAGACGGGAAAGACACTCTGGAAAGTCGGGGCTTGCCCCCGCGCCGAAGGTGTAAGCGCTGCCGACAGAGTTACGGGGCGCGAGTCTCTCAGGCTTCAGACAGAGGGGCACGGACTGGTCGCCATTCGCGGCCGCTTGCGTGCGACTCTGGAGATGACATGACGGGCGACGACACCAAACACCTTCCCCTCGAAGATCTGCATGTGGCAGGCGGTGCGCGCTTTGGCGCCTTCGCCGGCTGGTCGATGCCGCTGACCTATCCGGCCGGTGTGATGAAAGAGCATCTGCACAGCCGCGAGCATGCCGGCCTGTTCGACATCTCGCACATGAAGCTGTTCGAAATCAGCGGTTCGGGGGCAGCAGCGCTTCTGAACCGCGCCTGCCCGTTCGATGCCGGCGCGCTTGAGGTTTCCCTGTCCAAATATACGTTCTTCCTCAACGAGGCCGCCGGCATTCTGGACGATCTGATCGTCACCAGGCTTGGCGCCGAGCGCTTCATGATGGTCGCCAATGCCGGCAATGCCGCCGCCGACGAAAAGCATCTGCGCGCATTGGCCAAAAATTTCGAAGCAGAGGGCGATTTCGACGTGAAGGTGGACGCACTCGACCGCGTCTTCCTTGCCATCCAGGGCCCCGAAGCATGGGCTGCCCTTTCCCGCGCCGGCATCGAGACGGGTTCGCTGGTGTTCATGCACGGTATCGAGCCGCGCGAAAAATGGTTCATGAGCCGGTCCGGCTATACCGGCGAAGACGGCTTCGAGATCGGCCTGCCGGAAGCGGATGCAAGAAACCTCGTCGCCAGGCTGCTCGAGGACGAGCGGGTGATGTGGGTCGGCCTTGCCGCCCGCGACAGCCTGCGGCTTGAAGCCGGACTGTGCCTGCACGGGCTGGACATCACGCCGGAGATCGATCCGGCCAGCGCCGGGCTGATGTGGGCCATCCCCAAGGAGGTTCGCGCCTCGGGCGCCTTCATCGGCGCCGATGCGCTGCGTGCCATCCTGGAGCGTGGTCCAGCGCAAAAACGCGTCGGCCTGAAGCCGGAAGGCCGCCAGCCGGTGCGCGCCGGTGCTGCCCTTTTCGATGCCGACGGCAACCCTGCCGGCCATGTCACCTCTGGCGGCTTCGGCCCCTCGGCCGGTCATCCGGTCGCCATGGGCTACGTCCAGACGCCGCTTGCCAAATCCGGCGCAAAACTGTTCGCCGATGTCCGCGGGACGAAAATCCCGGTCGACATCCACCCCTTGCCCTTCACGCCCCATCGCTACCGCAAAGGATGATTTCAATGGCAAAGACCTATTTCACCGAAGATCACGAATGGCTTCGCGTCGAGGGCGGCGTCGCCACGGTCGGCATCACCGACTACGCACAGCAGCAGCTCGGCGACCTCGTCTTTGTCGAGCTGCCGGAATTGGGCAGAAAGCTAGCCAAGGGCGACACCGCCGTGGTGGTCGAATCGGTCAAGGCCGCATCGGATGTCTACGCGCCGGTCGACGGCGAGATCACCGAGGCCAATACCGCGCTGTCGGCCGATCCTTCGCTCGTCAATTCGGCGGCAACCGGCGACGGCTGGCTGTGGAAGATGAAGCTGGCCAATGAGAGCCAGCTCGATGGGCTCCTCGATGAAGCCGCTTACAAAGCCCATATTGGTTGATAGCAGGACCAGGAAGATGACCGCAGCACCCTACCCCTTCTCGGCTCGCCATATCGGCCCGGGCCTCCATGACGTCAGAGCCATGCTGGCGACGATCGGCGTCCCTTCGGTCGAGACCCTGATCAGTCAGGCAGTGCCGAAGTCGATCCGGCTCGACCGGCCGCTGGCCCTGCCCGCCCCCGCAAGCGAAGCGGAAGCGCTGGCCGAGCTCGCGGCGACGATGGCAAAGAACACGGTGCTGAAGAGCTTTATCGGTGCCGGCTATCATGGCGTCCATGTGCCGCCGGTGATCCAGCGCAACCTGTTCGAGAACCCGGCCTGGTATACCGCCTACACGCCTTACCAGGCCGAGATCAGCCAGGGCCGGCTGGAAATGCTGTTCAACTTCCAGACGCTGGTGACAGAATTGACCGGCCTGCCGGTGGCATCGGCCTCGCTGCTCGACGAGGCGACGGCGGTGGCCGAAGCGGTCGGCATTGCGCTGCGCCATCATCGCGACAAGCGCACCAAGGTGGCACTGGCCGGCACGCCGCACCCGCAGACGCTGGACGTCGTGCGCACCCGCGCCGAGCCCCTCGGCATCGAGGTGGACGGCGAGGTGATCGACGACAACACCGCCGCCCTGCTGGTCTCCTGGCCCGATACATTCGGCGTCTACGGCAATCACAAGGCAGCGATCGACAAGGCCCGTGCCGCCGGCGCGCTGGTCGTCTTCATCGCCGACCCGCTTGGCTTGACGCTGACCGATGCGCCGGCCAGGCTTGGCGCCGACATCGCCGTCGGCCCGATGCAGCGTTTTGGCGTGCCGATGGGCTTTGGCGGGCCGCACGCCGCCTATTGCGCCGTCTCCGACAGGCTGACGCGGCTGATGCCCGGCCGGCTTGTTGGCCAGTCGACGGATAGCAAGGGCCGTCCCGGTTATCGCCTGGCTTTGCAGACACGCGAACAGCATATCCGCCGCGACAAGGCGACCTCCAACATCTGCACCGCACAGGCGTTGCTCGCCAATATGGCGACGGCCTACGCGATCTGGCATGGCCCTGCCGGGCTGCAGGCGATTGCCGGCCGCGTCCACACGCTGGCCAACTGCCTGGCCGTCGGCCTCAAGGCAGCGGGCGTTTCGGTGATCGGCGAAAGCCGCTTCGACACGGTGACTGCGGAAGTGAAGGGCAGAGCCGGCGCGATTGCCGCCGCCGCAGAAAAGACGGGCCGCCTGCTGCGCGTCATCGACGCCGACCATGTCGGCATCAGCTTCGACGAGACCTCCACCGAAGCCGATCTGGAGGCGATCGCAGCACTTTTCGGCGCTAAGGCCGGCGTTGCCGCCGGCAGTTCCACGCCCGGAAAACCGCGCGGCAAGGAGTTCCTCACCCAGCCCGTCTTCCGCGAAAACCACTCGGAAACCGACATGATGCGCTTCCTGCGCCGGCTGGCCGACAAGGACCTGGCGCTTGACCGCGCCATGATCCCGCTCGGCTCCTGCACCATGAAGCTCAACGCCGCCGCCGAAATGATGCCGGTGAGCTGGCCTGATGTCGCCAACCTGCATCCCTTCGCCCCGGCAAACCATTCGATAGGCTATCGCGCCATGATCGACGAGCTGGAAGGCTGGCTGGCGGAGATCACCGGCTTCGACGCGGTGACCCTGCAGCCCAATGCTGGCAGCCAGGGCGAATATGCCGGGCTGCTCGCCATTCGCCGCTATCATCTGTCACGCGGCGAAGGCCATCGCACCGTCTGCCTGATCCCCTCCTCGGCGCATGGCACCAATCCGGCAAGTGCGGCCATGGCCGGCATGAGCGTCGTCGTCGTGCGCTGCACCGAGGACGGCAATATCGACATGGACGACCTGCAGGCCAAGGCGGCCGAGCATGCGCATAATCTCGCGGCGCTGATGTTCACCTATCCCTCGACGCATGGCGTCTTCGAGGAAGGCGCGCGCGACCTTTGCGCCCTCGTCCACAGCCATGGCGGCCAGGTCTATTTCGACGGCGCCAACCTCAACGCGCTGGTCGGCCTCGCCCGTCCCGGCGATATCGGCGCCGACGTCTGCCACATGAACCTGCACAAGACCTTCTGCATCCCGCATGGCGGCGGCGGCCCCGGCGTCGGCCCGATCGGCGTCAAGGCGCATCTGAAGCCGCATCTGCCCGGCCACGTCACCGAAGGCTCGGTCCATGCCGTGGCGGCGGCACCGTTCGGCAGCGCCTCGATCCTGCCGATCACCTGGATGTATATTCGCATGATGGGCGCTTCCGGCCTGAAGCAGGCGACCGAGACGGCGATCATCTCCGCCAACTATGTGTCGACGCGGCTTGGCGAGCATTTCCCCCTGCTTTACAAGGGGCGCAACGGACGCGTCGCGCATGAATGCATCCTCGACACCCGCGTGCTCAAGGACAGCGCCGGCATCAGCGTCGACGATATCGCCAAGCGGCTGATCGACTATGGCTTCCACGCGCCGACCATGTCGTTCCCGGTCGCTGGCACGCTGATGGTGGAGCCGACCGAATCCGAGCCCAAGCGCGAGTTGGATCGTTTCTGCGAAGCGATGATCGCCATAGCCGGCGAGGCAGCCAAGGTGGCGAAGGGCGAATGGCCGTTGGCCGACAATCCTCTGGTCAACGCTCCGCACACCGCCGCCGAGGCATTGGCCGGCCAGTGGACACATCCCTATTCGCGTCTGGAGGCGGCCTACCCCGCCGGCGATGCCGATACGGCAGCAAAATACTGGCCGCCGGTGTCACGCATCGACAATGTCGCCGGCGACCGCAACCTTGTCTGCTCCTGCCCGCCGCTGTCGGAATATCTGGGTGCGGCGGAATAGATCATGATTCCGAAAAGTGGAATCCGGTTTTCCGACAAGATCATGGGTCTAACAAGAAGATAGAAACCCCAATCAGGCAGAACGCAAGGCCGGCCCGTCGGCCTTGCTCGCCCGGTCCCGAACGACGACGCGATTTCGCCCGGCGCGCTTTGCCGCATAGAGTGCTGCGTCGGCTTCGGCCAGCACATCGTCGAGACCGGTGCCGTTTGTTCCGCCAAAGCCGATGCCGCCGCTGACTGTGCTTCGCAACGGACCAAGTTGTGTGGCCACGACTTCTGTGCCGAAGGCGACGCTGATCTTGCTCGCAATGTCATAGGCCTTCTCTTCCGTCATCCGCGACATGACGAGCACGAACTCCTCGCCGCCCAACCGGAACGCGTCGACGCCGGTCCTGGCGTATTTCCTGATGACAGCGGCAAAGCGGCGCAGAACCTGGTCGCCGACCGGATGACCGAAAACGTCGTTCGTTCTCTTGAAATGGTCGAGGTCGAACATGGCGACGGACATGAACGGGCCGAAGACCCGCTCGCCGTAGAGTGCCGTCAACGCCCGCCGGTTCATCAGCCCGGTCAATGGATCGGTCATCGTCTCGGCCTTCAATTCGATCTGCGCCTGCAAATGGTGCAGGGAGAGCGTCAATGCGCCGAGCCCGGTCATGCAGGCGACGGCTACGACGGAATTCACCCGCTCGGCCCAATTGTCGGGCGCAACACCCAGCACCCATTGCCCCTTGACCAGCAGGACCGCGCCGCAAAGTCCGAACGACAGCGCACAGACGCCGCTCAGGAACGAGACGACCAGCAATATCCGGCGATCGTGACCACCCTCAATCCAGAACATCACCCCGATGAGCGAGAGCAGCGCCGTTACCGTCGCGTAGGTGACGATGAAGCCGACACCATCAAACCCGAGATACGTCGCGCCCGCGCAAACAGCCGTCGCAACCAAGGTCGGCAAGATGGCGCGCCTGTAATCGCCTATGCCGAGATATTGCATGGCCGACAGGCAGATAATCAGGAAACCGAGGCTGAGAAGCGCAAGCACGATCTGGCAGAGCCAGGCGCTTGGATCCCTGGTGTAATGCCAGAACAGCACCACATGTGCGACGAGCACGAGAATGCCGCACGCCACCGTCAGCACAAAGCGTGCCTGTGGCGCGGTGAACCAGATCGCAAACATTGTGATGCTAAGGCACGTGCCCGACAGCGCCGCCGCGAGCAGGAGCGAACTGTAATCCAACATGCGTAAGCGACAGCCTCGTGAGCGTTCCGCTGCATTCTAGGTCAGCGACAGTCCGCAAATACCGTTTTTTCAGCCAGTCTTCCGGCGTAACCTTCGGACAAGGTTTACAAAGCGTCGATGCTCCAAGCTTCGACCCCATTTCCGCCGCTTGGCTGTCGAATGGTTTTGCAGTAAGAGGCTCTATCCTCGAACGTAACAGGAACCTCCGTCGCCTGCCCGCGAAAAGCGTGGCAGTATCGGGTGGTGATTCGCAGCATCGGAATCCAGGACCGGCATGGACGACAACAACGATCTTTTCGCCAAATTGGACAAGCAGCCTCAGCCTGCTCGCGCCGCCGCGCGCCCGGCCGATCCGCTGGTGCAGGCGGCGAAGCGGCCGGCGCCCCGCGACGCCAGCGAGAGTTACAGTGCCGCCGACATCGAGGTGCTGGAGGGGCTGGAGCCGGTGCGCCGCCGCCCGGGCATGTACATTGGCGGCACCGACGACAAGGCGATGCACCATCTGTTTGCCGAGGTCATCGACAATTCGATGGACGAGGCGGTCGCCGGCCATGCGACCTTCATCGATGTCGAGCTTTCCGCCGACGGATACCTGTCAGTCACCGACAACGGCCGCGGCATTCCGGTCGATCCGCACCCGAAATTCAAGAAGCCGGCGCTCGAACTCATCATGACGACGCTGCATTCAGGCGGCAAGTTCGACAGTAAGGTTTACGAGACGTCCGGCGGCCTGCACGGTGTCGGCGTTTCCGTCGTCAACGCGCTGTCCGACCATCTCGAGGTCGAGGTCGCGATTGGGCGCAAGCTCTATCGCCAGCGCTTCTCACGAGGCGTTCCGGTGACCGGCCTTGAGCAGCTCGGCGACGTGCATAACCGGCGCGGCACGAAGATCCGCTTCCATCCAGACGAGCAGATTTTCGGCAAGGGTGCTGCTTTCGAGCCGGCGCGGCTCTACCGCATGGCGCGGTCAAAGGCCTATCTGTTCGGCGGCGTCGAAATCCGCTGGACCTGCGATCCCTCGCTGATCAAGGAAAAGGACACGACGCCGGCCAAGGCAGAATTCCATTTTCCGGGCGGCCTCAAGGACTATCTGAAAGCCTCGCTCGGCGACGAATTCCAGGTGACCCGTGAAATGTTCGCCGGCAAGAGCGAGAAGCAGGGCGGTCACGGCTCGCTCGAATGGGCCGTGACCTGGTTCGGCGGCGACGGTTTTATCAATTCCTATTGCAACACCATTCCGACCGCCGAAGGCGGCACGCATGAGGCCGGCTTCCGCAACGTGCTGACGCGCGGCTTGCGCGCCTACGCCGATCTGGTCGGCAACAAGCGCGCCTCGATCGTCACTTCCGAGGATGTGATGATCTCGGCGGCGGGCATGCTGTCGGTGTTCATCCGCGAACCGGAATTCGTCGGCCAGACCAAGGACAGGCTGGCGACGATCGAGGCGATCCGCATCGTCGAAACCGCCATCCGCGACCCGTTCGACCACTGGCTGGCGGACAATCCGCAGGAGGCCTCGAAACTGCTCGAATGGGTGATCGCGCGCGCCGACGAACGGGTGCGCCGCCGCCAGGAAAAGGAAGTGTCGCGCAAGAGTGCGGTGCGCAAGCTGCGCCTGCCCGGCAAGCTCGCCGACTGCACACAGAATGCCGCCGCCGGCGCCGAGCTCTTCATCGTCGAGGGCGATTCGGCCGGCGGTTCGGCAAAGCAGGCGCGCGACCGCGCCAGCCAGGCGGTGCTGCCGCTGCGCGGCAAGATCCTCAACGTCGCCAGTGCCGGCAGCGACAAGCTTGCCGGCAACCAGCAGATATCCGACCTGATCCAGGCCTTGGGCTGTGGCACGCGCTCGAAATACCGCGACGAGGACCTGCGTTACGACCGGGTCATCATCATGACCGATGCCGATGTCGACGGCGCCCATATCGCCTCGCTGCTGATCACCTTTTTCTACCAGGAGATGCCAAACCTGGTCCGCGGCGGCCATCTCTACCTGGCGGTGCCGCCGCTTTATTCGATCCGCCAAGGCGGCAAGGTCGGCTATGCCCGCAACGACGCGCATAAGGACGAACTCCTGCGCACCGAATTCACCGGGCGCGGCAAGGTCGAAATCGGCCGCTTCAAGGGGCTGGGCGAAATGATGGCCGCCCAGCTCAAGGAAACCACCATGGACCCGAGAAAGCGCACGCTGCTCAGGGTCGATGTGATCGACGCCGAGGCGGCGACCAAGGATGCTGTCGACGCACTGATGGGCACCAAGCCCGAGGCCCGTTTCCGCTTCATCCAGGAACGCGCGGAATTCGCCGAGACGGAAGTGCTGGATATCTGAGCGTCTTCTGCCAGGTGAGCCACAGACGGCGGTTGTTGCTACCCGGATATTTTCGCGAAGGACGAGGCCTGGAACGGTTCAGCGTTCACGGAAACGCCGAACCGCTCTTTCCTTTGTTCTAAAGCAATTCCGGAGGGAAAACCGCTTCACTTTAGGCAGCCGCGATCGCCAGCGCGTGCCCGCGCGCGTTCTCGCGCAACGCGTCGAGATGGATCGACTTGATCAGCCCGGCGAGATCGCCCGCGGCGGACTGCCCGCCCAATTCCTTCAGCATCAACCAGCTGACTTCCTGCACGCCGGCGAGGCGTTTGCCATTGGCGACCTCGCGCCAGACCTTCAGCGCGCGCAGGATGATGGCGTGGGTGGCGGCGGCAAGCCCGGCGCTGCGGAACAGTGCCTGCAGCGCCACGTCATGGCCGCCGGCCAGCAGTGCTCTCACCCGTTGTTCGGATTGCTGGCTGAGCGCGACCAGGGCCGAACCAAAGAAATCGACCTTGCCGTGCGCGATGGTGCGGATGACGAAGCTTGCGGTCAGGTCGCCGCGCAGACGCAGATGTTCGACAAGCGCTGTATGTTCCTCGGCACGCGTGCCTTCGATCAATGTCACGGAAGCTTTGACGCAGGCATCGCGCGTGACGCGCTCGGCTCTTGCGGCGCCCATCAGCGCCAGCACCAGCGGCGAGCCCTTGAGCGTCTCGCCCACTTTGACCAGCAGCAAATGCCGACAATCGGCGGGCAGGCGCGCATCGGCAATCAGCGCCTCGCGCACCAGAGGCAGATGGCCATGCCGCTCGGCCATGCGCCGAAAGCTGATCGATGCGATGTCGGCGCCGCTGTTGGCGAGCAGCGTGATGCAGGCCTCCGGCTCGCCGATCTCGGCGATTGCCGCCGCAACCGACATCGACACGCGCGGCCGGTCGGCGATCACCCTCTGCGTCGCTTTCTGGCCGCCGGCAACCCGATCGATCAGGTCGGCATCAGTAAGCAGCGGCGACCGCGCCAGCACCAGGGCTGCGACTTCCGGCTGGTCCGACGCCAGCGCGCTGACGATCTGCGGCGGCGCATGATGGCTCATGGAAAGCGCGTCGGCGATCGCCAGTCGCACCTTCGAGGATGCGTCATCGAGCAGCAATGTCAGCGCCGCCTCAGCAGCGCAGCGGTCCTCGAAAGGCAGGTCCGAATCGACATAGGCGCGAGCAAGTGCGCTTGCCGCTGCAACGCGCTCCGACACCTTCGCCGTGTGGATCCATTTCAGGAAATGCGAAACGACCATGTCGCCTGCTTACGCCCTTTGCCAGAACGCTTCTGGCCCCTGTCGCGACCGTAGGCACAAATGGTTTACGAACGGTTCACCATGTTCGTTAACTGGCTTGCGAGCCCGGTACGCAACGCCTATCAACCCTTAAGCAGCAGAGGAGATCGACCATGGCCGGGCTTTATCTTGAGGAGTTCGCTGTCGGCCATGTGTTCAAGCACACGCTGCGCAAGACCGTGACCGAAAGCGACAATATGCTGTTTTCGGTGATGACGCTGAACCCGCAGCCGCTGCACATCGATTTCGACTTCGCGGCGAAGAGCGAATGGGGCAAGCCGCTGGTCAATTCGCTGTTCACGCTTGGCCTGATGATCGGCATCTCGGTCAACGACATCACCGTCGGCACCACCATCGCCAATCTCGGCATGAAGGAGACAGTGTTTCCGCACCCCGTCTTCCACGGCGACACCATTCGCGTCGAGACCACGGTGGTTTCGGTGCGCGACTCCAGGTCCAAACCGGACCGCGGTATCGTCGAGTTCGAGCATCGCGCCTATAACCAGAACGACATGCTGGTTGCCAAATGCACGAGGCAAGCCATGATGATGAAAAAGGCGTAGCCGATGCGTTCTCTGCTCTTCGTCCCCGGCGACTCGGAAAAAAAGCTGGAGAAGGGCTTTGGCGTGGGCGCCGACATGGTCATCGTCGACCTCGAGGATTCGATTGCCGCGCAGAACAAGGATCTGGCGCGCGACACAGCGGCGCGTTTCATCGCCGGGCACAGGCACCGAACCAGCTCCGTGATCTATGTGCGCGTCAACGATCTTTCGACCGGACTGACCGACGACGATCTGGCGGCGCTCGTGCCGGCAAAACCAGACGGCATCATGCTGCCTAAGTCGAACAGCGGACTGGATGTCCAGCATCTCTCGGCCAAGCTCAGGGTGCACGAAGCTGAAAGCGGCCTGCCGGATGGAGCTATAAAGATCCTGCCGATCATCACAGAAACGGCCGCAGGCGTCTTGGCCGCAGCGACCTACGCCCGTGCAAGCGCGCGGCTTGTCGGCGTCACCTGGGGGGCGGAAGATTTGTCGGCGGCGATCGGCGCGCGCGCGACGCGCGACGCGAATGGCCGCTACACGGATGTGTTCCGCCTCGCCCGCACCATGACCATGCTTACCGCAAGTGCCGCGGAAGTCGCGGCAATCGACACCGTCTTTCCGGACTTTCGCGACATGGCGGGCTTCGAGGCCGAATGCGCCGAGGCCGAGCGCGACGGTTTCACCGGCAAGATGGCGATCCATCCGGCGCAGGTGCCGGTCATCAACGCCGCCTTCACGCCTTCGGCGCAAGCGGTGAAAAGCGCCCTGGCGATCGTCGAGGCATTTAAGGCGGCGGGAAACCCCGGCGTCGTCGGAATCGACGGCAAGATGTACGACCGGCCGCATCTAAAACTGGCCGAGCGGCTCCTGGCGCGGGCCAGGGTAGCTGGGCTTGGCGCTTAGGTCTGTTCCGCGCCGAAATTATCCCAGCCACGGCCCTGAATAATCGGCAGAGAGCTTTGCGGGATCGGGCCGTGGCCGCTCCGGTGCCGGCCCCTGGTAGGAGCCGATATGGACAAAACCGACGACCCGTTCATGCGGCGCCAGGCCAAGGATCGCCCTGCCCTCGGGCACGTCGGAATACCAGTTACTGATCATGTTGGTGCCGTAGCCCAGCGCATTGGCGGCAAGCATCAGGTTCATCGCCGCCATGCCGCCGGACAGGAACATCTCCCATTGCGGGATCTTTGGATTTTCCCTGGGGATCGAGATCACGCCGATAACCAGCGGCGCCCGCGAAAAGCGCGCCAATTCCTGGTTGCGGCGGCCTTCCGGCAGCGGTCCTTCACGCTGCTCGGCAAGTGCCGCCAGCTTCTTGCCGATCTCGATGCGAGACTCGCCGCGATAGAGGATGAAACGCCAGGGCTCCAGCCGGCCGTGGTCCGGCACCCGCGAGGCGGCGGCGATCATCGTCGCGATCTCCGTATCGCCCGGTGCCGGCTCTTTCAAATCTGGGATCGGCGCGGAATTTCGGGTCAGCAGAAAATCGATGATCGGCGACGCCATGGGCGCAAGTCTCCTGGAATTTGAGCTGAAGCGCACCATCGGGACATCGGGCGGCTTGGGCATTGGCGCAGCGCGCCGGACAAAGAGCCCTGTAGCAGAAGCCGACCGGACTCTTAAGCCTTGAAATTGCCACCGCCTTGGGCTTCAACGCAAGGCATGTTTGAGGGGACATTGCGTCTTTTCCTGATATGGCTCGCTGCCGCACTGTTGATGGTGCCGGTTTCGCTCGCCGTCGCCCAGGATGTGGACGGCCTCGGCGAACTGGAACTTCCCGGAATTTCGGGCTATGCGCCTCCGAAAAGCGAGACATCGCTGGTGTTGGGGAGCAGCGGGGCAATCACGCTGTCGGCGCAATTGACAGACAAGGGCGCCGACATCACGCGCGGCATCGTCTGGCGCGTCTTCAAGCCCGAATCGGCCAGCGACGGCAAGTTGCCGATGGTCGCCTCCGCTCATGGCGGTACCGCCGTATTCCAGCTCGAGCCGGGTTCCTATCTGGTCCACGCCTCCTACGGGCGGGCCGGCGCCACCAAGCGCATCACCGTCGGCAAGGAAGCCAAGCGCGAGAGCCTCGTGCTCGATGCCGGCGGCCTCAAGCTCGATGCCGTGCTGTCCGGTGGGGTGCGCATACCGCCGAAGAAGCTGCGCTTCTCGATCTATGAGAGCCACGCCGCGGCCGACGGCGATCGCGCCCTGATCATACCCGATGTCGAGCCGAACAGCGTCGTGCGGCTCAATGCCGGCACCTACCACGTTGTTTCGACCTATGGCGCTGTGAACGCGGTCATCCGCTCCGACATCCGCGTCGAGGCCGGCAAGCTGACTGAAGCGACCGTCGAGCACCGTGCGGCCGAGATGACCATGAAGCTGGTGCGCGAACCGGGCGGCGAGGCGATCGCCGACACCTCCTGGTCGCTGCTGAACGAATCCGGCGATCCGATCAAGGAAACCGTCGGTGCCTTTGCCTCGATGGTGCTGGCCGAGGGCGACTACACCATCATCGCCAAGAACCGCGACCGCATCTACCAGAAGGATTTTACGGTGGTGGCTGGGCACAACCAGGACATCGAGGTTCTGGCCACAGAGGCTTCGGCCATCGATTCCGAGGAAGGCGCCGACTAAGCCCTGCCTCTCTAAGCTGCCTTGCGCATGCGTCGCGCCAACCGGATAGCCGGATAGGCGCGCGGCGTGACAGGCATATGAAAATGGCGGTGGATCGCTCCACCGGCATTCATTGCAGGTCGGCTGGTTCAGGCCGCGCGGCGCTTGCGGTCGGGTGTCACCGCCTCGTCGGCAAGCAGCTTCACGGCAGCTGCGAGACCAAGCGATTCCTGGTCGCGCGAACCGAGACGGCGGATATTGACCGTTTCTTCCTCGGCCTCGCGCTTGCCACAGACGAGGATGACCGGGACCTTGGCCAGCGAATGCTCCCGGACCTTGTAGTTGATCTTCTCGTTGCGCAGGTCGGCTTCGGCAATCAGCCCGGCCGCCTTCAGCTGCGCAACGACCTTTTGGGCGTAATCGTCGGCATCGGAAGTGATCGTCGCCACCACCACCTGCAGCGGTGCGAACCAGAGCGGGAAATGGCCCGAATAATTCTCGATCAGGATGCCTAGAAACCGCTCCATGGAACCGCAGATGGCACGATGCACCATCACCGGCTGCTTCTTTTCCGAATCGGAGCCGATGTAGAAGGCGCCAAAACGCTCCGGCAGGTTGAAGTCGACCTGTGTGGTGCCGCACTGCCATTCGCGGCCGATGGCGTCCTTCAGCACATATTCGAACTTCGGCCCGTAGAACGTGCCCTCACCCGGATTGACGCCCGTCTTGATCCGGTTGCCCGACCGCGCCGCGATCTTGTCGAGCACGTCCTGCAGCACGCCCTCAGCATGATCCCACATCGCGTCGGTGCCGACCCGTTTTTCGGGGCGGGTCGCCAGCTTGACGGTGATTTCGTCGAAGCCGAAATCCGCATAGGTCGAGAGGATCAGATCGTTGATCTTGATGCACTCGTCGGCGAGCTGTTCCTCGGTGCAGAAGATGTGGGCATCGTCCTGGGTAAAGCCGCGCACGCGCATCAACCCGTGCAGCGCGCCGGACGGCTCATAGCGATGCACATTGCCGAATTCCGCAAGTTTTACCGGCAGATCGCGGTAGGACTTCAGCCCGTGCTTGAAGATTTGGACGTGGCCGGGGCAGTTCATCGGCTTCAGCGCAAACACCCGGTCGTCGTCGGTGTCGTCGCCAGCAACCGTCACCTTGAACATGTTGTCCCGGTACCAGCCCCAGTGCCCGGACGTCTCCCACAGGCTCTTGTCGAGCACCTGCGGCGCGTTGACTTCCTGATAGCCCTGCTCGTCGAGGCGGCGACGCATGTAATTGGCCAGGTTCTGGAACATCCTCCAGCCTTTGGCGTGCCAGAACACGACGCCCGGCCCCTCCTCCTGGAAATGGAACAGGTCCATCTCACGGCCGAGCTTCCTGTGGTCGCGCTTCTCGGCCTCCTCCAGCATCGTCTGGTAGGCTTCGAGCTGCGCCTGGTCGGCCCAGGCCGTGCCGTAGATGCGCGTCAGCATCGGGTTGTTCGAATCGCCGCGCCAATAGGCGCCGGCGACCTTCATCAGCTTGAAGGCGCTGCCGATCTGGCCGGTCGAGGCCATATGCGGGCCGCGGCAAAGGTCTAACCAGTCGCCCTGCGCATAGATCTTGAGATCCTGATCCTCGGGAATGGCGTCGATCAGCTCCAGTTTGTAGCGCTCGCCCTTGTCGGCAAAGATCCTTTTCGCCTTTTCACGCGACCATACCTCTTTGGTGAACGGCTTGTTGCGCGCAATGATCTCGCGCATTTTCTTCTCGATCACCGGGAAATCGTCGGGCGTGAACGGCTCGTTGCGAGCAAAATCGTAGTAGAATCCGTTTTCGATCACCGGCCCGATAGTCACCTGCGTACCCGGCCAAAGTTCCTGCACGGCCTCGGCCAGCACATGGGCTGCATCGTGACGGATGAGCTCCAGCGCGCGCGGGTCCTCGCGAGTGATGATCTCGACCTTGCCCGGCTTGCCGATCGGGTCGGAAAGATCGCGCAGCGTGCCGTCGATCGAATAGGCAACGGCCTTCTTGGCCAGCGACTTCGAGATCGATTCCGCCAGGTCGGCGCCGGTCATCGCCGCGTCGTAGTCGCGGACGGAGCCATCGGGAAATGTCAGGGAAACGGAATTCAGCATAAGATTCTCCTATCCAGTCCCGCAAACGAGCGCGGGTGGTGAAATGCATGTCGCCCAAAACTGCCTAGCGGTTTTGGGGCTACGACATGCATCAGTAAGAGCCGGATGCGTCCGGCGGCGAGCGGTCTTTTATGGACAGTTTTCGGCGCCGTAAAGCCGGATATAGGTCACCTGACGAGATTCGGCAGCTCGTTCAGGAACATCGCCCGCGTCTTGGGTCCCTTGGGCGTGTCGGAACGTTCCGTATCGATTACCAGGCGGGCAAAGACGATCTTGCGAGCATCGGTCTGCGCCCAGCCGACAAACCAGCCAAGCGAGCGCTTGTCGGCGCTGTCGCCGAGCCTGGTCGTTCCAGTCTTGCCCTGCACCGTCCAATCGCCCGCTCGAAACGTCGGTATGATCGCACCGGTCATGGCGTGGGCCTTGTTCGAAACCGGCAGTTTTCGCGCCAGCAGCCTGCGCAGGAAATCGACCTGCTCGACGGGCGATATCTCGAGCGAAGAATTCACCCAGGAATGGGTGAGTCCATCATTCTTGCCGGGAGTTCCGGAAACGTCCGTGTTGCCATACTCGAATTTCGACACATAGCCGGCAAATTGTTTGCTGCCGAGCCGGCGCGTAATCTCGCGTGAGAACCATATGACCGAATCCCTTTCCCAGATCGTCGGGTCGACGGTCTTGCGGTCCCGTTTCGGCGCATTGAACTCTGCCTTGTACTCCCAGCTTGGCGTGTGCTCGTCGCTCAGGATTCCAGCATCGTAGCCGATCAGCGCCAGCGGAACCTTGAACGTGGAGGCGGGGCTGACGCGCTGATCGCAGGTCCCTTCGCGATACAGCGTCTCGCCGCCTGCGGCGTCGACGATCAGCGTGCATTCGACGTCCCCGAGCGGCGCCGATTGCGCACGGATCGGAAAACCCAACAGCCACGCCAGGACATAGAGAACCACGGCGAAAACGAAGGGAAGACGATCTATCCGGCGCATTTGGCAATCTCTCCTGAAGGGTGTCAGGAGCGGCTTAGCCAGACGTCTTGTCTCGATTTTGTCTTAAATGCGCTATGTCCGCGCAAGCTGCGGTTAACCCTACCAGATCGTAAAAGCGGTCCGGTTGTGCACCGAACAGTTGCGGTCAACTGTCCAGGTCGCCACGTTTTTTCCCGATCCGCCAGTACCGCCATGGCGTGAACCAACGGTAACGATCAGCCAGGATCTCCGGTACGCGGTCGATGCCGTGCGTTCCGAACGGTCCGCAGCGCAGCACCCGGAAAAACCCCATCCAGCCACCGGCCCACAGCCCGTGGCGGGCGATCGCTTCGTGCGCGTATTCGGAACAGGTCGGCAAATGCCGGCAGGAATTGCCGACAAAGCCAGACAGCGTCAGCTGGTAGAGTCGGACAAGCGCGGTACCGAAGAGGCGGCCCGGCGTCTTGCGCCACGGGCCGGGCCAGTTGCGTCCTTGTCGAATCGGCCTGGCACCGCGCGCATGCCGATATTGGCCAACCACCGCAGTCTCCACATCACGTTTTTCAACACGATAGATGTGCGCATCGGGCCAGAAACGCAATGGCGTTTCGGCAATCCCGTCATGGCCTGGCACGGCGAGTCGGGTAGCGGTCGGGCGTCGGCTTCCGGCATACGGCGACGCTGGTCGGCGGCCTCTCCTCGCACCAATCCCTATGGGTTTCTCGTCATGCCATTGAAACGTCGCGATCCGTACGACATCGCCCAGAACGTTGAGAAACTGGATCATGGCAGCACTCCTTGAGCGCCGATTAGAGCGCCGCTGGCCTTGCCCTTCAAACGAGTATAACGTCCACGTCAGATAACTCTGAGTTATGCGAATGAAGCGCGGACACCTCCCCCTGACGGCTCTCAGAAGCTTCGAAGCAGCCGGTCGTCACCTGAGCTTCAGCCGTGCGGCCGCGGAGCTTTACGTCTCGCAGGCAGCGATCAGCCGCCAGATCCGCGAGCTCGAAGCCTTCCTGCGCCAACCTCTGTTCTTCCGCCATCATCGCCGCGTCGAGTTGACCGACACCGGCCGGCGGCTGCTCGACCAGTTGGTCAGAAGTTTCGAGGGCATCGACAGGCTGCTTTCGGAGTTGACGGCGGCCCAGACGCAGTCCGTGGTCCGTGTCAGCGTCGAGCCATCGCTTGCATCCGTATGGCTGGTCCCGCGGCTCAACCGCTTTCGCGAGTTGCGACCCGATATCGACGTTTCCCTTGAGGTCGACCCGAGGTTGATAGAGTTTCGCAGCGATCAGCCCGAACTTGCCCTGCGCTTCAGTGCGCACGCCACCTCATGGCCACGCAGCGAAGCCGAACAGCTTGCCGCGGTCGTCGACTCACCAGTCCTGTCGCCGGCGCTTCTTGCATCCGGGCCAGCTCTGGAAAAACCGATCGACCTTGGTCGCTACGCATTGCTGCACGAAGAAAACCGTCAGGCTTGGGCGCGCTGGTTCGAAGCGGCTGGCGTGACGGCTGAGGCCGTGCCTGCGCGCGGCCCGATGCTGGCGGATGCTTCGCTTTCGAAGCAGGCAGCTTTGCTTGGACATGGTGTCGCGCTGGGCGATCTTCTGCAGATCGGCGAAGAACTTGCGTCCGGCGCGCTGATCAAGCCTTTCGACATCGACGTCGCGTCCGGCGCCTATTGGCTGGTGGCCAGAAGGCTGAATGACCTTTCAGAGCCGGCCAGGGCTTTTGCCGACTGGGTCCGGGCGGAATTCGCCGAAAGCCGGCGTTTCCTTGCCGAGATCTAGGCCGCCTCCTCGGCCCGCTTCTTCTCAATCTGACCGATGGCGTCGACCACTGCGTCGAAGGTCAGCATGGTCGAGGCGTGGCGCGCCTTATAGTCGCGCACCGGTTCCAGATATTTCAGGTCGGCGAAGCGGCCTTCGGGCGGCGGACCATTTTCCTTCAGCATCTTCAGCATCGTCTCGCGCACGCTGCGCAATTCTTCGGCGCTGGCGCCGACGACATGCTGCGCCATGATCGAAGAGGACGCCTGGCCAAGCGCACAGGCCTTCACGTCATGCGCGAAATCGCTGACGACCCCATCATCCATCTTCAGATCGACGGTCACCGTCGAGCCGCACAGCTTGGAATGTGCTCGTGCGGTTGCGTCGGGCCGGTCGAGCCGGCCGATCCGTGCGATGTTTCCGGCAAAACCCAGAATTTTCGCATTGTAGACATCGTCGATCATATTTTTCCAATCCGTCGCCGCCCAGCGAACAGTCATTGCCGCTCTGGCGTCTTCCTTTCGCTCGGCACGAACATATATAATGGCGGTAGTCGGGTATCGACAAGGCGACCACAAACCTCGTCGTGCCCAATTCTGTTCACGCCACTTACGGGCTGGAAACCGGGCGAGTTTCTGACACCCGAAAGGTCGTGGTCCGTTCAACTCGTTCCTCCTGAGAGAGGAACTACGGGAGACGCCTTTATGGACGCCGTTATCAAGAAACTCATGCCGCGGTCCGCCTATATGGAAAAGCCGGTCACCGACCGGCCGAGCGAGGCCGAAGTCGAAGCCGCTGTGCGCATCTTGCTGCGCTGGACCGGCGACAACCCTGACCGCGAGGGCCTGATCGACACGCCGAAGCGCGTCACCAAGGCATTCCGCGAAATGTTCAACGGTTATGATATGTGCCCAGCCGAGGAACTTGGCCGCACCTTCGAGGAAGTCGCCGGCTATGACGACCTCGTCCTCGTCAAGGACATATCCTTCCACTCGCATTGCGAGCATCACATGGTGCCGATCATCGGCAAGGCGCATGTCGGCTATCTGCCTGACGGCAAGGTTGTCGGCCTGTCCAAGATCGCCCGCGTCGTCGACATCTTCGCCCATCGCCTGCAGACCCAGGAAGCGATGACGGCGCAGATTGCCGGCGTCATCCAGGACGTCCTCAATCCGCGCGGCGTGGCGGTCATGCTTGAAGCCGAGCATATGTGCATGGCCATGCGGGGCATCCGCAAGCAGGGCTCCACCACGCTGACCTCGACCTTCACCGGCGCCTTCAAGGATACACCCGAAGAGCAGGTCCGCTTCGTCACCATGGTGCGCGGCGGCGGAACTGATCAGACCCGCCCCACCTTCGTTAAATAAGGACCGGCGAATGTCGGCATTGGAATTCCCGAAAGCTCCCTCAGACAAGAAGGCGCTTGAGGAAGGCACGGTCCTTTCGCCGCGCTTCGATGCCGGCGGCCTCGTCACCGCCGTCGTCACCGATGCCGAAGACGGCATGCTGCTGATGGTCGCGCATATGAATGCCGAGGCGCTGGCGCTAACGCTCGAGACCGGCATCGCGCACTACTGGTCGCGTTCGCGCAACGCGCTGTGGAAGAAGGGCGAAACCTCGGGCAATGTCCAGCAGGTCGTCGAGATGCTCACGGATTGTGACCAGGACGCGATATGGTTGCGCGTCAAAGTGCTGGGTCATGAAGCAACTTGTCACACCGGCCGACGTTCATGCTTTTATCGGACGGTGGGGCTGAGCGATGGCAAAGGGACGCTTGCCAGCGACGGCAGCAAGCCGCTGTTCGATGCGGAAAAAACCTATCGAAAGCCCAATACACCATCAATATGAACCATTCGCAGCACTTCAGCCACGTGTATTCATGATTTCGATACGGCCCGCCTGTAGGATGACCGTGGGACAAGGGAGATTGTGATGCTCGACTGGGCGTCATTGCGCAACAGACCTGACGTTCGGGAGGCGAATGGCCTCTCCTCGGCCGCGGGCGCATCCGAAACCATATCTCCGGGCAAAACAGGGATTTCGCTGGCATTGGGTGGCGGCTGTGCGCGCGGCTGGGCGCATATCGGCGTGCTGCGCGCGCTTGACGAAGCCGGCATCGAAGTGTCGATGATCGCCGGCACCTCGATCGGCGCGCTGGTCGGCGGCTGCTATGTTGCCGGCAAGCTCGACGAGCTGGAAGAATTCGCGCGCAGCCTGACCAGGCGGCGCATTTTTGGCCTTCTCGACCTCAATCTACGCGGCAGCGGCCTGTTCGGTGGCATGAAGCTCGATGCGCGGCTACGCGAGCACATAGCCGGCATCCGCTTCGAGGACCTGCCAAAACCATTCGTCTGCGTCGCTTCGGAAATCCGCACCGGCCATGAGATCTGGCTGTCGAGCGGCTCGTTGAGCACCGCAATGCGCGCCTCCTACGCGCTGCCCGGCGTGTTCGAGCCGGTCGCCTGCAATGGGCGTGTGCTGGTTGACGGCGCCCTGGTCAATCCGGTGCCGGTCTCGGTTTGCCGTGCCTACGAGCAGCCGCTCGTGGTCGCGGTGAACCTTCACTACGATCTGTTCGGCCGCGCCGCGGTGATCAAGCACAATGCCGGCGAGTTGGTCATCGAGAAAGACGCGCCGCGGGCCGGCCACGCCGATCCCGAACGCCAGTCGCGCGAGACGCGGCTCGGCATTACCGGCGTCATGGTCGAGGCCTTCAACATCATTCAGGATCGCATTTCGCGCGCCAGGCTGGCCGGCGACCCGCCGGACATATCGCTGCAGCCGAAGCTCAGCCATATCGGCCTGACCGAATTCCACCGCGCCGACGAAGCAATCCGTATCGGCTACCAGGCAACGATGGCGCAGATCGGCGACCTGACCCGGCTGCAGACCGTCCTCGCTTAGGCAGAGCGGACGGCGAGCTTCTCAGGCAAGCGCCGCGTCGACGATACGAAATTGCACCGTGCGGTTGCCGTTCCAGTGGTTGCCCGACAGCGAGCCGGCTACATGCACCGGCTTACCCCTGTTCTTGAACAGGAATTCGCCGAGCGCGGTATCGACGGCGCGAAAGGCGATCGCCTGGATGCGGCCGCCGCTTTCCGACTGCAGGTCGGCGCGGATGTGGTTGGTGCCGACCGCCCGCGCATCGACAAGCCGGTGGCGCGGCAGCGCGAACACCGGCGCGACATGCCCTGCGCCGAACGGCCCTGCCCTCTCAAGTGCATCGAGCAGCGCGAGCGTCGCGCCCTCGGCGGCAAGCGCACCGTCGATCGCCAGGCTCTCCTGCCCTTGCAGGCGGAACACGTCCACCGCCGCGCGCTCTTCGAAGAAAGCCCTGAGTTCGCCGAGCTTCGCCCGCTCGACAGTGATGCCGGCCGCCATTCCGTGGCCGCCGCCCTTGACGATAAGTCCGGCATCGGCAGCCTCGCGCACCAGCCGGCCGAGGTCGAAGCC
This sequence comes from Mesorhizobium sp. M0208, assembly GCF_040322015.1. Classification (NCBI taxonomy): domain Bacteria; kingdom Pseudomonadati; phylum Pseudomonadota; class Alphaproteobacteria; order Hyphomicrobiales; family Phyllobacteriaceae; genus Mesorhizobium; species Mesorhizobium sp. M0208. Next base: position 75,545 of record NZ_JAMYSP010000023.1, on the reverse strand, counting down.
AGACACTGAACGGCCTGAACCCGTACCGACACCGTTGGCGTTGAAGGCAATGGCAAATGCGGGCCGGCGCGCATGGTCCTTGAGCCGCGAGGCAAGCAGGCCGACAATGCCCGGGTGCCAGTTGCTGCTGGCTGTGACCACGATGGCCGGACCATTGCCGCCGGCAAGCTCGGCGTCGGTCTCTGAGCGCGCCGCGGCCAGCATCTCCTGCTCCATCGACTGCCGCTCCTGGTTGAGCCGATCCAGCGTCTCGGCGATGGTGCGGGCTTCGACCGGGTCGTCGGTTGCAAGCAGGCGGCTGCCAAGTGCTGCGTCGCCGATGCGCCCGCCGGCGTTGATGCGCGGACCGATCAGAAAGGCCAGATGGAACGTGCTGATCGGCTCGCCTATACGCGAGACCCGCGCCAACGCCGCCAGCCCTTCGTTTCTCTGCTGCCGCGCCACCTGCAGCCCCTTGATCACGAAGGCGCGGTTGACGCCGGTGAGCGGCACCACGTCGCAGACTGTGCCCAGCGCCACCAGGTCGAGCAGGGCAAGCAGGTCCGGCGGTGCGGCATCCGGCAAGCGGCCGCGCAGGATCTTCGCGGTCTGCACCAGGCAAAGGAAGACGACGCCGGCGGCACAAAGATGACCTTGGCCGGAAAGGTCGTCCTCGCGATTTGGGTTAACGACCGCAGCCGCCGCCGGCAACGGCCCGCCGACCTGATGGTGATCGAGCACCACGACGTCGGCGCCGGCGGCCTTCGCCGCATCGATGGAAGCAGCACTATTGGTGCCGCAATCGACGGTGACGATCAGCGTCGCGCCGCGCGAGACGAGTTCGCGCATCGCTTCCGGATTGGGGCCGTAACCCTCGAAGATGCGGTCCGGTATGTAGATCTCCGACGGCACCGAGAAATGCGCGAGAAAGCGCTTGAGCAGCGCCGACGAGGCGGCGCCGTCGACATCGTAATCGCCAAAGATCGCTACCTTTTCCCTGGCCGTCACCGCCTGGGCGATACGAGAGGCGGCCTTGTCCATGTCGGTCAGCGATGCCGGGTCGGGCAGCAGGTTGCGGATGGTCGGATCGAGAAACCGCTCGGTCTGCTCGGCGGTGACGCCGCGCCCGGCCAGCACGCGCGCCACGATGTCGGGCACGCCATAACCTTGCGCGATGGCGAGCGCGGCCATGTCCTGGCGCTCGGTCAGCCGGTGTTCCCAGGAAACGCCGGTGGCCGATTGCCTGACATCGAGGAAAAAGCGTCTTTCCCCCGTCACGTGATGCGCCGTCTGCAATTTGTCATTGCGCACAATATGCAACGGCTAACTGAGTCGAAATCAAAACTTTTCCAGATCCTGGTGCCTGGCCTTGATCTCGCGCACGGTCCGCGATGACGAGCGCAGCACGATCGTGTGCGTGGTGATGAAATTGTGGCCGAACTTGACGCCGGCCAGCATATTGCCGTCGGTGACGCCGGTCGCGGCAAACAGCACGTCGCCGCGTGCCATGTCTTGCGTGTGGTAGATCCGTTTGGGGTCGGAGATGCCCATCTTGGCGGCGCGCGCCAGCTTTTCCGGCGTATCGAGGATCAACCTGCCCTGCATCTGGCCACCGGTGCAGCGCAAGGCGGCAGCTGCAAGCACGCCTTCCGGCGCGCCTCCGGTGCCGAGATAAATGTCGATACCGGTCTCGTCCGGATCGGTGGTGTGGATGACCCCGGCGACATCACCGTCGCCGATCAGACGGATCGCGGCGCCGGTCGCCCGCACGGCTTCGATCAACGCGCCATGGCGTGGCCGGTCGAGAATACAGGCGGTGATCTCCGCCACCGGCACGCCCTTGGCCCTGGCGAGGCTGGCGATGTTTTCGGCCGGCGAGGCATCGATGTCGATGATGCCGTCGGCATAGCCCGGGCCGATCGCGATCTTGTCCATATAGACATCCGGCGCGAACAAAAGGCTGCCTTTTTCGGCAATGGCGATAACGGCCAATGCGTTGGGCAGGTTCTTGGCGCAGATCGTCGTGCCTTCGAGCGGATCGAGCGCGATGTCGACAGCCGGGCCTTTGCCGGTACCGACTTCCTCGCCGATATAAAGCATCGGCGCCTCGTCGCGCTCGCCCTCGCCGATCACTACCGTGCCGTTGATGGCAAGACGGTTGAGTTCCTGCCGCATGGCATCGACCGCAACCTGGTCGGCGGCTTTCTCGTCGCCGCGTCCGCGCAATCTGGCGGCCGCGACCGCGGCGCGTTCGGTGACGCGCACCAATTCCATGGTCAGTATCCGGTCGAGGCCGGCGACAATGTTCTGGGCCACATTCATCGATGGACAATCCTCGTTGGCACTTTGTTTTTATGCATGTCGTCGTCCCAAAAACCGCCGCACACGTTTGGGCGACATGCATTAGCCTCCCGCCAGAGACGCGCTCCTTGTGTCAAAGCCCCGTGACAACAGCAAGACCTGCGCTGGACCTTTTTGAAAGCGCAGCAATATCAATCGATTAAACGCAAAATGTGAGACTGCTATCCGGCCCGCTCGATGCGGATGACTTGCGGCTTGTCGGTCAGAAGGCTGTCCCTGGTGATGCCGTCGACGGCCTTACGCACCGCCGCCTCGGTCGTCTCGTGGGTCACCAGGATGACGGTCTTCTGTGCCTCGGTTTCCGGACCGGCGGCATGCTGGACGATCGATTCCAGCGAAATGTCGTTGTCAGCCATGCGCTTGGCTATTGCCGCGAAGACGCCGAGGCGGTCGTGCACGGTCAGCCGGATGAAATAACCCCCGGCATGGCTGCGCATCTGCGCCTTCTTGTAGGGCTTGAGCTCCTTCGCCGGCCGGCCGAAGACCGGACCATGCTGGAACCCAGGCCGGCTCTTAGCGATGTCGGCAATGTCGCCGATCACCGCCGATGCGGTGGCGTTGCCGCCGGCACCGGGGCCGGAGAGCAGCAATTCGCCGAGGATGTCGGTCTCGATGGCCACCGCATTGGTGACGCCGTGCACCTGCGCGATGACCGAGGCCGTCGGCACCATGGTCGGATGCACGCGCTGCTCGATGCCGCTTTCGGTGCGTTGGGCGACGCCAAGCAGCTTGATCCGGTAGCCGAGATCGCCGGCCGCGCGGATGTCGGCCTGGCTGATGTTGGAGATGCCTTCCATGTAGATATCGTTGGCGGCGATCTTCGTGCCGAAGGCAAGGCTGGTCAGGATCGACAGCTTGTGTGCGGTGTCGTGGCCCTCGATGTCGAAGGTCGGGTCGGCTTCGGCATAGCCCAACCGTTGCGCATCCTTCAGGCAGGCATCAAAGGACAGGCCCTCGGCTTCCATGCGCGTCAAAATATAATTGCAGGTACCGTTGAGAATGCCGAAAACGCGGGTCACCGAATTGCCGGCCATCGCCTCGCGCATCGTCTTGATGACCGGAATGCCGCCTGCCACCGCCGCTTCGTAGTTGAGCAGCACACCCCTCTTTTCTGCGATCTCGGCCAGTGAGACGCCGTGCTTGGCAAGCAATGCCTTGTTTGCGGTAACGACATGTCGGCCGGCCTCGAGCGCCGCTTTGACGGACGAGCGCGACGGGCCTTCGTCGCCGCCGATCAACTCGACGAAGACATCTATCTCGGCGATCTGCGCCATCTTGACGGCATCGTCGAACCACTGTGCCGTACCAAGATCGACGCCGCGGTCGCGTTTGGGATCGCGGGCCGAAACCGCCGACACCACGATGTCGCGTCCGCACTGCCGCGTCAGTTCGGCCGCCTTGTCGCGCAGCACACGGGCCACAGACGCACCGACGGTGCCGAGGCCGGCAATTCCAACACGCAACGCTTCAGCCATGTCCGGCGACGCCCCTCAACAATTCGGTCGATGTGTATAAGATCAGCGATGCGCGGCGAGCGGTACGACATTATTCGGCTGCTTGGCGCTGGATGCGAGGAAGCGCTTAATGTTGCGCGCCGCTTGCCGGATCCGATGCTCGTTTTCGACCAGCGCGATGCGCACGTGATCGTCGCCATGCTCGCCGAAGCCGACGCCCGGCGCCACCGCGACGTCGGCGTGCTCGATCAGGAGCTTGGAGAACTCAAGCGAGCCAAGGTGCTTGAACGGCTCCGGGATCGGCGCCCAGGCGAACATCGATGCCGCCGGTGCGGGAATGGTCCAGCCGGCACGGCTGAAGGAGTCGACCATGACATCGCGGCGTTTGCGGTAGACGTCGCGCACTTCGGCGATGTCGGCGCCGTCGCCGTTAAGCGCATGCGCCGCCGCCACCTGGATCGGCGTGAAGGCGCCGTAGTCGAGATAGGATTTCACCCGCGTCAGCGCCGAGATCAGCCGTTCATTGCCGACCGCAAAACCCATGCGCCAGCCCGGCATCGAAAAGGTCTTCGACATCGAGGTGAACTCGACGGCGACGTCTATGGCGCCCGGCACCTGCAGCACCGAAGGCGGCGGATTGCCGTCGAAATAGATTTCCGAATAGGCAAGGTCCGACAGGATGATGATGTCGTTCTTCCTGGCGAAGGCCACCACCTCCTTGTAGAAATCGAGCGAAGCGACCAGTGCCGTCGGGTTGGACGGATAATTGAGGATTAGTGCCAGCGGCTTCGGGATCGAATGGCGGATGCCGCGCTCCAGGGCCGGGATAAAGCCGTCGTCCGGCTCGACCTGCAGCGAGCGGATGACGCCGCCCGACATAATGAAGCCGAAGGCGTGGATCGGATAGGTCGGATTGGGGCACAGGATCACGTCGCCGGGGGCGGTGATCGCCTGCGCCATATTGGCGAAGCCCTCCTTCGAGCCGAGCGTCGCCACCACCTGGCTGTCCGGGTCGAGCTTCACGCCGAAGCGGCGGGCATAGTAGTTGGCCTGTGCACGGCGCAGACCCGGAATGCCGCGCGACGACGAATATCGGTGCGTGCGCGGATCGCGCACCACCTCGCATAATTTGTCGACGATGGCCTTGGGCGTCGGCAGGTCCGGATTGCCCATGCCAAGATCGATGATGTCGGCGCCGCGCGAACGGGCGCTGGCCTTCAGCCGGTTGACCTGTTCGAAGACATAGGGCGGAAGCCGGCGGACCTTGTGAAATTCTTCCATGGCAGTTCCAGACAGTGAGGTTGCGGTCGCGCGTATAAGCTTATTTGCAACTAGGGTCGAGAGCGGGGTCGCATTTGCCTTCGATCTGCTTCAGCGCCTCGGCGCCGTGTTTTTTTGCCAGCTGGTCCAGCGCTGCCTGGTCCGCAACCTTGACGCCGCCGCCCTTGGCGGCCTGGCTCTGCTTCTCGGCCTTCAGTTGGGCGAGCTTGGCGTTCTTTTCCTCGTCGGTGAATTGCTCGGCCGCCACCTGCGGCCGGATGTTCAGGTTCGGATAGGAACCGGTGTCCTTCGCGCCGACAAGGCCGGTGGCGGGCGCCGCACCTTCCATGTTGCTGCTCGTGCAACCGGCCATCGTCAACATGACGAGCGCCATGCGGCAAAAACGACCAGTGCCGGAAAAAACGTTCTTGCCAATATTAATCGTCATATTGTTTTCCTGGCGGCCGGGTTAGAGCACATTGGACCCTGTTCGATATCCCATGGTAATATGTCAACAAAACGCTTCGGGAGGAACCCCGCGAACCATGGCCAAAACACCCGATTCGGGCAAAGCGGAAGATGACCAACCTTCGACCGTCGAGCAATATCTGGTGAAGGACCCGGAACGCTTCGCTCTGAACATGGCCCGCATGATCGAGCAGGCCGGCAAAGCCGCCTCGGCATGGGCCGAGCCGCGGGAAAAGGGCGAGGTACGCGATCACGTCGCCGAGCCGGTCGTCGACATGGTGAAGACGTTCTCCAAGCTCACCGAGTACTGGCTCTCCGACCCGCAGCGCGCGCTGGAGGCGCAAACGCGGCTGTTTTCCGGCTACATGACCGTCTGGGCCAATGCTGTCCAGCGCGTCGGCGCCGGCGCCGAGGACGCGGTCAAGCCCGAGCGCGGCGACAAGCGTTTCCAGGACCCGGAATGGGGCCGCAACGCCTTCTTCGATTTCCTCAAACAGGCGTATCTGGTCACCTCGCGCTGGGCGGCCGAACTGGTCGAGCACGCCGACGGCCTGGACGAGCATACCCGCCACAAGGCCGGCTTTTATGTCAAGCAGGTGTCCAATGCCATCTCGCCGTCGAATTTCATCCTGACCAATCCGGAATTGTTTCGCGAGACTGTCGCCTCGAACGGTGAAAACCTGGTGCGCGGCATGAAGATGCTCGCCGAGGACATCGCCGCGGGCAAGGGTGACCTGAAGCTGCGGCAGGCAGATTATTCGCCCTTCGAGATCGGCAAGAATCTCGCCGCCACGCCGGGTAAGGTGGTCGGCCGCAGCGACGTCGCCGAAATCCTGCAATACGAGCCGACTACCGACACCGTGCTCAAGCGGCCGCTGCTGATCTGCCCGCCATGGATCAACAAATACTACATCCTCGATCTCAACCCGCAAAAATCCTTCATTCGCTGGGCGGTCGAGCAAGGCCACACCGTGTTCGTAATCTCCTGGATCAACCCGGACGAGCGGCACGGCGCCAAGAGTTGGGAGGCCTATATCAGGGAGGGCCTGCAATACGGCCTCGACACGATCGAGAAGGCAACCGGCGAAAGGCAGGTCAACGCCATCGGCTATTGCGTCGGCGGCACGCTTCTGGCGGCGGCCCTGGCGCTGATGGCGCAGGAAGGCGACCACCGCATCAAATCCGCCACCTTCTTCACGACCCAGGTCGATTTCACCTATGCCGGCGATCTAAAAGTGTTCGTCGACGAGGAGCAGGTCGCGGCCGTCGAGAAGGCGATGAACGAGAAAGGCTATCTCGACGGCACCAAGATGGCGACCGCCTTCAACATGCTGCGCTCGGGCGACCTGATCTGGCCCTATGTCGTCAACAACTACATGCGCGGCAAGGATCCCCTGCCCTTCGACCTGCTCTACTGGAATGCCGATTCGACCCGCATGGGCGCTGCCAACCATTCCTTCTATTTGCGCAATTGCTATCTCGAGAACAGGCTCTCGCAAGGCATGATGGAACTGGCGGGCCGCACGGTTTCGCTGAAGGACGTTACCATTCCGGTCTACAACCTCGCCTCTAAGGAGGACCACATCGCGCCGGCGCTATCGGTATTCCTCGGCTCGAAATATTTCGGCGGCGAGGTCGACTACGTCATGGCCGGCTCCGGCCACATCGCCGGGGTCGTCAATCCGCCGGCGGCGCAGAAATATCAATACTGGACCGGCGGCAAGCCGGCCGGCGACTTTGACAAATGGCTCGCCGGGGCCACAGCCCACCCCGGTTCCTGGTGGCCGCACTGGCAACGCTGGATCGAAGCCAAGGACAATACCCGCGTTCCGGCCCGCAAACCGGGCGAGCACATGCAAGTTCTAGGCGAAGCCCCCGGCACCTATGTCAAGGTGCGCGTGTAACCATCTGTAATGTGTGGTGAGTTGACGCGCCGCCAAAAGCGGGCGAAATGGTGCCGTCAACCCTGAGCAGCCTTGATTCATCCTCTAGCCGCCAAATTACTTTGAGGCTTGCAGATTTGACACAGGTCTCGTTTCCGGTTCGGGGAACAAGGGTCATTTCGACGAGACGTTTCGGCGCCGCGCCAATGACGAACCGGTCGGATATCGAGGGGGAATTTTGTTTTGAGATCAGCAGGATCGCGCCTCGCGAAGGGAGAAAGCCGCGCCATTGTGGCGGCGCTTTTCTCGGTGCTCCTGGCGTCCTGCACCTCGGCCGGCGACCCGACCATGTCGGTCGGCATGCCAGGCTACAATACCTCGGCTACCGAAATCAGCACGGCCGCCGGTGCGCCCCAGGCCAGCACGGCCGCATTATCGTCGCAGATGACAACCGCACAAATGACGATGAATGCCGACGGTGACGCCAACCTTCCCGAGCAGGTCGCCTATGTGCCAATAGCCAAGCCAGGGGCCAAGCCCGATGCCGGCTTCCCGATCGCCGTTCCAACGGCAGCCGAGACGATCGCGGGACACACGCCGCAGCCGCTGCAACCAAACGCCCAGACGGCCGAACAGGCCGTGGCACAAAACAGTGCTGATGCATCGAAGCCCGACGCCAAGGCCGCCGCGCCGGCGATGAACAACCCGGTCTATGTAACCGCCGGCGAGATGCCGCAGCCACAGGCCTACGCACCGAAGAAAAACTTCCTAGCCTCGCTGTTCAGCGCCACCCCCGCTTCGGCAGCATCGCCGGCCAACAGCAGATCGGGCGGGCAGCCAACGGCCGTGCAGGCCAAGGCGACGCCTGCGGCGAAACCCACCGTTACCTTGGCCTCGGCCAATCCGGCTGAAAAGCCGGTGCAGTTGGTGTCGACCGGCGATACCAGCCATTTCACGGCCGATGCGCTGCCCGGAGTGCGCCAGACGGCGTTGTTCGAGATCAAGCGCAAATCCGGCCTCGACGATGAGAGCGACGTCGATCTCAACGAAGACGAAGGTTCGGGTGGTGCCTACCAGGTCGCCTCCGCCGCCGGCCTCGCCAGGCTCGCGCCCAACGGCCTCCTGAAACAGAACGAAAGCGTCGATGTCGCCTGCTTGAAGCCGTCGCTGGTTCGCGTGCTGAAGACGATCGAAGGCCATTACGGCCGCAAGATGACGGTCACCTCCGGCTATCGCGACCCGGCCCGCAACCGCCGCGCCAACGGCGCCAAGAATTCGCTGCACATGTACTGCGCCGCCGCCGACATCCAGGTCCCCGGCGTCTCGAAATGGGAACTGGCGAGCTATATCCGCACCATGCCGGGCCGCGGCGGCGTCGGCACCTACTGCCACACCGAATCCGTCCATGTCGATGTCGGCCCCGAGCGCGACTGGAACTGGCGTTGCCGCAGGCGCGGCTAGGGAGAGGTTCTTCGGCCACAGCGAAGTCCCCTCGGCGACGTTGCAGCATGCTGCAAAACCACCTTGGCTGTCGGAAAGACGCGGTTTGGAGCCAAAGGAAAAAAGTTGTCGCAGCCGGCGGCAGACGGGTTGCCGGTTTGCCGCGACGCAACTATAAGCGCTCACATCTGAGCGCGCCCATCGTCTAGCGGTCAGGACACCGCCCTTTCACGGCGGTAACAGGGGTTCGATTCCCCTTGGGCGTACCAGCAATTTCAACTCGGCATATGTCTATCGCCAGCGTGACGCTGGCAAACTTGGCCGGACCCCACCCACTCTGATGGGGGTGTCAGCAAAGGGCGAAGACAAACTGCGGATTGTGCCCAGGGCTCCCTACGCCCGCAGCCCCCTCGCCTCGCCGCCGCGCTTGCGCGGAGGAACCATCATGTCCCTGGCAAGCAGGCCGCTCACCCGGCAAAAGGCCATGAAGGCCCGCCATGCGTCTTCGGTCTCGACGATGTCCACCGTGGCGCCAAAACAGGCATTGAACGCAGCCTGGTAGGTTGGCCCCTTCCGGCGAACCGGCCACGTTTGCAGGAAATCGAGCGCCTGCTCGACACTGTAGATTTCCTCGACCGGCTGGCTGGGCACAGGCGCGATACGCACCGGCACCGCAAATTGCAGTCTGTCCATTCGACCTCTCCCGAACCGACACCCCCGCAGCAACATCGTTCGGCATAAAAAGTTGCCGTGGCGGCTTCATGCTTGGGCCGACTTCTCGCCTAGAAATGTGTCGTCACTGCGGTAGCCAAATGAACCGGTCGGGAGCATGGGCAGCTACAGGCAAGGAGAGTGCCCCAAAGACCTGAATATCGCCGGTCTTCGGTCGTCGCCGGCAGTTCGTCCTTGAACCTTGCGCCTTCCAGTGCCAAATCTGGGGAGATTTCTCTGGCGGGGGCTCATCCAGCCCTCGCATCCCTGCAAGACGGACAAAAATGGTCACCTATCTCGACGCCGCCACGGCACCGCTCAGAAACACCGGCCAGATCCGTCTTTACGACGAGGAAGGCTTTATCGGCATGCGCAAGGCTTGCGATCTCACCGCGCGCTGCCTCGACGAACTGGTATCGATGGTGGCGCCCGGCGTCACCACCGAAGCGATCGATCGCTTCGTCTTCGAGTTCGGCATGGACCATGGCGCGCTTCCGGCGACACTCAACTACCGCGGCTACACGAAATCATCCTGCACCTCGATCAACCACGTCGTCTGTCACGGCATACCCGACAGCAAGCCGTTGAAGGATGGCGATATCGTCAATATCGACGTCACCTATATACTCGACGGCTGGCATGGCGACTCCTCACGCATGTATCCGGTGGGCACGATCAAGCGTGCCGCGGAGCGGCTGCTCGAAGTCACGTATGAGTGCCTGATGCGCGGCATCGCGGCAATCAAGCCGGGCGCCCGCACCGGCGCCATCGGCGCCGCCATCCAGACCTACGCCGAAGCCGAGCGTTGCTCGGTGGTGCGCGATTTCTGCGGCCACGGCGTCGGCCGGCTGTTTCACGACGCGCCGAACATCCTGCATTACGGCAGCGCCAGCGAAGGCGTCGAGATGCGGCCGGGCATGATCTTCACCGTCGAGCCGATGATCAATCTCGGCCGGCCGCATGTGAAAGTGCTGTCGGACGGCTGGACCGCGGTGACGCGTGACCGTTCGCTTTCGGCGCAGTACGAACACACGATCGGCGTCACCGAAACCGGCTGCGAGATCTTCACGCTGTCGCCAAAAAACCTCGACCGCCCCGGCCTGCGGGCCTAGTGTCTGGCAGATCGGGCGTTACCTTGCCCGGCAAATGCTGGGTGGGCAGCCATGAACGGTGACGACGACGAGCGGGCCTTCTTTCCCGAAAGGCCGGTGCGGTCGCCTGCGAAGGCGGTGGCCGCCGACAAGCCGCATTATCTCGGCCATCGCGACCGCTTGCGCGAGCGCTTCGCCGCCAGTCCTAACACCCTCCCCGACTACGAACTGCTCGAGCTTCTATTGTTCCGGCTGATCCCGCGCGCCGACACCAAGCCGGTCGCCAAGGCCTTGCTGGCACGCTTCGGTACATTGGCCGAGGTCCTCGGCGCGCCCGTCGAGCGCCTGCAGGAAGTGAAGGGCATCGGCCCGATGGTGGCGCTCGACCTCAAGGTGGTTGCGGCAACGGCGCAACGCATGGCGCGCGGCGAGATCGCCGGCCGCGAGCTGTTGTCGACCTGGACGCAGGTTCTCGAATACTGTCGGTCGGTGATGGCCTTCGAGGAGCGCGAGCAGTTCCGCATCCTGTTCCTCGACAAGAAAAACGCGCTGATCGCCGACGAAGTGCAGCAGGTCGGCACCGTCGACCACACACCGGTCTATCCGCGCGAGGTGGTCAGGCGCGCCCTGGAGCTCTCTGCCACGGCGATCATTCTGGCGCATAATCATCCGTCGGGAGACCCGACGCCGTCGCGCGCCGACATCGAGATGACCAAGCTGATCATAGAGACGGCCAAACCGCTTGGCATTGCCGTTCACGACCACATCATCATCGGCAGGAAAGGCCACTCCAGCATGAAGGGCCTGCTGCTGATCTGAGGTTTGGCGTTGTTTTCAGCTTTGTCCGCTGTGCGCCTATGTACCGCAACCTCAAGGCGATCGGCTCGATAAATTCTGGCGCCGAGGCTCAGCTGGCCGTGCGCAGGCGCCGCGATCGGACAAATGTCTTAAGTCCCTCGGAGTCTAACGGGTGGCCGAAGGCATAACCCTGCAATATGTCGCAGCCCAGGCCCTTGAGTAGCCGTGCGTGCTGCATCGTCTCGACGCCTTCCGCCACGACCTCGATACCCAGCGATTTGCCGATTTCGATGATCGACGAGACAACCTGCCTTCTCTGCGGCGATTTGACGATTGGGGTGACCAGCTGCCGATCTATCTTCAGCCGGCGCGGCTGCAACTTCAGCAAACTGACCATCGAAGCGTAGCCGGTACCAAAATCGTCTATTTCGATGTCAATCCCCAGTTCTTTTATTTGCTCGATGTTCCACGTGACAAGATCGTCGTTCTCGTCCAGGAAAATCGACTCAACAAGCTCGAACGAAACTGTTCCTCTCTTGATATCTTGTTCTCGCAGGCTCTTGATAAGCTCCTCGTCTTGAAGGCGCCTCGCCGAGACATTGACCGACACCCGTGGAATGTTAAGTTTTGCAGCGGACCACTCTTCGAAATCCGAAAGCGATTGCTTCAATATGGCTTGGTCGATGATCGAGACGACGTTCAGTTCTTCCGCAATCCTCAGGAAGATGTCGGGCTCCAAAATACCCTTTACTGGATGTTGCCACCTCGCCAGCGCCTCAACCCCAACGATTTCGAGCGTCTTTGCGTCAAATTGGGGCTGGTAGAACGGGATGAACTCGTTGCGCTCGAGGCCGCCGAGAATTTCGTCGGCAATCCGTTTTGTATCGACGATTTCGCTTTGCATCGCGTCAGTGAAGAATTCGTATCGATTGCGCCCTCGGCTCTTTGCTCGGTAAAGCGCGATATCTGCGTTCACCAGCAGGTGTTTGGCTTCGACATCTTTTCCGTTGTCGACAGCTATACCCACGCTGACGCCAAAACGGCACCGGTGGCCCTGATAATAGACGGGCTCGCGCATCTGGCTGATGACCCGATCGGCAAGCAGCGCCAGTTGCTTGGTATCGTCGCGTACCACGCACAGAACGATGAATTCGTCTCCTCCAATGCGGGCGACGAATCCTTCGTCGCCGACCTTCGATCTGAGGACTGTCGACGCGTGAACCAGCATCGCGTCACCGGCGGCGTGGCCCAGCGTATCGTTGATGTGCTTGAACCGATCCAGATCGATGTGAAGCAGTGCCGCACGCCCGCCTGAGCGCCTGGCGTTTGCCGCGTAGTCTTCCAGTACCTGGTCGAGGTAACGCCGGTTGGGCAAGCCGGTCAGCGAGTCATGAAGCGCAATGTGCTCTATGCGCGCCTTGGCCGACTCGAGTTCTGCATTTTTCGACTCCGACAGCTGTTTTGCGCGAACCAGATCCTTGTTCAGCAGGACGTCGGCAGTCACGTCCCATTCCGCGCCGATCATTTTTGGGGTGTCGTTTGTGGCCCGGTAAAGGATCGCCTTGGACCGGACATGACGGACCTCGCCATTCGGGCGCACAATCCGGTACTCCGACAAATATGGTCGTCCGCTGGCCACCGCCGTATCGAAATCTGCGTTGGCGCCAGCCAGATCATCTGGATGGATCGCTCCCGCCCAGTCTGTGTAGCCCCGGTGCTCCCCCGCTGGTTTGCCATATATTTCATTGACGCGTTCATCCCATGTAAGCTCGTTGGTCGCGAGATCGTGTTCCCAAACCCCGATAGCCGAAGCTTCCAGAGCGAGTTCGAGGCGTCGTGACAATCGGCGCAATTCCGCATAATTGCGCTGTCTTTCGCCTATCAGACGACCAGTGACCAGGAAAGGGAACACAACCAAGGCCCCGGCCGTCGCCATGATCGCGCGCAACAACCATGCGTTACTTGGCGTCGAAGGCCAGCCGTTCTCGGGAATGGCAGCGAGCTGCCACGAGCCGGAAGGAAGCAAAACGTCAGCCGTCACCGGATCGCTTTTGCTGATCTCCTCATTGCCGTAGAATTGACCACCTCGGTGACCGAGGGCGTCCCTGCCGATCAGCGCTACGTCGATCCCGAGATCGTCGTCAAGCATGCCGCTCGCTTTGTAAAGGCGCTGCACGTCGACAACGGCTGAAATAATGCCCCAGAACCTTTCCGTGTTGCCCGCGCTGGGCACGAAAACCGGAAAGCGGCCGATGAAGCCTTGTCCCCCCTGCTTCAGCTCGACGGGACCGGCAAGCACCAGCTTGCGTTCATCTCGCGCCCTCAGCGCAGCCGCACGCTGCCGCTCGTTCTTGCGGTAGTCCAGGCCCATCGCCTGCTCATTACCCTCCATCGGGTACATCAGGGAAACGACCAGATCGGGCGCGCCGGCAATATTGTTCAATTGCGAGTCGGCGCCAAATAGATTGCTCGCCAGCGAGGCGAAGCGTTGCTGTCCCATATAAGGCTCGGTCACGACGGCGGCGACCAATCCACGCACGAGTTGAAGGTTTCCGTTGATATTGCCTTCGAGCTTGGCGCGGATGAGATTGACCTTGGTCAACACGTCCGCACGGACGGCCTGGTCCGAGACGACTTTGTTCTGGTGCTCCGCGAACGCGGCGCTGATAAGTATGACGACAAGCGCGATCGCCGCCGGAATATTTGCCGACGAAAAGACGACCTCCTTGATGCCGCCGAACTTAGCGCGGAAAAAAGCCAATAGGCGATTCCTCAAGTGCCATTTCAGGTTCCCGGGTCGACCCGATGAGGAAACATTAGCTTTCAATGTTTAATGTCACCTTCACGCTCCTTAGAGCTTTGCGCTTTCCGACCCGTTGCTGATGCTGCAGGCCCGAGCGGTTGGAGCCAGCTGCCGACTTCCACTGACATGGTCCCACTGATTGAGTTGAGATGCGCTGGCGCCGGCGATCCTTCGGAAGATCGAGGAGCGCGAGCGATTGCAAACTTCGACGCTCCGACCCGAGTACTCAGGAGCGTCGACCTGGACTAGTGCCCCTCGATCGCCTTGGGAGACACAAGGTATGGTATCTTGCCGATGCTGCGCTTCGTCGCGCCAATGGAATAGGCCATCGGTATCTTGGGAGAGTTCTCTGGCAGGCCGTACATATCCTTGCCGGCCCGCACGGCAAATGAAAAGTGCTGCCACGAAACAGTGTCATGCTCATTGAGAAAATCGAGCGTCAGACCAGCTGAAATCAGCGCATTCACCACGTCACTGATCGGGTGGATCCATTCATAATAGCGAGGATGCTTCAAGATGCGGTCATCGCCGGTGTAGGTCAGTTCCTCGTTCCAGGCGAGCGGTCGAGCTATCGGCGTTCGCCAGTCGTGCTTCAATTCCAGGGCCGCGGCCTTTCGATCGCACTGAAACATCAATGGATGGCCCTCGGCCATGTAGAGACGGCCGCCGGGTCTCAGGAGGTCGGCAACCACCCGCGCCCAACGGAAAACGTCGTCCAGCCAGTTTACCGAGCCCCATGTAACGTAAGCGATGTCAAAGGTCCGACCGAGCGCTTCCACCGCTTCGAACAGTGGCGCTTCCACGAAGCGCACGTCGGTGCCTGCCTTCGCAGCAAAATCCCGCGCCGCCGCGATCGCCGCCGGTGAAAAGTCGAGCCCCGTCACACTGCCTGCGCCGAGATTCTTCAGGCTGATCGTGTCGAGGCCGATGTGACACTGCAGGTGGACGATATCCTTGCCGGCAATATCGCCGACCTCGCGCGTTTCCAGCTCGTAGAGATTGGATCCGCCGGCCAGCACATTCTCGATGTGGTAGCTGCCCGTTGTGTCGGTCGAGTGCAGTTCGGCCCGATCATCCCAATTAAGGCGGTTCGCACCCAAAAACCGTTCCAAATTCCCCCCACCCCTGACTGACGCATGGTAAACAAGTCGTTAAACTACCTTTGCAGCGAAAGTATCGCGCGTCAATCCGGACCGGGCGGCAGTTTGCCACCATTCGCGGACACCATAGCTTCTGGAACGCTTGCCGCAGATCAAAGGCTTCTGGCGCAGTCGCCGCGCTTGGCAATAAGACCCTGCAGGCGCACCTGACGCCATCCTCGTGGTCTGCATGTGGATTGTCGGTTCCTCAGCCCGGCACAGCCACCATCGCGACATTTCGGGAGAGTTCGTTTGTGGGGGCACCTGCGCCCGCCGTGCCGTTCGTGAGTGCTCGGTAGAGTGCCACATAATCGCTGCACATGCGCTCGACCGTGAACCGCTTCTCGAACGTCTGCCGCACTCGTGCGCGATCGAGGCAGTCTATGCGCCGGAGCGCGCCCACAGCTTCCTCCACCGTATCCACGATCCATCCGGACACACCGTCATCGATGATCTCCGGGACGGCGCCACGCCGGAACGCAATCACCGGCGTACCGCAGGCCATTGCTTCGATCGTCACGAGCCCGAAGGGTTCCGGCCAGTCGATCGGGAACAAAAGCGCTTTCGCATTGCCCAGAAAATCCGCCTTTTGCCGCTCATCGATTTCGCCAATGAACTCCACGTTCGAATGCCGCAGCACTTGCGGCTCGACCCTTTCCTTCCAGAACGACTGGTCCACCTTGTCGATCTTGGCGGCGATCTTCAGGGGAAACCCCGCCCGCACTGCTATTTCTATGGCCGCTTCCGGCCCCTTTTCCGGCGAGATGCGACCGAGAAACGCAAGATAGCCAGAGGTGTTCGGGTGGAATGGCAGAAGATCGCGTGGCAGGCCATGATGCACGGTTCCAATCCAATTGACTGGCGGCACGGGCCGGCGCTGGTCGAAGGAGATCGAGACCAGGGGAACATCGTCGAACATAGCATAAAGTTGCGCCAGATCGGGCAGGTCGAGCCTGCCGTGAAGCGTGGTAACCGTTCGTCTGGCAAAATCCCGAATGATGGGGAAGTGCAGAACATCGACGTGGAAATGCAAAACGTCGAATTCATCGGCTCGCCGGCGCACCCGTTCAAGCATCATGACGTGGTGCGGACCACCGTCCTGGACCCTGGGATTCAGGCGCAGCGCGACGTCGCAACACGGCACCAGCTCGGCTGAGGTACGAGAATCGGCGCTGGCGAACAACGTCACCTCGTGGCCCTGTCGGACAAGTTCTTCGGTCAGATACGAAACAATTCGCTCCGTTCCACCGTAGGTTCGGGGCGGCACGGATTCGGTTAGTGGCGCGATCTGGGCTATTTTCATTTAGAAAATCTTTTCGGCGGCGACCGCCGTCTTTCAAACAAGCTTCGGCGGCAACCAAGACAAGCGAGAGCTTCTCGTTGCGAAGTATTCTATGCAGAGCGTATTTATAGTTGTGCCTTCCGTGCTCCTCCCGTGCAAGCAGGTTGCCCTTATTCAACTCCTCTGGATCCAAGAACTGCGATCCATAAGAAATGTTTCACCGGCTCGATAAAAAGACAGAATGAGCTACGCGCCGCCGCCCCGCCGCCCCCTGACAGGCAGCTTTGGATCGCTCGATCACCACCAAGTGATCCAGGCGTGCCGGTGCCGAATGGAACATAAAGCCCGGAATTCAGTTAGATAGCCGGATTTGGCTGGAGTACCGCCAGATGCGAATTCCAGCTGGGCAGGGCACTACCGTGACACGGAGTGAGCGGCTTCGGGCGCATCTCGCCGAACTCAGGCACCACCTTGCCGAACTCGGGAGCCATAAACGCTCCCTATGGAGGATGCCATGAACCAGTGGACAAACGCCAGGCTCTGTGACGTAGCCAACCTGATCCTTGGGGCAATTCTGTTCTTCTCTCCCTGGATCTTCACGTTTGCGGCAGGCCCGCAGACGCAGAACGCCCTCGGCAGCGGAATCTTGATCGTCGTGCTGTCGGTTGCCGCCCTCGCAGCATTTGCCGTGTGGGAAGAGTGGGTGAACCTGGTCGTCGGGCTGTGGGTTCTCGTATCGCCCTGGGTGCTTGGATTCCAGGCGACAACGGCGATGACCGTGCATGTCGTGATCGGCATTCTGGTCGCGGTGCTGGCGGCGATCGAGCTCTGGATGATGTATCAGAACCCGCCGACCCAGTCGGCCGCCTAGCAGGCGCAGCCAGCCAGCGCCCTTTTTGGGCCTGACAGATCGATCGGTCGTCTGCCGGCCTCTCGGCAACAGCCGCCGGAGGCCGGGTAGGCGGTTGTCTGGACGAGAACCAAGAAGGATGGCGCATCATGGTCGGTGACAATCCGCGTTCGACGGCCAGGATTGCAGGACATCCCGTTCATCCGATGCTGGTGCCGTTTCCGATCGCCTGCTTCGTCGGCACCCTGCTGACGGATCTGGCCTACTGGCGAACAGCGGAGATGATGTGGGCTGACTTCTCCGCTTGGCTGGTTACCGTCGGCGTGATCATGGGCTGCCTTGCAGCGATCGCGGGGCTGATCGATTTCCTGGCCAATCCGCTGGTAAGAGCACAGCCCCCCGCCTTGCCGCACGTGCTAGGCAATCTGCTGGCGCTGGCATTGTCCATCATCAACATGCTCGTGCACACCCGCGATGCATGGACCTCCATCGTTCCTACCGGCTTGATCCTCTCGGCGGTTGTCGTGCTCATCCTTATCTTCACCGGTTGGCTGGGCTGGTCCATGGTTTACCGGCATCACGTCGGAGTGGCGGATTGATACGCGCAGCAAGCTCCATCAGTCAGACCAGGCGCATCACGGTGTCCGTGCTCATTTGCACTGCGGCGATCACTCTTGCAGCGTGCAGCGGCAACGACCCGGACCCCAGCAGTCAGATAGGGCCGAATCCAAAACTGCCGGAGCCGGTCCAATATTTCTTCCCGCCCATGCATCTCGCTTCCGTGGTCGGATGGAAGAACGACGAAAAGCCGACAGTCGCGCAGGGGCTGCAGATCCAGGCCTTTGTCAACGGCTTGCAGCATCCGCGGTCGCTTTATGTGCTGCCCAACGGCGATGTCCTGGTGGTTGAGTCCAAGGCGCCTGGCGGCGAACCGATCAAACGGCCCAAGGATTTGGTGATGGGCTGGATCGAGTCCTGGGTCACCTCGGGCGGCGACAGCGGCCCGAGCAACCGCATTACGCTGCTGCGCGACGCCGACGGCGATGGCAAGCCGGAGCTGACCAGCGTATTTCTCGACCACCTCAACTCGCCCTTCGGCGTGGCGCTGGTGGGAAGCGATCTCTACGTCGCCAATACCGATTCCATCGTCCGCTATCCCTACAACACTGGTGACACAAAGATCACCGCGCCCGGAACGCCGCTAACCGCCCTGCCCGGCGGCCCGATCGACCACCATTGGACGAAGAGCCTGGTGGCAAGCCCCGACGGCTCGCTGCTCTATGTCGGCATCGGCTCGAACAGCAACGTCGCCGAAAACGGCATCGAGGCCGAGAAGAACCGCGCCGCCATCTGGCAGGTGGACAGGGCCACCGGCCAGTCGCGCATTTTCGCCAGCGGTTTGCGCAATCCAAACGGCCTGAGCTGGGAGCCGCAGACCGGGGCGCTCTGGGCAGTGATCAATGAGCGCGACGAGCTCGGCCCCAATCTCGTGCCGGATTATCTGACGTCGGTAAAGGATGGCGGCTTCTACGGATGGCCATACAGCTATTATGGCCAGCATCTCGATCCCCGCGTCATGCCCCAGCGTCCGGACCTGGTCGCGAAAGCGATCGTTCCGGACTATGCGCTGAGTTCCCACGTCGCCCCTCTGGGACTGGCCTTCTATACGGCAAACAGCCTCCCCGAGGCATATCGCGGCGGCGCTTTCGTTGGCGAACACGGCAGCTGGAACCGCACGCGCTTCAATGGCTACAAGGTGGTGTTCGTACCATTCAGCGGCGGCCATCCTAGCGGCGTCGCTACCGACGTGGTGACCGACTTCCTGGACAAGGACAACAAGGCGCGCGGCCGGCCTGTCGGCCTGGCTGTCGACAAAACCGGGGCCCTGCTCATAGCCGACGATGTCGGCAACACAGTTTGGCGGATGACATCTGCCGGCCAATAAAGTGGCCCGCTCCCTTCGTCGAGCTGTCGGTCGAGCAGGTGGAAGGGATCCCCGACGATCGCCGTTCCGTGGTTCTGCCAAGCGCATTCGGTGTGCTCGCCATTGCCTGCCGCTTCGACCGAAGGACCGCCAGCGCCGCGAAATGGTATTTTTGCCCTTCCCACAGCCGGCTCTAGAATTTTCATCGCAAATCAAGTTATGATGCACTTGGTATTTCCCGGGACGGCTTGCGCCGCTTGGAATACCGGGAGGAACCGGGACATGGCCGTTGCGCTTGTACTCGTTCTGATAGTCGTGGGCTCGGTGTTGTTCCACTTCCTGAGCCCATGGTGGTGGACGCCGATTGCCTCGAACTGGGACTATATCGACAACACCATTTTCATAACTTTCTGGATCACCGGCGTCGTCTTCGCCGCCGTGGTTCTTTTCATGGCCTATTGCGTCTTCCGCTTCCGTCATCGGGAAGGCAATCAGGCGGCGTATGAACCTGAGAACAGGCGGCTCGAATCCTGGCTGACGGTTGTCACCGCGGTTGGCGTCACGGCTTTGCTCGTTCCAGGCCTGTTCGTCTGGAGCCGGTTCGTTAACGTTCCAAGCGACGCAACAGAGGTCGAAGTCGTCGGCCAGCAGTGGCAATGGAGTTTCCGCCTGCCCGGCAAGGACGGCAAGCTCGGCACATCCGACACTCGCGACGTCAACGCTGAAAATCCACTCGGCGTCATCGCCACCGATGCCAACGGCCAGGACGATGTCGTAGTGGAAGCGGCCGACCTGCACCTCCCGGTTGGCAAACCGGTCAAGATGCTGCTCCGCTCGATCGATGTGCTGCACGATTTCTACGTGCCGGAATTCCGCGCCAAGATGGACATGATCCCGGGCTCGGTCACCTATTTCTGGTTCACTCCGACCAAGACCGGAACCTTCCAGGTCCTGTGTGCCGAACTCTGCGGCCAGGGACATCCGATGATGCATGGCGTGGTCATGGTCGATACGCAGGAAGACTATCTGGCGTGGCTTGGCCAGCAGCAGACTTTTGCGCAGCTGTCCGCGCCCCAACAGATGGGCTCGGCAGAGTAGGAAACCGAAACGACGGTGCGCCGTCGGGATTGAAAATGTGCGGCAGGCCCGAACTGTCGGGCTTGGCCGAAAAGGGCACGGAGGTGTTCCTATGGTCGATATCACACCTGCAGATGCGGTACCGCCGGCCGAAGTCGCGGAAATGGAACTCTACCATCCGCACAGCTGGTGGACGAAATACGTTTTCTCGCAGGACGCCAAGGTCATTGCCATCCAGTATTCGGCGACGGCGACAGCGATCGGCATGGTCGCGCTGGTGCTTTCCTGGCTGATGCGGCTGCAACTCGGTTTCCCCGGCACATTCGATTTCATCACCCCGGAAGCCTACTACCAGTTCATCACCATGCACGGCATGATCATGGTGATCTACCTGCTCACCGCACTCTTCCTCGGCGGCTTCGGCAACTACCTGATCCCGCTGATGGTTGGCGCTCGCGACATGGTCTTTCCCTATGTCAACATGCTGAGCTACTGGATCTATCTGCTGGCCGTGCTGGTTCTGGTGTCGAGCTTTTTCGCGCCCGGCGGACCGACGGGTGCCGGCTGGACGCTTTATCCGCCGCAGGCGATCATGACCGGTACGCCAGGCGGCCAGGACTGGGGCATCATCCTGATGCTCGTCTCGCTGATCCTGTTCATCGTCGGCTTTACCATGGGCGGCCTGAACTATGTCGTGACGGTGCTGCAGGGCCGCACGCGCGGCATGACGCTGATGCGCCTTCCGCTCACTGTCTGGGGTATTTTCACCGCCACCGTCATGGCGCTGCTCGCCTTCCCGGCGCTGTTCGTCGCCTGCGTGATGATGCTTCTCGACCGGGCGCTCGGCACCAGCTTCTTCATGCCGGCGATCGTCGAGATGGGCGAACAGTTGCAGCACGGCGGCGGCAGCCCGATCCTGTTCCAGCATCTGTTCTGGTTCTTCGGCCACCCGGAGGTCTACATCGTTGCGCTTCCGGCCTTCGGCATCGTGTCCGACCTGATCAGCACCCATGCGCGCAAGAACATCTTCGGCTACCGCATGATGGTCTGGGCCATCGTCGGCATCGGCGCGTTGAGCTTCGTAGTCTGGGCGCACCATATGTATGTCAGCGGCATGCATCCCTATTTCGGCTTCTTCTTCGCCACCACGACACTGATCATCGCCGTTCCGACCGCCATCAAGGTCTACAATTGGGTGCTGACGCTGTGGCGCGGCGATATCCACCTCACCATTCCAATGCTTTTCGCCCTCGCCTTCATTGTTACCTTCGTCAATGGCGGGCTGACCGGCTTGTTTCTCGGCAATGTCGTCGTCGACGTTCCGCTGTCGGACACGATGTTCGTCGTCG
Organism: Mesorhizobium sp. M0208; assembly: GCF_040322015.1. NCBI lineage: Bacteria > Pseudomonadati > Pseudomonadota > Alphaproteobacteria > Hyphomicrobiales > Phyllobacteriaceae > Mesorhizobium > Mesorhizobium sp. M0208. The sequence goes on along the minus strand of NZ_JAMYSP010000023.1, from coordinate 53,676 downwards.
CCCATTTCCATATGGTCATGGGGGTTGCGCCGATCCTCGTGATTTTCGGGGCGATCTACCACTGGTACCCAAAGGTCACCGGCCGGATGCTGAACGAGACACTGGGCCGGTTCCACTTCTGGATCACCTTTCTCGGCGCCTATCTGATTTTCTTTCCCATGCACTATCTCGGCTTGATGGGCGTGCCGCGGCGCTACAACGAATTGACCGACATGACGATCATGACGGAATCGGCCCACCACCTGAACTCGTTTATCAGCATCATGGCTTTTATGGTCGGTTTTGCCCAGATTGTGTTTCTGTTCAACCTCATCTGGAGCATCCGCCATGGCCGTGAGGCTGGCGGCAATCCGTGGCGGGCAACGACGCTCGAGTGGCAGACGCCGCAAACACCGCCCGCCCACGGCAATTTCGGCAAGGATTTGCCGATCGTCTATCGCTGGGCCTATGACTACAGCGTACCGGGAGCCAAGGAGGACTTCATACCACAAAACGTTCCGGGCTCCTTCGCGCCCTCCAGGGAGCCGGCATGAGCGTAATCCTGGTCTTCCTGCTCGTGATCGCCGGTATTGCTGGGTGGTGGCTTTCCCATCAGCGGCTAATGACGAAGCCGTGGCTCGAGCAAAGCATGGCCGGGGATTTTGTCGCTCTGGACCGATCGGCGCTGCCGACCGCAAAGATCGGTCTCGGCGTCTTCCTTGCCGTCGTCGGCTGCCTGTTCGCGCTGTTCACCAGTGCTTACTTCATGCGCATGGCGCTGTCGGATTGGCGGCCTCTGCCCATCCCGCCCCTGCTCTGGCTTAACACCGGCGTACTGGTCTTGAGCAGCATTGCGATACAGTGCGCTTCGCTCGCGGCGCGCAAGGGTCAAGTGGACATGGTCAGGCTCGGCCTCGCCACAGCTGGACTCACGGCGCTCGTCTTCCTGATTGGACAGCTTGTGGCATGGCGGGAACTGAGTGCGGACGGCTATTTTCTGGCATCCAATCCGGCCAACAGCTTCTTCTACCTGCTAACGGGAATGCATGGCCTGCATATACTGGGAGGACTGGTCGGGCTGGGCAGAACGAGCGTCGGTGCCTGGAACGGAGCGCAGCCGCAGCGGCTTCGCCTCAGTGTCGAGCTGTGCGCGATGTACTGGCATTTCCTGCTTTTCGTCTGGCTCGCCATCTTTGCGCTTCTGGCCGGCTGGGCTTCGACTTTAATCGACATTTGCCGAGGGTTGCTGACCTAGGAGGAACGGGCGGATGGCAGAGACGACACTGGCCCACATCGGCCGAACAGAGCCGCGGCCCGCAGGCTGGCAAGGCATCGCCGCCGACTGGTCCTCGGATCAGCGGGCGTTCAAAAACGTGTCCTGGGGCAAGGCCATGATGTGGATCTTCCTGCTCAGCGACACGTTCATCTTCGGCTGCTTCCTGCTCTCCTACATGACCGCGCGTATCTCAACACGCGTGCCGTGGCCCAATCCGAGCGAGGTTTTCGCCCTGCGCATCGGCGGCTCCGACATTCCACTGATCCTTATCGCCATCATGACCTTCGTGCTGATCTCGAGCAGCGGAACGATGGCCATGGCGGTCAATTTCGGCTACCGCCGCGACCGCCGCAAGACGGCAGTCCTGATGCTCTTGACCGCAGCACTCGGCGCGACCTTCGTCGGCATGCAGGCCTTCGAATGGACCAAGCTGATCACCGAGGGCGTGCGGCCTTGGGGCAATCCCTGGGGCGCTGCACAGTTCGGCGCATCCTTTTTCATGATTACCGGCTTCCACGGCACGCATGTGACGATCGGGGTGATCTTCCTGATCATCGTGGCGCGAAAGGTCTGGCGCGGGGATTTCGACGTCGGACGGCCCGGCTTCTTCACCAGCCGGAGGGGGCGCTACGAGAACGTCGAAATCATGGGGCTCTACTGGCATTTCGTCGACCTGGTCTGGGTGTTCATTTTCGCATTTTTCTATCTTTGGTGAGAGGCAGGACATGGCTGAAGCAACCGCAAACGGCCTGGGACAACACGCACTGGACAGCGCCCATGGGCATGATGCGACGACGACCGGCGTTACCCCGGCGGAGGTTCATCAGGAGCACCCGATCAAGCTCTATCTGGTGGTGTGGGCATGGCTGTTCATCCTCAGCACCTGCTCCTATCTGGTCGACTATTTCGGTCTCCATGGCTATCTCAGATGGTCGCTGATCCTGATCTTCATGATGCTCAAGGCCGGACTGATCGTCGCCATCTTCATGCACATGGCCTGGGAACGGCTGGCGCTGACATATGCGATCATCCTGCCGCCCGTGCTGGTGCTGGTGTTCGTGACGATGATGGTCTTCGAAGCGGACTACACGCTGCTCACCCGAATGGCGTTTTTCGGGGCCGGGCCCTGACATGCAGTCCGGATCCACGCGGTCCGGTCCTTGAGGCTTAGCCTTGAAACAATCCATGGCTGGTCCATTTCTGTTGATATCGGAAACGACAGGCGATGCCGGCGTTTCCACATGCGTCGCGAACACGAGCAAGGGGCGCCCAAGATGACCATCGCAAACAGACTGAAGGACTTCATCGATAGGAAAGGAATTTCCTACGACACCGTCGAGCATCACCGCACCGCGACAAGCAGACAATCCGCCATTGCGGCACATGTGCCCGGCAGCATAATGGCCAAATCGGTGGTCGTTCACCACGACCGTGGCTACGCGCTCGCCGTGGTTCCAAGCACGCACAGGATAGAACTCGCGACATTGCAGGATGTCATGGAGAAGCCTCTTGGACTTGCCTCCGAAGACGAGGTGGTCTCGTTGTTCGGCGATTGCGACGTCGGCGCTGTGCCGCCGATCGGCGCTGCCTATGATGTGCCGGTGGTTCTCGATGAAAGCCTCGGCGACGCTCCCGAAATCTATTTCGAGGGCGGCGACCACAAGACGCTTGTGCATGTGAGCGGCAAAGATTTCCGCGACCTGACAAAGGACGCGCGCCAAGCCCGTTTCAGCCACCCCGCCTATTGAAAGCTCTGCCTCACCCTGCCCGCACCGGCACTTTCGCCGGTGCGGGCAGAGTGCATTTTTTCAGCTCACGGTCTGGTCGCCGGCGGCGATTCCACAACTTTCCGGTAAACATGCCAGGTGGCATGGCCAAGGATCGGCAGCACGACTGCCAACCCGGCGAACACTGGCAGCGATCCGATGATCAGGGCGACGGCGACAATAAGGCCCCACACCGCCATCACGATCGGGTTGGCCAGCACAACGCGCACCGAGGTGTGGATGGCTTCGTAGGCGCCGACATCGCGGTCGAGCAACAACGGGAATGCGACGACCGTGGTGCACAACACAACCGCCGCGAACACGAAGCCGATGGCGTGACCCAGGATGATGAGCGTCCAGCCGCGTCCCGTGGCGAATATTTCACTGATGAAGCTGGACAGCGATTGCGGCGGCGCCGGTCCGAACAGGGTCTGGTAAAATATCTGGGCCGTCAAAAGCCAGGCGATGAAGATCGCAAGCAGCATGACACCGACCGCTGCAATAGCCGGCAGCGCTGGAGAACTCCTGACCTCAAAGGCGTGTCTCCACGAGGCGTCGAGCCCGGCTTCCCGCCGCCGACTGATCTCATAGAGGCCGATCGCCGCGAACGGACCAATCAGCGCAAAGCCGGACACAAGCGGAAACAGCAACGGCAGCGTGTTGTTGCCTGATGTCCAGACAGCAAGCACGACTCCGGCAATCGGATAGATCAGGCAGAGAAATACGATGTGCGACGGCTTGACCATGAAATCATCGACGCCACGCCTGAGCGCATCAAAAAGATCGGAGACACCGATTTTTCGAATTCTGGTGTGTTCCAGCGTCTCGCTGGCGCCTGCTATCACGTGAAAGCTTGCCATGACCATTCCTCCAGACCAGGTCCGGTAAGGTCGCGTTTTACGGTGCTGCCGTTCTGCATGATTGGCCCACGCAAACCGCGACCTGCACCATGATCAATATACTCTCATGCGGGGGACTTGTCGCGCTTTGTAGGAAGGCCCGGGAGTAGGAGGTCCCGGGTAGCCCGACTAGCTACGGACGTGGTTCTTCGATATGCTCTTCTAGTCGAAGGTGAAGGTCATGGACGGAAGGACAGTTCTCATACTCGGCCTTGGCGTCGTTATTCTGCTGTTGCTGGGATTTTGTGCTCTGCCAACGTGATTTTTTGAGCCGGAGTCAATAGCCGGCTGAAGCGATCACTCGCATTACAATGGTGTCGGCAAGCAACGCCGCAAATATTGCGAAAAGATAGACAATCGAATACGCAAACAGCGCCTTTGCCGGCTTCATCTCCTTGTCGGCGACGAGAACCTTCCAAGCCTGCCAAATGAAACCTGCACCCAACGCGGCTGAAGCAGTGCCGTAATATCCGCTCGCGAAGCCGAAGCCCCAAGGCAGCACGCCGATTGGCGCCAAGAGCAACGAATAGGCGAAGATTTGTTTTCTGGTCGAGTGCTGGCCGGCCACATTCGGCATCATCGGGATGCCCGCCGCGGCATAGTCGCCGACCTTGAAAAGGGCCAGCGCCCAGAAATGAGGCGGCGTCCAAAGGAAAATGATCAGAAACAGAATGAGACTTTCAATGCCTATTGCGCCTGTTGCGGCCGCCCACCCGATCACCGGAGGAAGGGCACCTGCCGCGCCGCCTATGACGATATTCTGTGGCGTCGAGCGCTTCAGCCACATTGTGTAGATAACGACATAGAAAAAGATGGTGAACGCCAACAACGATGCGGCGAGCCACCCCACCAACACGCCGAGCGTCATGACCGACAGTGCGGAAAGCACCAGACCGAAGCCGAGAGCTTCGCCAGGCGTGACGCGACCGGACGGAATTGGTCGCTTGGACGTGCGAGACATCAAGGCGTCTATGTCTGCGTCGTACCACATATTGAGCGCGCCGGCGGCTCCCGCTCCAACCGCGATTGCGCCGATGGCGATTACGGCGATAACTGGATTCATCACGCCGGGCGCCATCATCAGGCCGACGAAGGCAGTAAACACGGCAAGCGCCATGACCCGCGGTTTCAAGAGCGCAATGAAATCGCCCGCCGTCGCCTCCGAGAGGCGGATGCCGGTATCCTTGAGACGGCTTTCTTCAGTCGACATTCAGACGACCACCGATGGGAACGGCAGCCTAGCCGGCCAATGTCTTTTTTGCAACGAGCCGCCCTCACCACCGACACTGCCGGCAGATTGCGGCCGAGGCTATGCCTCGACCTGTTTGCGATACCAAGATCCGGCGGAAGAGCCGCGCTATTTGGAGAATTGCTTCAGGTAGGCGATGACATTGGCGATGTCCTCGTCTTTCTTGAGGCCGGCGAACGCCATCTTCGTTCCTTTGACCATCGCCTTGGGATCGCGAAGGTAGGTCGTCAGCGTGGCTTCGTCCCATTTGACGCCCGACTTGCCGGCCTCGGTCATGGCCTTGGAATAGCTGAACCCTGGATGCGTGCCGGCCGTTCGGCCGATGACGCCGTTCAACGACGGACCGACCTTGTTCTGGTCCTTGTCTGCGACGTGGCAGACCTTGCATTTGGCGAAGACCTTCTCACCCGCCGCCGCATCCTGTGCCCGCGAGGGGCCGGCAATGACGGTGGCGACGGACATTACGATAAAAAACACAATGGCACGCATGGCATTTCCTCCCTGATCGCCAATTTGCCCTGGCTGACCTGCGCAGGCCCACCTTTAGTCCGCTGGCATGCGCTCTTGAATGGCAGAACGGATATCCACTGCCTGGAGTTGCGGCACCTACATACCACGGAACCCGGCCGGCAGGTAGAGTTCGATCATGCAATGGATTAATGCGGACAATCCGCTCAAGGCAATTTGGTGTTGCAGGTGGCGGCGATCCGGCCGACCGCCTCTTCAACTCCGGCGAGGTCAAACTCGGCTTTGCCGCGCCCCGACAGCAGCCCGAACCGCCAGGACAGCAGCAGCCGGTCCGCGGAAATCAGTCGCCTGATGCCGTCAGCACCGTCGCGGACCAGCATCTTGCTGTGCGGCCCGACCGACCAGCTTTCGTTGAGCTTGGCGGATTGGTCGACAGTCACCGACATGGCGATGGTTCGGCTGGCGGAAACGGTGTCGCTCAGCTGCAGCCATTCGCTCCAACGCGGTTCGCCGGCTGTCCGGCAGGCGATCGTCAAAACCGGGCTGTAGCTCAATGCGCCGCCGCCGGTGATGAGCTTGTTGGTCGCGTAAAGCGAGGCGGTGACAAGGCCATCGCTGCTCTTGTCGAACCGCCAGTTGGCGAGAACCGTATCAGCCTGGGCACTGCCGCAGACCGACGCAAGCAGGAACGCCGCCGCCACGCTTCCGATACCGAAGAACTGTCTCAACGATGCCTCCAACAACCGCTGCGATTTCGCAACCCAGCGCAGATAATCATCAAAGTTTCGTATCGCTACCTCGACCGCCAGATACGTGAAATCCGTTGCGTCTGCGCCACAACGAAAAAGGCCGCCTCGAGAAGGCGGCCTTTCGGAATTCAGCAGGAACGTTATTCAGCGTCCTTGGCGGCCTTCTTCTTCGGCGCGGCCTTTTTCTTCGGTTCTTCGGCGTCGTCGTCGGCCTTCTTTGCGTCCGCTTTTTTCGCAGCCGCCTTCTTCGCCGGCTTGGCCTTGGTTGTCTCCGTATCCTCGTCGTCGGCCAGCAGCTCTTCCTTGCTGACCTTGACATCGGTGACCGAAATCTGGCCGAGCAGATGGTCGACCACCTTCTCTTCGAACATCGGCGCGCGCAACGTGTTCAGCGCTTCGGGATTGTTGCGATAGAATTCGAAGGCTTCCTGCTGCTGGTTGGCCGGATAGCGGCGTACCTGCTCGAACAGGCCGCGCTGCAGTTCCTCGTCCGTCACGGTGACGCCGGCCTTCTCGCCGATTTCGGCGAGAACCAGGCCGAGACGCACGCGGCGCTCGGCAAGCCGCATATATTCGGCACGCGCTTCTTCTTCCGTCGTCTCTTCGTCGGCAAAGGTGCGCCCGGCAGCTTCGAGATCGCGATTGACCTGGTTCCAGATGTTGTTGAACTCGGCCTCGACGAGCTTGGACGGCGCCTCGAACGAGTAGGCAGCGTCGAGCTGGTCGAGCAACTGCCGCTTGACTTTCTGGCGCGTTATCGAGCCGAACTGGTTCTCGATCTGACCGCGCACCACCTCGCGGAGGCGCTCCAGAGATTCCAGGCCAAGGTTTTTGGCCATCTCGTCGTTGATCTCAAGTTCGCCGGGCTTCGACACTTCCTTGACGGTCACGTCGAAAGTGGCTTCCTTGCCGGCCAGATGCGTCGCCTGGTAGTTTTCCGGGAAGGTAACCGTGACCTGCTTCTCGTCGCCGGCCTTGCTGCCGACCAGCTGGTCCTCGAAGCCGGGGATGAATTCCTTCGAGCCGAGCACCAGCGGCTGATCGGTGCCGGCGCCGCCGTTGAAGGCTTCGCCGTCGATCTTGCCGACGTAATCGATGGTCACGCGGTCGCCCTCGGCGGCCTTGCCGGTCTTCGGCTCGTAAGTGCGGGCGGATTCAGCGACACGCTTGACCTGCTCGTCGATCTCTTCATCCGGCACGTCGAACACCTGGCGCGTCACCTTGATGTCGGAGAAATCCTTGATCTCGATCGGCGGAATGACCTCATAGTTCAGGCGGAACTCGAAGTCGGCACCGCCTGCCAGGATCTTCTCGGCTTCCTTCTCGTCCTCGGTCATGATCACTTCGGGCTGCATGGCAGCCTTTTCGCCGCGCCCGGTGATGATCGAACGGGTCGAGTCATTGAGGATCTCGTTGACCACTTCGGCCATGAACGATTTGCCGTAGACCTTGCGCAGATGCTGCACCGGCACCTTGCCGGGGCGGAAGCCGTTGATGCGGACCTTGTTCCTGGCATCGGAGAGCCGCGCCATCAGCTTGGCTTCCATGTCACCAGCCGGCACGGTGATCTTGATCTCGCGCTTGAGACCGGAGTTGAGCGTTTCGGTGACCTGCATCATAAAACCTTTGTTCCACCAATGAGGCCGTCAAACGGCCCCTGCCGTTTACAGCCTGCCGGTATGATCTTGCCGGGAATGGCTTTTGGTGCGGGACTTGGCGATCTGTCCGCTCAGCGCGGCACAAATCCTCCAGAAATACGCTCCAAAATGTGAATAAGTCTTTGTTTTTCCTACTTCTTATCACATTCTGCAGAAGCGGATCGTCGCGTCCCGTCACATTCGACACGCCTTTTGTCACAGGCGCGGCCGATTTTCAACCATCTTTGCATTCCGGCCAATGATGCCGATGTGGGCTCTGACATTGACAGAATGATGGCTACATGGGATTGGCCGGGCAATGCGGATGTGGCGGAATTGGTAGACGCCCTGGATTTAGGTTCCAGTGCCGAAAGGCGTGGGGGTTCGAGTCCCTTCATCCGCACCACCCTTCGCTCTTCGAGCTTCGGGTGGCAGGCCACTCGAAGCTCCTCCGAAGCCCTGGCGAAGGAGGGTCATTGGCAAGGCAGTAGCGATCTAATAAAGCGGCTCCTCGAACAGTGTCTTGTCGCCGTCCACCAGCGCCTTGATCTGCGCCGTGCCGTTGGCCGCGATCGCCACGCGGATGCCGAACGGCCGCACCCGCATGTCGTTCTGGATCGCTATCCCCTCGCCTTTCGGCAGATAGAAGCGCTCGATGCCGTACTCCGGCGCGATCGTCGTTGCTCCCTGGCTGATATCCCAGCCCTCGGAGACGTGTCCGACGATATCGGCTTCACCGGATGCTGCCGGCGCCGGCGCTTGCCCGAACCAAGCCGCGGTCGGCCCCCAATAGCCATCGGCGCCCTGCTTCAGCCTGACCACGATCGACGTTTCCTCGCTGGAAAGCTTGCCGGCCGGAATGTTGCCGATCAGTTTCACCGGTATGCGCGAAATATCGTAGCCGAGCAGAATGTAGTCACCGCGCAAGAGATCGCGCGGATCGATCGGCTCGACCCTGAGCAGGACCTGCTTGCCATCGCGCAGGATCGCCGCGCGTCCGGCGATGATCCAGCTCAGAAAGCCGATCTGGACGAGCGCCAGGACCAGCGCCGAGATGATCAGTCTTTTGCCGGTCATCATGCCGCCGCTCCTGTCATGTTCGAGGCGTTCATGCGCTTTTCTATGCGGATGATAATGAAAGCAAGAACGGCGAGAAGTACCGCCGCCGCAAGCAAGAAGCCTGCCGTGTCGAGCATTGATTGCAGCATCACCACATAAATGATGGCGAGTTCGAAGGCGAAGCCCGCATAAGCAACCCAGCGCAGTCCCCGGCTCTCGCGGCCGCCCAGCACGATCGCCGCGACGATGCCGGCCAGCGCAACAGCCGAGGCAATGGCGAAGCCGCCATTGTAGCTGCTTTCATCCGCCAGTTCGAATTGGATCATCGCCAGGCCGGTGAGAAAGCCGATCAGCGCGTGCAAGGGCAACCTGCCGCCGAGTTGCAAAACCCTCTCGACCGGCCCGGCAGCAAAGATCGCAGCGGTAAAAAGCAGCACCGATGCGGCAACGAGCGGGATGGCGACGTGCAGCGTGTCATATTCCATGGCCAACAGCACGAGGTAGAAAAGGACCGACAGGATGATCAGGTGGCGCGCCGCCTGGCTGCGCGTCCAGAACGAAACGGCGAACAGAATTAGCGCCATGACCACGAAGAGATGCGGAAATTCCGTGCGCCGGAAGTAGTCGAACCCTCTCAGGAACAGCCAGGCATCGGCGATGCCGACGGCAGCGACGGTCAGCGGGTTTGAACGCAGCGCCACCGCCGCCAGCGCCGTACCGGCGCCCCAGGTGATCAAGGCCGAGGCCTCGTCGCCCGACAAATGATACATCTGGCCGATCAGCGCGATCGATCCGCCGAACGCTGCTGCCGCGACGATCCACAGCGCCTCGCCGATCGCCGCATGGTCGCGCATCTTCAGCACCGCCCCGCCGACATAGCCGGCAAGGATAACGGCAAAAAGTGCCGCGACCCGCACCAACCGCGGGATGACTTCCCAGTTGGCGGCGATGAAGATGAGGATAGCGGCGCCGAACAGCAGCGCCGCCATCATCGCCAGGATCGAGCCGAAACTCAGCGATTTGCGTTCGTTTGCCTCGACGTCGCGCGTCAGCGCAACGGCTGTCGGCGCATCGATCAGGCCGGCCTGTTGCCATCGTGCGATATCCGACCTGACCCGTGACGAATAGCCCGCCATGCCCCTCCCCTCTGCTTGGTCCTTTTAGCTTGTCCGGCCAAGCGTTTGACCTAACGGCATTTTTCCGATCTGGGCGGAAAACCGGACGCGCGTTAATGTTGCATTGCACAAATTGCATTGCTGCCATGCACCAATAGCGCTTTTAAATCGATATGACCCCACCTATTTTCACGGTGCACACAAAGACGGAATGATCCGAAAGAAAGACGAAACGAGACTACCATGAACCTGATCCGCAACTATCGCAACTGGCGCCGCTATAGGGACACCGTGTCCGAGCTGAGCCGCCTGAGCACCCGTGAACTGACCGATCTCGGCATCAGCCGCAGCGACATTCACTACGTCGCCCGCAAGTCGGTCTAATCCTTCGGGCCGCAAATGGTCCGAACCAGTTTTGAAAAGAGAACGACAATGAACCTGATCCGCAACTATCGTAACTGGCGCGTCTACCGCGAGACGGTTACCGAGCTGGGTCGCCTGTCGAACCGCCAGCTCAACGATCTCGGCATCGTCCGCGACGAGATCAAGATGGTCGCCCGCAGGGCGATCTAACCACAAGAATTTCGCCAGGGTCGACCTCCTCCCCGACCCTGACGGATACGGTCAGCCTTCACCTCCTCCCGAGGGTTGACCACAAAAACGGCGCCCGCCGGACCTCCTCCCCCGGCGGGCGCTGTTTCCAGGTTGTTTCTAAAAGGGTTTCGCGCCCTTCAAATGGCGAAAAGAATTTCGTCAAAGCCGACCTCCTCCCCGGCAATGACGAATACGGTCGATCTTCACCTCCTCCCGAGGATCGACCAACAAAACGACACCCGCCGGACCTCCTCCCCCGGCGGGTGTTGTTGTTTTTGGGGCGGCTTCCCCCGTCAGCCATGCAATTGCAATCCTTGCGCCAAGCGACTATTTCGGCGCTCATGAGCAAAAATCCCATTCACGTCATCGGCGGCGGTCTCGCCGGCTCCGAAGCCGCCTGGCAGGCGGCCGAAGCCGGCGTTCCCGTTGTCCTGCATGAAATGCGTCCCGTCCGCGGTACCGACGCGCACAAGACCGACGGGCTGGCCGAGCTCGTCTGTTCCAATTCCTTCCGCTCCGACGATGCGCAAACCAATGCCGTCGGCCTGCTGCATGCCGAAATGCGGCTCGCCGGTTCGCTGATCATGAGCGCCGGCGACGCGCATCAGGTGCCGGCCGGCGGTGCGCTTGCCGTTGACCGCGACGGGTTTTCCGAAGCGGTGACCAGAACGCTCGAAGCCCACCCGCTCATCACCATCCAGCGTGAGGAAGTGCCCGGCCTGCCGCCGGCGGAGTGGGACCAGGCGATCGTTGCCACCGGTCCACTGACCGCGCCGTCGCTCGCCCAGTCGATCGCGGAAGCGACCGGCGCCGACGCGCTCGCCTTTTTCGACGCCATCGCGCCGATCGTCCATTTCGACACGATTGACATGGACATCTGCTGGTTCCAGTCGCGCTACGACAAGGTCGGCCCCGGCGGCACCGGCAAGGATTACATCAACTGCCCGATGGACAAGGAGCAGTACCTTGCCTTCGTGCAGGCGCTGGTCGACGGCCAGAAAACCGAATTCAAGCAGTGGGAAGGCACGCCCTATTTCGACGGCTGCCTGCCGATCGAGGTGATGGCCGAGCGCGGCGTCGAGACGTTGCGCTACGGGCCGATGAAGCCGATGGGACTGACCGATGCGCATAATCCGTCTGTAAAGGCGTATGCCGTCGTTCAGCTTCGCCAGGACAATGCGCTGGGCACGCTCTATAACATGGTCGGCTTCCAGACCAAGCTGAAGCACGCCGAGCAGGTGCGCATATTCCGCACCATTCCCGGGCTGGAACACGCCGAATTCGCCCGCCTCGGTGGCCTGCACCGCAACACCTACATCAATTCGCCGACGCTGCTCGACGCTTCGCTGCAGTTGAAGTCGCGGCCCGGCTTGCGTTTTGCCGGCCAGATCACCGGCTGTGAGGGCTATGTCGAGAGTGCCGCCATCGGCCTGCTCGCCGGGCGTTTCGCCGCCGCCGAAAGGCTTGGCCATGCGCCGTCCCTGCCGCCCTTGACCACCGCTTTCGGCGCGCTGCTCAACCACATCACTGGTGGCCATATTGTCTCTGACGACGAGCCGGGAAAGCGCTCTTTCCAGCCAATGAATGTCAATTTCGGCCTGTTCCCGCCCGTGGAGGCGCCAAAGATCGAAGGCAAGCGGCTGCGCGGCAAGGACAAGACGGTCGCCAAGCGGCACGCGGTGACATCGCGCGCGCTCGCCGACTGCCGCGAATGGCTGGGGCTGCCTGCAACAGCGCAAGCTGCGGAATAGATCTCGGTTTTTGCGGATTTCGCGGCGGAGAAGTAGGATAATATCCTACTTTGTATCGCGAGCCAAATCCCATGGAATCCGCTGAGAAACTGTCCGTCACCGTAACACCCGCCATGGCGCGAATGATCCGCGAAAAGGTCGAGGACGGCTCCTACGGATCGGCGAGCGAGGTCGTCCGCGCGGCTCTTCGCGCCTTCCAGCGCGAAGAGGAAGAACATGCCGAGCGCATGGCCTCGATCCGGGCGCGCGTGAAGGCCTCGATCGAGGACACAAGGCCAAACCTTTCAGGCGAAGAAGTTCGTGCCCGTCTTAGGGAATTCGTCGCGCAGTATTCGAGCCGCGCCGATGATTCGGCGCCTTGAGGTCGAATATCGCGAAGACGCCCAAAATAATTTGGCCGATATTTTCCGGCATATTGTTGAGACTGGTGGAAATCCTGACGTTGCATTGAAATCGTCCTGCGCATCGAAGATCGATGTCAAAACATCGGCAATGCACCGCGTGGCGGCCAGCCGCGCGGCGACATTGCGCCAGGATTGCGAACGGTGCCGTTCGAGCACTCGGCTATCACCCGCCTATGTTGTCGACGATGATGTCGTCCGCATCGTCAACATCTTCTATGGCGGTCGCGACTATGAAATGCTGATGCGCGATGGCGGATCAAGTGATCCATCATGATGGAAACTACTCAGCCGGGCCGATGCTCGCCGCAGGCCGGATTTCCTCATTAGCAATCAGCCTTCACACAGCCGGCCAGCCTTGCGTCGCACGCCGGAACAAGAGCCAATGCCGGCGCAAGGCCGAAAGCCGTACCGCGCCATCAAGCGGTGAATGGCGGGAGCCGTCCATCTGGTCGAGATAGGCGCGCGTCAGAGCCAGCGGCAGAAAGGCCGGGCGCAGTGAAACCGGCAGAGCGAACGCCCCCTGCTCGAAAGCGGAAAGATGCTCGCGTGCCAGCGCGATCATCGCGGCGACCGCGCGTTCCGCGCCCGGCCCGCCGTCACCTGTAACGAACTCTTGCGGCGACGATCCCGCCGCAGCCAAAATATCGGCCGGGACAAAGCACTGTCCCCGCTTGCGATGCAGCGGCAGCAGAAGCAGGAGACCGGTCATCGCCTGCGCACAACCTGCCCTGCCGGCAAGATCGGCAAAGCGCGGCGCTTGGACCGGATCGAGCACCATCGCCGCAAGCTGGATGAGTGCTGCGGCAGTCTCGCCGCAATAGCCTTCGAGGTCGGTGCGTGACGGCATCGGATCGTCATAGAGATCGAAGATGCGCGCTTCGAGCATATTGTCGAAAGCGGCCTTAGGCAGGCGGTGAGCGGAAATCGCCGTCCTCAGCGCGTCCGCCACGGGATGGCCGATCTGAGTCCGATCCTCTTCGGCGGCGATGACGTCGCGCCACCATTGCAGCCGCACCTCGCCCGGCAGCGCCTCGTGGATGCGATCGCGTACGCCGGCGATTTCGGCGTTGAAGGCATAGAGCGAAAACAGCGCGTCACGCTTGTTCTCGGGCGCATAGAGCACGCTGAGATAGCGGTCATGGTCGGCGGCACGCACCGTCTCCATGACGAGTTTGGTGTTTTCGGCCACGTCAGTCGACGGCGATGAGCGCTGCGGCCACGGCGCGATCTTCCGCCAGCAGCACATTATAGGTCCGCACCGCCGCCCCCGTCGACATCGGATCGGCGGAAATGCCCGCTTCTTTCAGTGCCGTACGCAGCGCGGCAGGCAATGGTCTCAGATCCTTGCCGCTGCCAACCAGCAGGATCTCAACCTTGGCGGCCTCGTTGAACAGCTTGGCGAAATCCGCTGCCGTCAGCGCCAACGGATCGGCCGGCTCCCAGCCATAGATGCCCGAAGGCAGGCACAGCAGCGAGCCGCGATGCGACATGTCGGCAAAGCGGAAACCGCCATTGCCGTAAGCCTCGATCGGTGCGCGGCCCGGGAAATGCGCCTCGCGGATGACGATGCCCTTGGCCACTTTTGAGGCAAGCCGTCAGGTAGCTATGGCTTTGCCGCCGCCCACCGGCTTTTCCTCATCGGACGCTGTGGCCTGCGGCCGCAGCTTGAACAGGATAAGCAGTGGCGCGGCGATAAAGATCGACGAATAGGTGCCGAACACGACGCCGAACAGCATCGCCATGGTGAACGAGCGGATCACCTCGCCGCCGAACAGCACCAGCGCCAGCAACGCCAGGATCGTCGTCACCGAGGTCAGCGTCGTCCTCGACAGCGTCTCGTTGATGGCGTTGTTCAGCAGTTGCGGCAGCGGCATTCGCTTGTATTTTCGCAGATCCTCGCGAACGCGGTCATAGACGACGATGGTGTCGTTGAGCGAATAACCGATGATGGTAAGGATCGCCGCCAGCGACGACTGGTTGAATTCCAGGCCGGTGATAACGAAGAAGCCGATCGTCATGACCACGTCGTGCACGGTCGCAACGATGGCGCCGACCGCGAACTGCCATTCGAAGCGGAACCAGACATAGATCAGGATGCCGAGCAGCGCGATAAGCATGGCGATGGTGCCTTGCTTGGCAAGCTCGCCCGAGACCGTCGGCCCCACCACTTCGACGCGGCGGAAATCATACTGATCCTGCAGCTCGCCGCGCACCTTGTCGATGACGGTCTGCTCAGCGTTCTCGCCGCCCGCCTGCGTGCCGACGCGGATCAGCACGTCGTTCGGTTCGCCGAACTGCTGAACCTGCACCTCGCCGATATTAAGTTCCGTCAGCCTGCCGCGGATGTCGGCCAGATCGGCATTGCCGACCTTGGACTGCACCTCGATCAGTGAGCCGCCCTTGAAATCGATGCCGTAATTTATGTCGATGGTCATGAAGCCGATGACCGACAGCACCGAAAGCACGCTGGACAGTGTGAACGTCCAGCGCCGGATACCCATGAACGGAATTTTCGTGCCTGGTGGAATGAACGTCACAGGCGCCCGCGGCAACTCCTTCGGACGGGCGCGGCGAAGCCAGATCGACACGAGCAGGCGTGTGAAGGTGAAGGCGGTGAAGACCGTGGTCAGGATGCCGATGGCATAGGTGACGGCAAAGCCCTTCACCGGCCCGGTTCCGAGCCAGAACAGCACCACGGTCGCGATCAGTGAGGTCACGTTGGAATCGACGATGGTCGCCAGCGCCTTGCTGAAACCGGTATCGATTGCCTGAATGACCGAGCGGCCGGCACGTCGCTCCTCGCGGATGCGTTCATAGATGAGAACGTTCGAATCGACCGCCATGCCGATGGTCAGCACGATACCGGCGATACCGGGTAGGGTCAGTGTCGCTCCAAGCAGCGACAGCAGCCCGACGATCATCGCCACATGCACCGCCAGCGCGATGTTGGCGAGGAAGCCGAGGAAACCGTAGGCGACGAACATGAATGCCACCACCAGGATCGACCCGATGATGCCGGCGACCTTGCCGGCATGGATGGAGTCCTGGCCAAGTCCCGGCCCCACCGTCCGCTCTTCGATTACCGTCAGCGTCGCTGGCAAGGCGCCGGCGCGCAGCAGCACGGCGAGATCGTTGGCGCTCTCGGCGGTGAAATTCCCCGATATCTGTCCGGTGCCGCCCGGGATCGGTTCACGGATCTGCGGCGCCGAAATCACCTGATTGTCGAGGATGATGGCAAACAGCTTGCCAACATTCTGTGCCGTCGCCTGGCCGAACCGCTGCGCCCCTTTCGAATCGAACCGGAACGAAACAACCGGCTCGTTGGTCTGGGAATTGAACGTCGCCTGGGCATCGACCAGGTTTTCGCCGGAAACGATGACGCGGTTCTCGATCAGGTACGGAACCGGCGGGTCGTCCTGCGAATACAGCACCGAGGATCCCGGCGGCGGGCGGCCGTTCAGCGCATCCTGCACCGGCATCGACTGGTCGACCATCTGGAAGGTCAGCTTGGCAGTCTGGCCAAGAATTTCCTTCAGCCGTTGCGGATCCTGCAGACCAGGCACCTGCACCAGGATACGGTCGTCGCCTTGGCGCTGCACGATCGGCTCGGTGGTGCCGAGTTCGTTGACACGACGCTCGACAACCTGGATCGCCTGCGTCAGCGCCGTCGAGGTGCGATATTTGATTCCCGCATCGGTGACGGAGAATTTGAGCAGGCCGGGCTCGGAATCATCCAGCGTCATCTCCTGGATGGAGCCGCCGCTGAACAGGCCTGCGGCCACCGGATTGGTCAATGGTTTCAAGGCTGTCTTGGCAGCGTCGATCTGTGCGGGATCGGTGATGCGGACCTGCACCGTGCGGCCCGTTCCGGAAAGGCCGGTATAGCCGATCTTGGCATCGCGCAGCAGCGTCCTGATTTCGTCGCGCGTCGTCTCCAGCCGATCCTTGATCAGATCGTTCGGATCCATCCTGAGCAGGATGTGCGAGCCGCCCTGCAAGTCGAGGCCGAGCGTCATCTGCCGCTTCGGCACCCAGTCGGGCAACTTGGCCAGCGTGCTGGCGGAAAAAAGGTTGGGCGCAGCGAGGACCACTGTGGCGGCCACGGCCAGCCAGATCAGGATCATCTTGAAGCGCGAAAAATAAAGCATCAGTTCTTATCCGTTCAGGCGTACAAGCGGCAGCATTCCGCCATCGGTCGGTTTGCGGGCATATTTCTAATTCTGACCACGGCCGGCCCTATCGTGCTTCCTCGGCGATTGTCAATCTTGCTGGCAAGGGGCCGGTGCGCAGCAGCAGGGCGAGGTCATTGGCGCTTTCAGCGGTGAAATTTCCCGATATCGGACCGGTGCCGCCTTCAATGGGCTCTCGGATAACAGGCGCCGAAATAACCTTATCGTCTAATATAACCGCAAACGGCTTGCCGATATATTGCGTCGTAGCCCATTTGAAACGCGCCGTACCCCGGGAATCAAGCCGGAATGAGACGACGCGTTCATCGGTCGCCAAATTGCGGGTTGCTTGCGCATCCAGCACATTTTTACCTGAAAGGATAACCCGATTTTCGATCAAGTAGGGAACCGGAGGATCGTCCATCGAATAAAAAACCGCCGAGCCGACGGGCGGGCGGCCGCTGATTGCCTCGTCGACTGGCATCGACAGATCAACGAGTTGGAAGCTCAGGTGACCGGGCCGGGTGAGAATTTGTCCTAGCCTTTGCGGATCGGCAACGCCCGACGTGCGGACCAATATGCCGTCTTCATTCGTTGACCGAACCACCGGGTGGGTGGCGCCCAGGTCGCGGATACGATCTTTGATGACTTCAACCGACTGTGCAAGCGCGGCCGAAGTTCGATACTTCAAACCTGCATCCGTTACGGTGAATTTGAGCAGGCCGGGCTCACTGTCGTCCAGGGTCATTTCCTGGACGCCGCTGTCCGCGACAGGATCGGTCACCGTTTTGATTGCCGCCTTGGCGAGGTCAAGCTGAGCCGGATCTGTTATGTGCACCTGAACGGTCCGAGCCGAACTGGCAAGGCCGGTATAGCCGATCCTTGCTTCGCGTAGCAGCGACCGGACCTCGTCGCGTGTCGCTTTCAGCCGGCCCTCGATCACGTCGGTCACATCCAACCTGAGCAGGATGTGTGGACCATCCTGCTGGCTTGCTTCAACTATTGACTGGCTTTCGGCAAGCCATTCGGGTCGCGTGGTATGCAAACCGGCGGCGAAGATATTAGTCGCGTGGAAGACAACCGTGCCGGCCAAGGCAAGCCACTTCAGGATCATCTTCAGGCGCCAAAGGTGGAACATATGCCGTCGTTCGTCAGAGCCCTGCCCGCGGATCGTTCCGCCGACAATTCGGTTATTTCTTGGCGTTCTGGTTCGCCACCGGCTCGCCCTTGACGCGCACGTCGGCGATCGTCGAGCGCAGCGCCGTCACCTTGGTACCGCCGCCAAGGTCGATCTCGAGCTCGTTATCGTCGATCACCTTGGTTACCTTGCCGACCAAGCCGCCACCGGTGACAACGGTGTCGCCGCGGCGAACCGCCGCCAGCATCTCGCCGCGCTTCTTCAGCTGCGTGCGCTGCGGCCGGATGATCAGAAAATACATGATCACGAAAATCAGAGCAAACGGCACGATCTGGATAAACATTGCGGACGAGTCCCCGCCGATGCCTTGGGCGTATGCCGGTGTCACGAACATCGAGGTACTCCTGAATTTTAAAAACAGCCGCAAACCGTTCTGGGAATTTGACGGCCCCGCCAAATTTGGCCGGAATATAGTCGGTAACGTTGCCAATGCAACTGCGCGGCCGGGCAAATCGGCTGCTTTTCCGGCCTGGTGAGCCGTGTTAGAGGGTGATCCCGAAAAGCGACGCTCGGTTTTCGCAAAAGATGATGCCCGAACAAATGCTTGGGACGAGTTTCGAAACCGCTGAAATCAGGTAGGTTGGCCTGCCGCACCGTCCCGAATGCGAACAAAAAGACAAGAGATGACCGACAGCACCATCGATATCCTGAGCCAGAAGCTCGACCGTCTGATCGAGGCGATCGCCCGCCTCGCGCCGCCGCCGGTGCCGCAAACCGACCTCGGCGACGCCGATTGCTTCGTCTGGCAGGCCGATCCCGGCTATCTGGAGCCGGTGCTCAAGGTCAACCGCGTCGACATCGGCCTGATCCGCGGGGTCGACCGCGTCCGCGACATATTGGTCGACAACACCGAGCGCTTCGCCTCCGGCTATGCCGCCAACAACGTGCTGTTGTGGGGCGCGCGCGGCATGGGCAAATCGTCGCTGGTCAAGGCCGTGCACGCCGCGGTCAACGCTTCGACCAAGCTCGACCTGCCGCTCAAGCTCATCGAGATCCATCGCGAAGACATCGACACGCTTCCGAAGCTGATGAGCCTGCTGAAGGCAGCGCCCTTCCGCTTCATCCTGTTTTGCGACGACCTGTCATTCGACCATGACGACACGTCCTATAAATCGCTGAAGGCAGCACTTGAAGGCGGCGTCGAGGGCCGTCCGGCCAACGTCATCTTCTACGCCACCTCGAACCGGCGGCATCTGTTGCCGCGCGACATGATCGACAATGAGCGCTCGACGGCGATCAATCCGTCCGAAGCGGTCGAGGAGAAGGTTTCGCTGTCGGACCGCTTCGGCCTGTGGCTTGGCTTCCACAAATGTTCGCAGGACGAGTATCTCGACATGATCGACGGCTATGTCCGCCATCACGATCTCGCCATCGATCCCGAGACGCTGCGCGCCGAGGCGCTGGAATGGGCGACGACGCGCGGCAGCCGTTCGGGCCGCGTCGCCTGGCAGTTCACTCAGGACCTGGCTGGCAGGCTCGGCAAGCCGCTGAAGGATTAGCCGCTCAAGGACTAACGCCAGAAGAAGCCCGCGCCTTGCGGAGCGGACTTCCTCGGCGGGCTGAAGGTCAGGTGGCCGCAAATCGCTTTTCGTCGTCTATTCGAGATAGGTCGAAGGATCGACCGGCGCCGAGTTCTTGCGCACTTCGAAATGCAGTTTCGGCGAGTCGGTGGTGCCGCTCATGCCGGACAGGGCGATTTCCTGGCCGCGCTTGACCTTCTGGCCGCGCTGCACCTCGATCGAGCTGGCGTGGCCGTAGACAGTGACCAGACCGTTTTCGTGCCGCACCAGCACCGTGTTGCCGAATTCCTTGAGGCCGTCACCGGCATAGATGACGACACCGTTTTCAGCCGCCTTGACCGGCGTCCCCTCGGGCACGGCAATGTCGACGCCGTCCTTGCCGCCGCCGAAGCTTGAGATCACGCGGCCGCGCACCGGCCAACGCATCTTGCCGATGCCGGTCGCGTCCGGCGCCACCGCATCGTCGTCCTCGGCCTGCTGGATGACTTTCGCATCCTTCTTCGGCGGCGTGTAGGAGGCGAGCGTCTGCGTCGGCGTGGCCTTGGCCGGCGGCTGGGTGGTAGCCGTCGTCACCGGATCGACCTTTGCCGGCTTCACGCCGGCGACGACAGCGGTTCCGCCTGCCGGCACTTTCAGGGTCTGGCCGATCTTGAGCAGTCCATCCTGCATGCCGTTCGCCTGCTTCAGCGCAACGACGCCGACGCCGGTCTTTCTGGCAATGGCGGACAGCGTATCGCCTTGCTGAACCGTGTAAGTGCCGCCGGTACCGGCCGGTTTGGCCGTCGCCGAAGCCACCTTCGCCGCAGTCTTTCCATCCTTCGGCTGGCTCGCGGCAGCCGAGGCGTCCACCTGCGCGGCAGACTTGCCTTCCCTGAGCTTCGGTTGCTGCGGCAGCACGGCCACCTTCGCCGGCGCCTCGGCCGGCTGGTCGTGCCTGGTGCCGTTCGCGGGCTTGGCGTCGGCGACTTTCGGCGCGGCGCCGTTGCTCGAATACGCATAGGCCGGGATGACGAGCTTCTGGCCGGTCTTCAGCCCCTTGGTCGCGCTCAGCCCGTTGACTTTCATGATGGCATCGGCCGGCACGCCGTAGCGCCGTGACAGGCCGGAAATGGTCTCGCCGTCCTTGACGACGATCTCGGTTGCATGCGGCGCGCCGGCGGCCGTCGCCATGCGCGGCGCGTCGGGCTCGGCGTTCTTGAAGGGCCTTGCCGCCGGAGCGACGGTGCCGGTTGCCGTCCTGTCGACACGAGGAGCGGCAGGCGCCAGGGCCGGCGCGGCAGCGGTACGCACCGGCCGGGCGGCAGGTGCCAGGGCGGGAGCCGGCGGTGGCAATTGCTGCGCCGTGACCGGTTCGAGGCTTGAGCGGCTGACCGACTGGGTGTGGCTGCCGTCGATCGGCGCGGCCGCAACATCGCCCGGATAGGGCTGGGCAGCATCCTGCTTGTCGATGATGGCGCGCTGGTTGTTGGTCGAGGCGGTGAACACGTCGTCGACGCTGTTGAACCGCGCCACCTGGGAACTACACCCCGTCGCAGCGCCTGCGATCATGAGGACGGCGCAGCCACGCGCCAGATTGCGTCCGTTTGCCTTCAAAACACTGAATTGCATCGCACTAACCCGCACAGACCCGGTACAACTGAGTGTGATTAAAGCGCGTTAATGTTACCGGTCGGTTAAACCTGTAGAATCAGGCGCAAATTTTCTTAAAATATTCCAGGATCCGGGCGCCGGGTGTGCCGAGATTCAGGTCAGGCCGAGCCGAAAATGGTAGGTTCCGAGAACCGGAGCGGAGCGTACTTTTGGGTACATGAGCACCGGAAGCGGAGGAAACCGCCATTTGCAGGCCGACCTCACCTGAATATCGACACAGCCTAGATCACTGCGGCGACACCGTGCAGGATCGGCTGCAGGCGCACCAGGCCGATATCCTCGCGTTCGAAGCGGCTGCCGACCTTGGTAAGCTTGGCCAGCACCTGCTCGCCCTCGTCGGGTCCGATCGGCGCGATGACGATGCCGCCGCTCGACAATTGATCGAGGAGAAAGCGCGGCAGGCTGTCGAAGGCCGCCCAGGCAACGATGCGGTCGAACGGCGCTTCGTTGGCCAGTCCGTTGGAACCGTCCGCCTGACGCACGATGACATTGCCGATGGCGAGTGCCTCAAGGCGCTGC
The DNA here is from genome assembly GCF_040322015.1 of Mesorhizobium sp. M0208. Lineage (NCBI taxonomy): Bacteria > Pseudomonadati > Pseudomonadota > Alphaproteobacteria > Hyphomicrobiales > Phyllobacteriaceae > Mesorhizobium > Mesorhizobium sp. M0208. The sequence goes on along the minus strand of NZ_JAMYSP010000023.1, from coordinate 31,674 downwards.
CGGGCCTGTTCGGCCAGCGTCTTGTAACGGTCGATGGTGACGATCCGCGCGGCAAGCCGCGACATCACCGCCGCCGTGTAGCCCGACCCGGTGCCGATCTCGAGCACGCGGTTGCCCGGCTCGATCGCAAGTGCCGCGATCACCGCCGCCTGCAGGTCGGCGCCTTCGATGGCCTCGCCGCATTCGATCGGCAGCATACGGTCCGACCAGGCTATGGAGTGAAAATGCGGAGACAGAAAGCCGCGCCGCGGCGTCGCCTCAAAGGCGGCGATCAGCGCCTTCGGCACCGTGCCCCTGCCGCGCAGGCGAAGCAGGAAGGCAGCGAAACCTTCGCGCTCGTCGACCGTTGCAGCGTGGTTTGAGTTCATGCGAGCGCCTTGGCCAGTTGATCGCGGATTTCATGCGCGGTGAGATCGAGCTGCAGCGGCGTCACCGACACCAGCCGATTGCGCAAGGCATGGAGGTCGGTGCCTTGCTTGCCCTCGACCGGCTCGCGGCCGAAGCGCAGCCAGTAGTAAGGCAAGCCGCGCCCGTCGCGCCGCTCGTCGACCCACAGGCTGTGGACCAGCTTGCCCTGCGAAGTAACCACAGTTCCGGCGATCTCTTCCGGCGTACAATTCGGAAAATTGACGTTGAGCAGCACGCCGTCCGGCAACGGCATGGCGACGAGCTTTTCGAGCAGCGCCGGCGCCAGCGCTTCGGCGGTCTCGTAGGGAACGACGCGGTCCTCGCCGACATAGGAATAGGCCTGGCTGATGGCGATCGAGCGCACGCCGAGCAGCGCGCCTTCCATGGCGCCGGCGACCGTGCCCGAATAGGTGACGTCGTCGGCGATGTTGGCCCCGGAATTGACGCCGGACAGGATCAGGTCAGGCGCTTCGGGCAGGATCTTCTTCACGCCCATGATGACGCAGTCGGTCGGCGTGCCGCGCACCGCAAAGTGCTTTTCGCCGATTTTCCTGAGCCGCAGCGGCTCCGAGATCGACAGCGAATGCGCATAGCCGGACTGATCCTGTTCCGGTGCCACCACCCAGACGTCGTCCGACAGCGTGTGCGCGATGCGTTCGAGTGATGCAAGGCCCTCGGCATGGATGCCGTCGTCGTTGGTCAGAAGGATGCGCATTATGTCGATTCGATCTTTTCCAGACCGCCCATGTAAGGCCGAAGCGCTTCAGGAATGGTTACGCTGCCGTCCTCGTTCTGGTAATTTTCGATGACGGCAATGAGAGCGCGGCCGACGGCGGTGCCCGAACCGTTCAGCGTGTGGACGAAGCGGTTGCCCTTGCCGTCCTTGTCCTTGTAGCGGGCGTCCATGCGCCGCGCCTGGAAATCGCCGCATACCGAGCACGACGATATCTCGCGATAGGCATTCTGGCCGGGCAGCCAGACCTCGATGTCGTAGGTCTTGCGCGCACCAAAGCCCATGTCGCCGGTGCACAGCGTCACGGTGCGGAACGGCAGGCCGAGCCGCTTCAGCACCTCCTCGGCGCATTCGGTCATGCGCTCATGCTCGGCAACCGAAGTCTCCTGGTCGGTGATCGACACCAGTTCGACCTTGTAGAACTGGTGCTGGCGCAGCATGCCGCGCGTGTCGCGCCCGGCCGAGCCCGCCTCGGAGCGGAAGCACGGCGTCAGCGCCGTATAGCGCAGCGGCAGTTTTTCGTGCGGCGTGATCTCGTCGCGAACGAGATTGGTGAGCGGCACTTCGGCGGTTGGGATCAGGCCAAGCCTGCCGTCCCCGTGCCGAACGAAGAATAAATCCTCCTCGAATTTCGGCAGTTGCCCGGTTCCGAAAAGCACCTCGTCGCGCACCATCAACGGCGGCTGGATCTCTACATAGCCGTGCTCGGTGGTGTGCAGATCCAGCATGAACTGGCCGAGCGCGCGTTCCATCCGCGCCAGGCCGCTTTTGAGTGCGGTGAAGCGCGAGCCGGAAAGCCGTGCTGCCCGCTCGAAATCCATCATGCCGAGCGCTTCGCCGATCTCGAAATGCTCCTTCACCCAGTTCGGCCGCGTCGGCACCTCGCCGACGACGCGCTTGACGACGTTGTCGTGCTCGTCCTTGCCGACCGGCACGTCGTCGAACGGCACGTTTGGCAGCACAGCCAACACATCGTTCAGCGCCTTGTCGAGCTCGCGCTCGCGCGCCTCGCCATTCTGGATGAAGGCCTTGATCTCGCCGACCTCGGCCTTCAGCCTTTCGGCAAGAGCGGCGTCGCCCGAGCGCATGGCATTGCCGATCTCCTTCGAGGCGGCGTTGCGGCGTTCTTGTCTGGCCTGCAGCTCGGTCAGATGCTCGCGCCGCGCCTCATCCGCCGCGATCAAGTCGTCGACCGTGGACCGCGCATCCTCAGCCGACCACGAGCGCTTCTGGAGCGCTTCGACAAGGGCCTTCGGGTTGTCGCGAATCCATTTGATGTCAAGCATGGTCTGTTCGTCCTTGAGTAGGCCAGAAGGGGGTAAACCGCATCGATGCAAGGCGTCAAGGCAGAGTTCCTTCGCGCCCCCCTCTGTCCTGCCGGACATCTCCCCCACGGGTGGGGAGATCGGCCGTCACTGCGGCTTTCGCCAATCTCCGGCGCTGAAAAAGCAAGCCATCGGCGAAGTTGCCAATCTCCCCCCCAGTGGGGGAGATGTCCGGCAGGACAGAGGGGGGCGCTGTCCCGCCGACCTCAGGCGGCAACACCGGAACTTCAAAAGGAAGAAACAAAAAACCCGCCCTGAGTGGGCGGGTTTTTGGAGCCAATTGGCACCATAGCCAAATTAGTAGCATAGCTGCCGGCACAAAGCAAGAACAAAGTTGCAGCGGCTGGAAGAAAGATGCTGTCCGCTTCAACCGAACCTACGTCGATGACGCGTCCGCCGGCTTGTCGGCCACCTCTTCGGTGGCGTCCTGTTTCTCGCGGGCCACACGGTCGCGCTCCTTGCTGCGCTCGATCAACCGGGCCGACCAGATCGAGACCTCGTAGAGCAGGATCGTCGGAATGGCGAGGCCGATCTGGCTCATCGGGTCGGGCGGCGTCAGCACCGCCGCCACGACGAAGGCGATGACGATCGCCCATTTACGCTTCTCGGCAAGGGCCGTGGACGACAGCATGCCGACCCGCGTCATCAGGCTTGTCACCACCGGCAACTGGAACACCAGGCCGAAGGAGAAGATCAGCGTCATGATCAGACTGAGATATTCGGACACTTTCGGCAGCAGCGAAATCTGCACCTGGTCATTGGTGCCGGTCTGCTGCATTGCGAGGAAGAACCACATTACCATCGGCGTGAAGAAGAAATAGACCAGCGACGCGCCCATCAGGAACAGGATCGGCGAGGCGATCAGGAACGGCAGGAAGGCATTGCGTTCGTTCTTGTAGAGGCCGGGCGCGATGAATTTGTAGATCTGCGTGGCGATCAGCGGAAACGCTATGACCATGCCGCCGAACATGGCGAGCTTGACCTGGGTAAAGAAGAATTCCTGTGGCGCCGTATAGATCAGCTCGACCTTGTGCGGGTCGAGCCCGGCCCATTGCGTGGCCCATTTGAACGGAATGACCAGAAGGTTGAACAGCCGCTTGGCGAAAAAGAAGCAGACCAGGAAGGCGACGAAAAAACCGCCGATCGACCAGATCAACCGCCGGCGCAGCTCGATCAGGTGCTCCATCAGCGGAGCCGACGATTTTTCGATCTCGTCCTTTTCCTTGTCCGAAACGCTCACTTGGCGGCTCCCGCCGTTTTCCTGGCGGCCGGCTTCTTCGCTGCTGCCGCCGGCTTCTTCGCTGCTGACGACTGCGGTTTCGGCTCAGCTTTTGCGGCGGCCTTTGGCGCAGCGGTCTTTGCCGGCTTGGCCGGCGCGGCGGCCGCGGCTTTCACGGGCGCCGGCTTCTTCTTTGCCGCAGATGCTTTTTGCGGCACTGCCGCTGCAGCCGTTTGCGCCTGCACGGCCGGCGCCACGACGGACTCGTCCGTCATCGCCGGAAAAATCGGCGTGGCCGGCGTCGGCTCCGGCGGGCTGACGCCCGGCATCGTCGTTGCGCCGTTGTTCAGCGGCTCGGCTGCCTGCTCCGTCGAAGCGGCGGCATCGACGGCCGGCTTGGGTTTCATCACGGCATCGACCCCGGAACGGACGTCGGCGGCGGCCTGTTCGAATGGATTGAGCTGCTTCCTGATCTCGGCTGCCGGATTGAGACTTCTCAGCGAATCGACCGACTTCTTGACGTCGTCGAGTTCGGCTTCCTTTAACGCGTCGTTGAACTGCCGCTGGAAATCGGAAGCCATGGCGCGCAGCTTCGCCGTCGTGCGACCGAAGGTGCGCAGCATGTTGGGCAAATCCTTGGGCCCGACGACCACGATCATGACGATCGCGATCACCAGCATCTCGGTCCAGCCGACTTCGAACATGGCTATACGTTCCGACTAAAGTTTGGGCTCAGCTTTTGCTGGCCTTTTCCTTCGGTACCGAAACGGTTTCGTCGGCACGGTGTTCGACGGTGCGCTTGTCGTCGGCAGTCTCGTCGTCCGCCATGCCCTTCTTGAAGCTCTTGATGCCCTTGGCCATGTCGCCCATCAGCTCGGGGATCTTGCCGCGGCCGAAGACCAGCAGCACGATCACCAGAACGATCATCCAGTGCCAAATCGAAAATGAACCCATAGCAAATCTCTCTCGAACGGTTTCCCAGACGCTGATCTATGCGCTTTCGGGTTCGGATTCAAACAGAACTGCGACAGAGTTCATGAATGAGTCGCCGAAGTCACGCACTTTCGGCACGGCGGCCCGCTACCAATCGGCGCAGTTCCATCCTGCCTGTGGCTTTAAGATGGCGCTCGGCTCAATCTTCCGTGACGCGCGGCGTCAAAAGACCGAGTTCCTCGAGGTCGATATCGGTCAGCGGATCCTCGTCGTCGGTGAGCGCATCGGGATCGGCCGGCGGCAGCGGCACCGAGAAATTCGACGGCATACGGCCGGACAGCAGCCCCGCACCCTTCAATTCCTCCATGCCGGGGAGATCGCGTATCTCCTCCAGCGCGAAATGGTCGAGGAAAATATCGGTCGTGCCATAGGTGACGGGACGGCCGGGCGTGCGGCGCCGGCCGCGCATCCTCACCCATTCGGTCTCCATCAGCGTGTCGAGCGTCCCCTTTGACGTCTCGACGCCGCGGATGTCCTCGATCTCGGCGCGCGTTACCGGCTGGTGGTAGGCGATGATCGCCAGCACTTCGAGGGCAGCGCGGGACAGTTTGCGCTGCTGCACCGTGTCACGGCTCATCAGGAAGGCGAGGTCGCCGGCGGTGCGAAACGCCCACGCATCGCCGACGCGCACCAGATTGACGCCGCGCCGCGCATAGATCTGCTGCAGTTCGGCCATTGCCGCGGCAATGTTGATGCCGTCGGGCAGTCGCGAAGTGAGCTGTTTTTCGCTGACCGGCTCGGCGCTGGCGAATACGATCGCCTCGGCCATCCGTACGGCCTCCGCTATATGCAGCCGCTCGCCAGGATTCCGCGACAAATTTTGCCCCTGATTTTGTGCCGGATTCTCGGCGACCGCGCCTTGCTCGGCGTCGTCCTCGACCTTGAACGGAATGATCGAAGCGTTGGCGCGTTCGCTCATGATGTCACCTCGACTATCTTGATGGCCTGGGCGCGGCCGCGCAGATAAAGCGGCGCGAACACCTGGTCCTGCCGCATTTCCATCTTGCCTTCGCGCACCAGTTCCAGTGTCGCGGCAAACGAGCTGGCAACCGCGGTGCGCCGGTCTTCCGGGCCGGCCAGATATTCGACCAGGAAACTGTCGAGCGCCGTCCAGTCGCGCAGCGACCCGATCAGCCTGGTCAGCACGTCGCGCGCATCCTTGAGCGACCACACGCCGCGCCTGGCAATCGTCACATTGGTGATCGCCTGCTTCTGGCGCTGCTGGGCATAGGCGGTCAACAGGTCATAGAGCGAGGCCGAATAGGCATTGCGCCTCTCGACGATCACCATCTCCGGCATGCCGCGTGCAAACACGTCGCGTCCGAGCCGGTTGCGGTTGACCAGCCGTGCCGCCGCGTCGCGCATCGCCTCCAGCCGCTTCAGCCGGAACTGCAGCACCGCCGCCAGTTCCTCGCCGCTTTCGCCTTCGTCGCCGGGCTGCTTGGGGATCAGGAGCTTCGACTTGAGAAACGCCAGCCACGCTGCCATCACCAGATAGTCGGCGGCAAGCTCCAGCCTGAGCGCCCTCACCTTCTCGACGAATGCCAGATACTGTTCGGCCAGCGCCAGGATCGAGATGCGCGACAGGTCGACCTTCTGATTGCGGGCAAGATGCAGCAGAAGATCGAGCGGACCTTCGAAACCGGCCACATCGACGACCAACGCCGGATCGCCGGTCAGCCGGGAATCGTCGTTCTCGGCCCACAAGCGGTCCATCGGTGCGGCCTTGCCGGCCTTCAGGTCCAATGCTTCCGCCACTTAGCTTCCTTTGATGCTAGGCTACCGCGTCGAAATAACTGGCAAATTCGGCCCGAATCTCGGTCTCGTCCGCAACGTCACGGTTCCTGATATAGGTCAGCGCCCGCTCCGCGCGCTCAAACGACTTGCCTTCAAGGCCGGTCGTTCGCGATGCAATGCCGGCCATCTCCTCGAACACGCCGTTGCAGTGAAGGACCAGATCGCAGCCCGCCGCAAGGATAGCGGCCGCCTTTGACGGGAAATCCCCAGAAAGTGCCTTCATCGAAGTGTCGTCGCTCATCAACAGACCGTCGAAGCCGATTTCGCCGCGGATGATCTTTTCGATGACCTTGCCGGATGTGGTGGCCGGGTTCTTCGGGTCGATCGCGCTATAGACGACATGCGCCGTCATCGCCATCGGTAAATGGTTGAGCTCCCTGAATGGCGCAAAATCATGCCGCTGCAGGTCGCCGATCGAGGCATCGACGGTGGGCAGTTCGAAATGCGTATCGGCGAAGGCCCTTCCATGACCGGGAATATGCTTCATCACCGGCAGCACGCCGCCTGCCATCAGGCCTTCCGCCGCGGCGCGACCCAATTCGATGACGGCGCGCGGCTCCTTGCCATAGGCGCGCGCGCCGATGACGTCGCTGGCGCCCTCGATCGGCACATCGAGCACCGGCAGGCAATCCGCCGTGATGCCGTAGCGCAGCAGGTCGAAGGCATGCAGCCGCGCCATTAGCCATGCGGCACGGGTGCCGGCGTCATGGTCGTCGCGCCACAAGGCGCCGAGTGCACCGGCAGCCGGATAGTTTGGCGCCAGCGGCGGCCGCAGGCGCTGCACGCGGCCGCCCTCCTGGTCGATGAATACCGGCGCGTCCGCACGCCCGACGCAGTCGCGCATGGCGGCGACCAGATCGCGGATCTGCTCGGTCTCGCCGATATTGCGCGCAAACAGGATGAAGCCCCACGGGCATTCGTTGCGGTAGAATCGGATCTCGTCGCGGCTCAGTGATTTCCCGGCGCAGCCGAGGATCATGGATTTTGATTCGGTCATGCGGAACAGTTTAGAGCTTCGCGACGACAAAGGGAATCGCCCGCAATTGCCTCCAAAGGTTTCCGTTCACGCAAAAAAGCCGGCGCGGGCGCCGGCTTTTCGAGGGGCTTTGGTGCCGCTAGTGGGACACGAAGCAATTGCCGCCGGCGGCCTTGTAGCTGGTGCACAGTTTGATCGCCTCGTTGCGAGACTGCGCCGGAACGCGGACGCGGTAGAAGGTGCCCTTGCCGGCAATCTCGGCCTTGACGATGTTGGCGGTGCGGCCGGAAAGCACGCTGCCGTAGCGGCGCTGCAGATCCTGGTAAGTCGCCTGGGCGCTTTCGACTGTCGGCTGCGAAGCGATCTGTATCGACCACGAACCAGCGCCGGCAGCGGCCGGATCGATGGAAGCAACCTGATCGGGCTTGACCTCGCCGACCACGTCGACCGGCTGGTCGGACGGGCGCTGCGGCGCCACCGGAACCGTGGCCGGGGTGGTGGCCGACTGCTTGCTGGCTGACGCCTGGGCCTTGGCTTCAGCCTTTGTGTCGGGCTTGGGCGCCGGCTGCAGCTTGGAGGTTTCGGCCTGATCGCCGCTCGCCTGATCGCCACTCGGCTGGTCGCCAATCTTCGGGTCGCCAATCTTCGGGTCGCTTGTCATTTGGTCGATCAGGGGCACGGTGCCGGTCTGCGCGGCGGCGTCGGCCTGGGCGGCCGGAGCCACGTGCTGCGGCGCCGGATCGGCCGGCTCGGCAGCGGCCATCTGCGGGGCGGCTGGCGCCGGATCCTCGCGCGCCACCAGCGAGCCGTCAGGTTTCACGACCATGGTCCGTACCTTGCGCGGCGCAACGGCGACGGTCTCGGCACCCTTGTCGACCTCCTGCAGAACCTGCGCGATGCGATCCTCGGACTTGGGCGCTGGTGCGGCGGCGGTGTCGGTAGCGCCAGCCGCACTGGCGCCAAGCGCATTGGTGTCAGGCGCGCTGGTGTCAGGCGCGTTGGTGCCAGACGCATTGCTATCGGACGCCTCGGTGCCGGGTGCGTCGATATCGTCTGCGGCATCGGGGTCATTGGGCGAAAGATCGACGACGCGGCTCTCCGGTTCGTTGGCCTTCAGGTCCACAGGCTCTTCGGTGTTGGTGACCAGCTTCTGCTGAACCGGCTCGGCGGGCTTGGCGCCCTTGGCCACAGCGTCATAAACCTTGTTGTCCTGGTTCGGCACGACAGTGCCGCCTGGATTTTCCGGCTTGATCTTGATCGGCCTGTTGTCGGCTTTGACGATGACCGGCGCATCGCCGCCGCTCTTGCCGCCGAGGGTCAACGCAAAGGCGCCAAGGCCTCCGGCGATCGCAACGGCGCCGACCACCGCACCTATCAGCAGCCCGCGCCTGCGCGGCTGCCTTTCGGCCTCGCGTTCGGCGAGGCCGGGAACCGACATCTCCTCGTCCAGTTCGGGATCGTAGTCGAGTTCATCGAAGGTGAAATCGTCGGCTTGCGAAACCGGCTGGCCGCCGGGTAATGAGCCCAGATCGAAACCGTCCGCTGCATCCGCATAGGAAGCGGTTGCCGGGCTGACAGGGGCTTCCGCAGGCTTGGTGCCATAGGCGCGCGTCTCGCCGCGATCTTGCTTGTAGCCAGACGCGAAGCCGGCATCGTATTCATCGTCATAGCCAGCACTGCGCACCGGGGCCGGCGCTATATCCGTGGCATTCATTTCGGTGAGAAGGCTGGCAAAATCGGCATCGAGATCGTCGTAGGCGGGCGCCACCGGCTCGTCATCGTCGAAGTTGAGCTCCGGAATGTCGAGATCGTCCGCCAGCGCCACGACGCGCTCGGGCACGTCGACCGTCTCGACATCGGGCATCTCGTCATAGGCGGAAGGCTGTTGATGCGAGGTTGGCGCAGCTTCCATGTAGGTGGGCCGATCTTCATAGGATGACCTATCTTCACGGGATGCCTGGCCTTCATAGGACGGCCTCTCTTCGACCGGTGCGGCCCGATAGGATGGCGTTGCAGCCGGTTGCGGTGGTGGTGCCGGACGCGCCGAAGCCACCGGCTGGCTTGCAAAGGCGGGTTGAGGCTGTGCGACCGGCGTCACGCGGCTCCACGAGCGGGCCGGCTCGGGCGGCGTGGCGCGTGTCGTCAGCCAGTTCAGCGCATCGAGCGGGTCTTCTTCGGCGACAGCTGCCGCACTCTTGTCGGCCGAGTCATGATCCAGGCCGATGTTCCTGGCGAAGTCGGCGTCGAGCGCATCGTTGTCTAAGTCACCCGCAGGTCCGGCAGCGGCTTCAACACCGAAATCCTCGCCTTCAAGCTCATCGAGGAGGACACTGCCAAGATCGGCGTCATCGGCGGCACTGGACTGCTGCGGCTCAGCGGGCTCGTGCTCGTCGAGTTCCCAATCCAGCTCGTCGACAGCATGCACCGGGTCGTTGGCGACGTCTTTGACCGCCGCCATTGGCTGTTCAGCAGCCACTGCTGGCTTCTGAATTACCGGCGCGATGGGCTGCTGAACAGCCATCACGGGCTTCTGGGCAGTCTGCTGGGCAGGCTGCTGGCTTGTCTGAGGTTCGTTGACCGCTTGTGCCGGCCGTGTGCTCATCGCACCCAACAGCGCGTTCAGTTCGTCCTCCAAGCTGCGTTCCTCGGCCACTGGGGCCGTTGGGACGACGGCGGCGGCCTGGGCCGCTGGTTCGGCTGCAACGACCTGCGCTACGGGCTGTTCGGCGTGCTCGGCAGGCGCATCGTCGAAGCTCAGATCGAAATCGTCGTCGAGCGCCGCTTCAGCGGCCGTGCCGGAAAGCCGGGCGGCCTCTGGCTCGTCGATCGACAGCTCTTCGATAAACTCTGGTTCTTCGATTTCGGCAGGCTCGTTCGCACGAACGTCGAAGTCCATGTCGACATCAGCCATGGCATCATCGGCATGGTCGGCAAAATTCTCATCGGCCGCCTCAACCGGCGATACCGGGGCGGCGTTATCGGCCGGCTCCTGCTCGTCAAACATCCGCTCGTCTTCAAGCGAGCTTGCAACCGCGTCGTCGAACTCGTCATCGAATGCAGGCGCGGCGGCTTGCACCGCCGTTTCAGCGGCGACCCCCTGCTCCATCGGCTCATGCTCTTCGAGCATCAGTTCGTCTTCGAGCGAGCTTGCCACGGCGTCGTCGAACTCGTCGTCCAAGGCGGGGTCGAAGGCGGGCTGGTCGACCGGCTCGATCGCCTCGGCTGCGGCCCTAGGTTCGTCCTCGCCGGTCACGCCGTCGTCGAGCCGAAATTCCTGGTCGAGCGAGGCGGCAAGTTCGTCGTCACTCGAAAGGTCGTCCTCGAACGGCGACACGTCTTCGAGCGAGCCGGCGACGGCGTTATCGAACTCTTCATCGAACTCCGGCTCGACAGCGGGAGCGAACGCCCTTTCGGGGCCGGAGGCAATTTCGTCGGCGGCAACAGGAGCGGCCGCAACAGGAGCAACATCATCCACCGCACTGTCGTCGAACGCGAAATCCTGTTCGAATGAGGCAGCAAGCGCGTCCTCCATTTCGTCGGCGGCGGTCGGTTCGGGTGTCGGCTCGCGAAGCTTGGCAGGGGAAGCATTATCATTGGCGTCGGCGCCGAATTCGCCCATCAACTCCTTCTCGAGATCGATCTCGAAATCGCCCTCGTCCACCGACGGTTCGGCGGCAGCGGTTTTCGGCTGGGCCGGCGTTTGCGGTTTGACCGGCTGGCGCGGGTCGAACCCCATGATCCTGGTCAGTTCCGCGAACGGATCATCGTTGGCGATGTCGTTGTGGTCGGCTGCTCTCAGCTGGGTTCTGTCTGCCATTATTGTTCCCGAACTCGCACTCATTCGGACGCCATGGACGTCGCGTAGGGTTGGCCCTTACCAGCGCAATGTGGGCAAAAGGTGACAGGTTTTTTACTCAAACCTAACGCATTTCGGTGGGCGCATTGGCTCCGATCAGCGTCAGGCCGGACGTCAAAACGTCCGAGACAGCCTGCACCAGCCCTAGTCTGGCATACGTCAATTGTCGGTCGTTAACCTTAACAAAACGTAAGTCGGGATTGTCGGTGCCCCGGTTCCAGTGTCCGTGGAAGCTGGAAGCGAGTTCGTAGAGGTAAAATGCCAGCCGATGGGGCTCGAGCGCGAGGGCCGCGGCTTCGATTAGCCGAGGATATTCGGCGAGCTTCCTGATCAGGCCGATCTCACCCTCGTCGGTCAGCAAAGCCACTTCGGCGGCCAGCTGGTTGCGGTCGAACATGGCCTCGCCCAACTGCTCGCTCGCCTGCCGGAACACCGAATGGCAGCGCGCCGAGGCATACTGCACGTAGAATACGGGATTATCCTTCGACTGCTCGGTCACCTTGGCGAAGTCGAAGTCGAGCGGCGCGTCGTTCTTGCGATAGAGCATCATGAAGCGGATCGGGTCGCGGCCGACCTCCTCGACCACTTCGCGCAAGGTCACGAACTCGCCCGACCGCTTCGACATGCGAACCGGCTCGCCGGCGCGAAACAGCCTCACCAGCTGGCAAAGCAGCACGGTAAGCTTGACCTCGTCGCCGGCAATTGCCCGGGCAAGCGCTTCCAGCCGTTTCACATAGCCGCCATGGTCGGCACCAAGCACATAGATCAGATCGACGAAGCCGCGATCGACCTTGTCCTTGAGGTAGGCGACATCGGCGGCGAAATAGGTGAAGGTGCCGTCCGACTTGACCAGCGCCCGATCCATGTCGTCTCCGACTGCGGTCGAGCGGAACAGCGTCTGCTCGCGGTCCTCCCAGTCGTCCGGCTTCTCGCCTTTGGGCGGCGGCAGCTTGCCCTTGTAGATGTGCCCCTTCAGAGTCAGGTCGTTGATCGCCGAGCGGATCTTCTTCGCATTGTTGGCATGCAGCGTCCGCTCGGAGAAGAAGACGTCGTGATGCACGTTGAGCAGCGCCAGATCCTCGCGGATCATCGTCATCATCGCATCGATCGTCCTGTCCTTGACGATGGCAAGCGCCTCCTCGTCCGGCATCTGCAGCAGGGAGCGGCCGAATTCGCTGGCCAGCGCTTGACCAACGGGGATCAGATAGTCGCCTGGATAAAGCCCGGCCGGAATGTCGCCGATCTCATCGCCAAGCGCCTCGCGGTAGCGCAGCATGACCGAGCGTCCGAGCACGTCGATCTGCGAACCGGCATCGTTGATGACATATTCTTTGGTCACGTCGTAACCGGCGAAGGCCATCAGATTGGCGAGCGCGTCGCCGACCACGGCACCCCGGCAATGGCCGACATGCATCGGCCCGGTCGGGTTGGCCGAGACATATTCGACATTGGTTTTCTTGCCGCCGCCGATCGTCGAGCGGCCGTAATTGCGGCCTTCGCCGAGCAGCGCCGTCAGATGCGCCTGCCAGAAGCCGTCCTTGAGCCTGAGATTGACGAAGCCCGGGCCGGCGATCTCGGCGGCCGCGATATCCTCGTCGGCGCGCAGCGCCTCAGCCAGCCTTTCTGCCAGCGCGCGCGGATTCTGGCCGGTCGGCTTGGCCAACACCATGGCAGCGTTGGTCGCGAGGTCGCCATGGCTGGCATCGCGCGGCGGCTCGACAGCGATGCGCGACAGGTCCGGCGACGCGCCATCCTTGTCTTTCAAATCAAGCGCTTCGACGGCCTTTATGATTCGCGCGTTGAAATCGGCGAAGATGTTCATTGCTGTGGCTCTGACGGTTTTGCAGGGGTCCGGCTCGCTGGCCGGCAAAATCGAGCCCGCCCTAGCTCAAATCCGGCGTATGGTCAAACAAACGCCTGTGTTCCTTGAGCGCATAAGTGTCCGTCATGCCGGCCAGGAAATCGGCAACACTGCGCGCCTTGACGCGGTCCTCTGCCCGGTCGAGCCCTTCGCGCCAGCCATCCGGCATGGCGCGCGGATCGGCGAAATAGACGTCGAACAGGTCTCGGACGATCTGGTCGGCCTCGGCGCGCACCCGCATGACGTCCGCGTGCCGGTAGAGATGCTTGTAAAGAAAGGCCTTCAGCTCCTTTTCCGATACGGCCGTCTCGGCGGAGAAGCTCACCATCGTCTCGCCGGCCGCCCTTACCGCTTCGGCGCTGTCAGGCTTGATGCGCGCCAGATTGGCCGTCGTCGAGACGATCACGTCCTCGACCATGATGGTGATCTGCCGGCGCATCAGCTCGTGGCCGGTGCGTACGTCATCGAGCGCCGGATAGCGCTGACGCACGCCCTTGAGGATCGACCCCGGCAGCGAAACGCCCTCCAGCATATCGAGCGTCAACAGCCCTGCCCTCAGCCCGTCATCGATGTCGTGGGTGTTGTAGGCGATGTCGTCGGCAATCGCCGCGCACTGCGCCTCGATACCGGCGAAGCGGTCGAGCTCGAGGTCGTGCAGTTCGGAATAGTCGCGGATCGCCTGCGGCACCGGCCCCTTCAGCCCTTTGCCCTTGGCATCGGTCAGCGGGCCATTGTGCTTGACCAGCCCCTCCAGAGTTTCCCAGGTGAGGTTCAGCCCGTCGAACTCGGCATAGCGCCGCTCCAGCCGCGTCACCACGCGCAGCGACTGCGCATTGTGGTCGAAGCCGCCCCAGGCGGCCATCTTGTCGTTCAGCGCGTCCTCGCCGGTATGGCCGAAGGGCGTGTGGCCGAAGTCGTGCACCAGAGCCACCGCCTCGGCCAGGTCCTCGTCGCCGCGCAGCGCCCGCGCCAGAGCGCGTGCGATTTGCGCGACCTCGATCGAATGCGTCAGCCTCGTGCGGTAATGGTCGCCTTCGTGTGCGACGAACACTTGCGTCTTGTGCTTCAGCCGGCGGAACGCCGTCGAATGGATGATGCGGTCGCGGTCGCGCTGGAACGGCGTGCGCGTCGGGCTTTCCACCTCGTCGAACAACCGCCCGCGCGACTTTGCCGGGTCGCTGGCATAGGCCGCGCGCGGCCGATAGCCGAATCCGATGTCGCCCAACTCGTTGGTCATAGCGTATGCCGCAGTTGACTTGCCCCGTCGCGCTTCATACCTATCATACGAAACCGAATGCAAGGTGACGCCCATGGGCGCTGATGCCAAGACTGCCATGAAAGTCGAGATGACCGACGCCGCCGCCAGGCGAATTGCCAAGATTGTGGCGAGCGAAGCCGGTAAGACGGCGCTGCGCGTTTCGGTCGAGGGCGGCGGCTGTTCCGGCTTTTCCTACAAGTTCGATCTGGTCGACAGGCGCAATGATGACGACGTCGCCATCGAAAAGGACGGCGCCACCGTACTTATCGACGACCTGTCGCTGGTCTACATGGGCGGCTCGGTAATCGATTTCGTCGACGATCTGATGGGCCAGTCGTTCCAGATCAGAAACCCCAATGCGGTCGCATCCTGCGGCTGCGGCACCAGCTTCAGTATTTGAAAATATGAAGCCGCTCCTCGAGGGCCTTGAGGATCCGATGACGGTCCTTGTCGCCCGCGAGATAGAAGCAATTTCCGATGTCGATATCGTTGGTTGGGCCAACCGTCACAAGATAGCTCGGGTCTACTCAGACGATGCTGACTATGTGCAGCTCGTGCGGTGCAATCCGCGGAATGCTGTTAATCTTGCGGAAGCTCATGGTCATTTGAGGTCGCTGATCGCGCGGTATTTTCCCGATTTCAACGACAAGTCCGATGAAGCCAAGGAAATAGCACGTAAGCTGCTCCTTCGACGCATTCGGACTTACCTTGACAGCGACCTGGAACCCTTTCAGGTCTGCCGCATGGTCTCCCCCATCGAGCAGAAATACGACTTCCCGGTTTGGCTTGGCTGCCTCTTTGATGCCTGTGATTGGATGCACGAAAGCACGACGCGCGAGCAGGCATTGCATCTGCGGCAGGCAATTGAACAAATACTTGCGGAAAATGCCGAGCGCCAACCTTTCGGGAGCGAATGAACATGGGCCGCATAGGCGCGGTCCGTCAGGTCGCGCTTTCCGCCGGGCGCGACCTCGATGCGACGCTGGCGTTCTGGCGCGAAGTGCTCGGCATGAGCCTGCACGCGCGTTTCGACCCGCCGGGCATCGCCTTCATCCTGGCCGGTGACGTGCGCCTGCTTTTCACCGACGGCCTGTCGGCCGGCACCGTCTATCTCGATATATCGGGCCTCGAAGAATTCCACGCTTCGGCAAAGGCCGCCGGCATCCCCTTCACCGCGCCGCCGGCGCTCGTTCATCGCGACACCGAAGGCCTGTTCGGCCAGGCCGGGGAAAGCGAATGGATGGCCTTCCTAAAGGACCCGGCAGGCAATACGATCGGCCTTGTCGAACGTCATCCACCGGATCGCTAGTCTCCGGATCACCAGCCTATCGAGGCCGCCATGAAAATCGTCACCTGGAACATCAACGGCGTTCGCGCCCGCATCGGCAATTTGACCCACTGGCTGACGGAAAGCGCGCCCGACATCGCCTGCCTGCAGGAGATCAAGACGGTCGACGAGCAGTTTCCTCGCGCCGAGATCGAGGCGCTCGGTTACAATGTCGAGACTTACGGCCAAAAAGGCTTCAACGGCGTCGCTATCCTGTCGAAGCTGCGTTTCGATGAGGTCAATCGCGGCTTGCCGGGCGACGATGCCGACGAACAGGCGCGTTTCATCGAGGGCGTGTTCTCGACCGACAAGGGCGCCTTGCGCGTTGCCTCGATCTATCTGCCGAACGGCAACCCGATCGACGACGAGAAGAAGTTCTCCTACAAGCTTTCCTGGATGGCGCGACTTGAGCGCTGGGCTGAGGAGCGGCTTGCTCTGGAAGAGCCGCTGGTCCTGGCCGGCGACTACAATGTCATCCCCGAGCCAATCGACGCGAAATATCCGGAAAACTGGCTAAGCGATGCACTGTTCCAGCCCGCGACGCGGCAGGCGTTCCGGCGGCTGAAGAATCTCGGCTTCACCGAAGCCGTGCGTGCCGTCACCGACTCCGCGGACGTCTTTACGTTCTGGGACTATCAGGCCGGCGCCTGGCAGAAGAACAACGGCATCCGCATCGACCATTTGCTTCTGTCGCCCGAAGCCGCCAACTGGTTTTCCTCGGCTTCGATCGAGAAGCAGGTGCGCGCCTGGGAAAAACCCTCCGACCACGTGCCGGTGGCGATCGATCTGGCGCTGCGGCCAGCCTGACGGGACCTGCCGTCCGGCGGCACATTGATAAGTTGACCTCTTATCGCCACAAATCGCGCGCTTGATGCGAAATCATCATGGTGGCTGGGGTTCCCATGACTACTCGATTTGCACTCTGCCCGATTGGCTGCGCGCTTGCGATGGCGGTGGCGACGCCGGCTTTTGCCGATGCAGAGTGCCTTGCCAACGGCAAATCATTCCAGATCGGCCGGGTCGCCTGTCTGACGCCTGCCGGCCAAAGCTACCTCGCCCGTTGCGAGATGGTGCTCAACAACACGTCCTGGACAAAGCAGCGGGATGGATGCCCGGAGGACACGCCGGCCCCGCATTTGCAAGGCACACCGATCTCAACGCCGGCGCCCAGCGGCATGCCGGCGGAACCGAACGAGAATTGATCTCAAAACGGAATTTCTGCCGGCCTACTGGTCGCCGCCACCCTTGGTGAGGATGTCGTCGGCCAGCGAGATCGCGGTGCGGCGGTCGGCTTCGCCGGCGGCGGCAAACGCTTCTTCCTGCATGCCACGGATCCATGGCTGGTCGGCAGGTGAGGCCCGTTCGAGCGCCGCGGTCATCATCGCCAGCCCTCGCACGATCTTGCCGCTTTGGAAGAGCAGATTGCCGAGCGTCGCCTGCGCGCCCGCATGGCCCTTTTCGGCCGCCAGCTGGAACCAGCGTCCTGCCTGCTTGACGCTGGCCTTGACGCCGCCCTCACCCTTGAGGAACATCTGGCCCATCTCGAACTGGGCATTCGGATTGCGGTAGTTGGCGGCGGCACGCATGTAATATTCCTGGGCCGCCACCTCGTTCTCCTCGACGGGGCTGCCGGGAATGCCCTTCCTCAGATAGTCGCCAAGCGCCACCAATGCGTCCGAAACATAGCTTTCCTCGGGCGAACCGGGCTCGACATCCTGGTCGACGATCTCTGAGAAGAACTTGAACGCCGCGTAGTCGTCTCGCGCCACGCCATCGCCTTCGGCATACATGCGCGCAAGCTTCCAGGTGGCGCCGATCTGGCCGTTCTCGGCGGCATATTTATAGGCTTCCGCGGCCTGCTCCTTATGGCCGTTCTTGTAGGCGGAAAAGCCGAACTGGAACACCGCCCACGGGCTCGACTGCGGCTTCACGCCGGTCTTGTCGTCGAACACCTTGTCGTCAAAGGCCATGGCCTGGCCGACGGCGCCCAAGGTCGCGCCAAACGTGGCGAGCGCAACCATTGCCGAAAGGACAGACGACCTCAACAACTCAGATGTCCGCATAGCAGTGTGTTTCTTTGGCACCGCCGGGATGGGTGACCGCGCCGTCGCGGGCAGATCCGACCGTCTGTGCGTATTTCCAGATCGCGCCCGATTGATAGTCGGTCGTGCGCGCCTTCCATGCCTTTGCCCTCGCCGCCAGTTCGGCTTTGGACAATGCAACCTCGATCGTGCCGTTCACCGCATCGATCGAGATCAAGTCGCCATCCCTAAGCAGCCCGATCGGGCCGCCCACTGCCGCTTCCGGCCCGACATGGCCGATGCAGAAACCGCGCGTTGCGCCCGAAAAACGCCCGTCGGTGATGAGCGCCACCTTGCCGCCCATGCCCTGGCCGTAGAGAGCCGCCGTCGTCGACAGCATTTCGCGCATGCCCGGGCCGCCGCGCGGACCCTCGTAGCGGATGACGAGAACCTCGCCTTCCCTATAGTTGCGATGCGTAACCGCTTCGAAACATTCCTCTTCCGAATCGAAGCAGCGCGCCGGACCCGAGAATTTCAGCTCCGTCATGCCGGCGACCTTCACGATCGCGCCTTCGGGGGCAAGGTTACCCTTCAAGCCCACGACCCCGCCGGTCTGGGTAATCGGCCTGTTGGCGGGACGGACCACATCCTGGCTGTCATTCCAGGAAACATGTTCCATATTTTCGGCCAAAGTGCGGCCAGTCACCGTCAGGCAATCGCCATGAAGGTAGCCATGGTCGAGCAGCGTCTTCATCAAGAGCGGAATGCCGCCGGCCTCGAACATGTCCTTGGCGACGTACTTGCCGCCCGGCTTGAGGTCGGCGATGTAGGGTGTCTTCTCAAATATCCTGGCCACGTCGAAAAGATCGAACTTTATCCCGGCCTCGTGCGCGATCGCCGGCAGATGCAGCGCCGCGTTGGTCGAGCCGCCGGTGGCCGAGACCACGGTCGCGGCATTTTCCAACGCTTCCATGGTAACGATGTCGCGCGGGCGGATGTTCCTTGCGATCAGCTCCATGATCTTTTCGCCGGAAGCGAAATTGAAGCGGTCACGCATCTCGTAGGGTGCAGGCGCGCCGCAGGAATAGGGCAGCGCCAGGCCGATGGCCTCAGCGACGGTGGCCATGGTGTTGGCGGTGAACTGGGCGCCGCAGGAGCCGGCCGAAGGACAGGCGGCTTGCTCGATCTCGAGCAGCTCGGCGTCGCTGATGGTGCCGACCGAGTGCTGGCCCACCGCCTCGAACACGTCCTGCACGGTGATCTGCCGGCCACGGTAGCTGCCGGGCAGGATCGAGCCGCCATAGATGAAGATCGACGGTACGTTGAGGCGCACCATGGCCATCATCATGCCGGGCAGCGACTTGTCGCAACCGGCCAATCCAACCAGCGCATCGTAGCAATGGCCGCGCATGGTGAGTTCGACCGAGTCGGCGATGACCTCGCGCGACACCAGCGACGACTTCATGCCCTGATGGCCCATGGCGATGCCGTCGGTGACGGTGATGGTGCAGAATTCGCGTGGCGTGCCGTTGGCCGCCGCCACGCCCTTTTTGACCACTTGCGCCTGGCGCATCAGCGAGATGTTGCAGGGTGCGGCTTCGTTCCAGCAGCTGGCGACACCGACCAGCGGCTGCGCGATCTCGGCCGCCGACAGCCCCATAGCATAGAGGTAGGAGCGATGCGGCGCCCGCTCGGGACCAACGGTCACGTGGCGGCTCGGCAGCTTGGCCTTGGAGATCGCTCTGGTGTCCATACTCGTCCTTGCCGCGGGCGGTGCGGCCTGCCTCTTCGCCTAGCCTTTTGGCGCGTGTCCCGAGACAAATTCGAGGTGCGCCGCGTTTATGGCGGGAAATGGGCAATGTTCCCGGGCGGCCGGGTGGCGCGAGGGTTGTTCAGAAACTGTTGCCAAAACGTCACAATTACAGGAGCGAACATCTTGGGGGCAATTGTTGCGCCGCCGAATGCCGGACGAGCGCCGAACGAACCGACCGGGCAGTGCCCGGCCGTTTTGGCGTTTAAAAATCCGTAGTTAGAACTTGATCTTAACGGAAGCCGAACCGGCGAGAAGCAGGTCGTTGTCGTAAGTGTAGGTGACGGCATTTGCCTCGTCGCCGACACCGCTGAAAGTCGATGACCCGCTCGTCAGCACACCGATCGAGCCGCCGAGCCTGACCTCGATCTGGTCGTTCGGCGAATAGGAGACGCCGCTGGCCACGGCCCAGGTATCCGACTGATAGCCGGAGGTCGTCGAGGTGCCGCGATCCCAGGTCAGCGAAACCACGCCCGACAATTGATCGGTGAACTTGTGACCGATGCCGCCGGTGACCGTCCAGCCGTCGCGATAAAGCAGATCGAATGAAACGGGCGAGGGAGCACCGGTTACCGGACTGCGCACGCCATTGATGGCAATGACGCCAAGCTTGCTCCACTCCTGCCAGCGGACGGAACCAAAGGCCAGCCAGCCAGGAGCTATGCCGCTCTGCAGCTTGAATTCCAGAGCTTGAGGTATCTCAGCCGACGCCGAGACTGGGTACACGCCGGTAGAGCCGGGAATCAGATCCGCTGGAAAGGCGCCCCTGAAGCCGGTCGTGTCGACGGTTCCCGACAGCCCGTCATATTTGTAGCTCGAAGAGTACATTAGGCTGGCGCGCAGAGCGATCTCGGGGATCTCATAGGCTGCGCCTGCACGCCAACCCCATGCCTCGTCGGATAGTTTGAAGACGCCGAGGCCGGTATTGCCGAAGGCGAGCAGTGTCTGACGGGAAAGAAACGCGTCTACCTGCTGGTAGGAGACACCGCCGATGAATCGTATGGCGCCTTTGCCGACGTTCACCTTATAGGAGCAGGTGAGACCGAAATCGTCTGTGTCGACGGCGTATTTGACCGCTGTCGGCGAATAGGCGTTGTTCAGGCCGAAATTCGCGTCCGCACCATACGGTCTCGTATAGGTGGCAAGACAGTCTACGGGCTCAAAGATGTTGGCTTTGATACCGACATGCGGCACCGCATAATCGCCACCAACGTCCACCGCCGATGTCGACAAACCCGAGCCATCGAGACGCTGCACATTCTTGAGTTTGCGCTGTGGCGAAACATAGGTGACGCCCGCATCGAACGAATATGGCGCCGCGTCGAACAGCTGGTCGATGTTGACGCCGCCCCGGTCAAAGCCCCCGGCTTGCACCGTCCCAGCAAAAGCCAGCGAAAAAGCCCCCGCGCCCAGCAGCACTTTCAGACGCGAACAACACATGAATCTCCTCCCCGAAATGTCCTTGCATCAAGCTAGAACCAATTCAGGTTAACGGCGCAACAACGAATTCGCCGTGCGTACATGTATACCTTGGCGGACCGCATTTCCGACAAGGTGTCGGCCTTCTTACCGAGGCAGGAAAATGGCCGCCTCAATGCAAATCGACGAGAAAACTTGGTAAAACCGCCTAAATCACCAGGGAACAGGGAATTTTGCCTGCCCAGCCGGCCATTGTTACATTATGGCAACAATGGGGCAAAAACATTCAGTTTGCCTCAAGATTTACGCTGCGGAATGCCTGTTTTCGTGGCAGGCGGCCTAGCTGGAAAGCAGATTCGTGACCGGCGAATCTATTGCGGCCAGCCGGCCCGGTTTGTTTGATCAGCCCGCATCGCGCACCCGCGCCAATGCCACCGAAAGCTTCTCTTGCGCCTCGCGATATTCGGCGAGTTTTTCACGCTCGGCCTCCACTACCTCTTCCGGCGCGTTGGCGACGAATTTCTCGTTGGACAGCTTCTTGTAGAGCCGCGCTATTTCCTCGGTCACCTTGGCAAGCTCCTTGTGCAGGCGCGCTGCCTCGGCGGCAAGGTCGATCAGGCTGCCGAGCGGCAGGCAGATGGTCGCCTCGTTGACGACGATCTGGGCGGATCCCCTGGGTGGCGCCTCCGCTAGCGAGATGTCGCCGACCCGCGCCAGACGCTTGATGGCCGAGCCCTGACGCTCGAGCCTTTCGCGCGTCGTTTCGTTGGCGCCGATCACCACGAGCGGTGCGATCGCCGCCGGCGGCACGTTCATCTCCGAACGCACCGAGCGGATGCCGGAGACGAGATCGACCAGCCAGTTAATATCGGCGGCGGCCGCCTCGTCCTCGAAGTCGGGCGACGGCCAAGCCGCATGACAAAGCAGCGACGGCCGTTGCCTGCCCTCGCCGGCGGTTTCGGCCCACAGTTCTTCGGTCATGAACGGCATCATCGGATGCAGCAGCTTGTAGATCTCGTCCAGCACGAAGGCCACGCATGCCCTGCTCTCGGCCTTGGCGGCCTCGTCGGCGCCCATGAACACCGGCTTCAGCAGTTCCAGATACCAGTCGCAGAACTGGTTCCAGACGAACCGGTAGGCAGCACCCGCCGCCTCGTTGAAGCGATACGAGGTGATGCCGTCGGTTATGTCGCGCGCGGCTCGCGTCAGCTCCGTCAGGATCCAGCGGTTGACCGCCAGCTTGGCGTCCTGCAGCCAGAAATCGTCGTCGCGCGCCACTTCGTTCATCTCGGCGAAGCGCGTCGCGTTCCACAGCTTGGTGCCGAAATTGCGATAACCTGCAATGCGGGCCGGATCGAGCTTAACGTCGCGCCCTTGCGCTGCCATCACCGTCAAGGTGAAGCGCAGCGCATCGGCGCCGTATTCGTCGATGAGCTCGAGCGGATCGATGACGTTGCCTTTCGACTTCGACATCTTCTGCCCGTTCTTGTCGCGAACCAACGCATGGACATAGACGGTATGAAACGGCTCCTGATCCATGAAATGCAGGCCCATCATCATCATGCGGGCGACCCAGAAGAAGATGATGTCAAAACCGGTCACCAGCACGTCGGTCGGGTAATAGGTCTTCAGCTCCGGCGTCTGATCCGGCCAGCCAAGCGTCGAGAACGGCCACAGCGCCGACGAGAACCATGTATCGAGCACGTCCTCGTCGCGGGTCAGGATCTCGCCAGGCTGGAAATTCTCGAGCTTGTCCTCGACCCAGGCCTTCCACGGCCCTTCCAGCGCCAGATAATATTCGACGGCGGCACCGAGTGCCTCTTCCTCGGTCTTTTCGACAAAGACATGCCCGTCCGGCCCATACCAGGCAGGGATCTGGTGGCCCCACCAGAGCTGGCGCGAAATGCACCAGGGCTGGATGTTCTCCATCCAGTCGAAATAGGTCTTTTCCCAGTTTTTGGGCACGAAATTGGTACGGCTCTCGCGCACCGAGGCGATCGCCGGCTTGGCCAGTTCCGCCGCATTGACATACCATTGGTCGGTCAGAAACGGCTCGATCGGCACGCCGCCGCGGTCGCCGTGCGGCACCGTGTGGCGATGCGGCTCGACCTTCTCGAGAAAGCCGCCCGCCTCCATCAACTCGACGATCTTCTTGCGCGCATCGAAACGGTCCAGGCCGTCGAGGCTGTCCCATACGGCCTGGTGCTCCGGCGTCACTTCCAGCCCGGCGAGAAAGTCCTCATTGTCCTTGAGGCTCACCGCCGCATTGACGGCGAGGATGTTGACCGCCGGCAGCCGGTGGCGCTTGCCGACCTCGAAATCGTTGAAGTCATGCGCCGGCGTGATCTTGACCGCACCGCTGCCTTTTTCAGGATCGGAATACTCGTCCGCGACCACCGGGATCCTGCGGCCGACGATCGGCAGGATGAGTTTCTTGCCGACAAGATGCCGGAAACGCTCGTCGTCGGGGTGGACTGCGACAGCCGTATCGCCCAGCATCGTCTCCGGCCGGGTCGTCGCAACGGTGATGAAGGTCTTCGGATTTTCCGGATCGAAGGTCATGCCTTCGACCGGATAGCGGAAGTGCCAGAGGTTGCCGTTGACTTCCTGCTGCTCGACCTCGAGATCCGAGATGGCGGTCAACAGCTTCGGGTCCCAGTTCACAAGGCGCTTGTCCTTGTAGATCAGCCCTTCCTTGTAGAGCGTCACGAACACTTCGAGCACGGCCTTGGACAGGCCCTCGTCCATGGTGAAGCGCTCCCGGCTCCAGTCGGCCGAGGCCCCGAGCCGCTTCAGCTGGTTGAGGATGGCGCCGCCGGATTCTGCCTTCCACTCCCACACCTTGTCGATGAACTCATCGCGCGTCAGGTCGCGGCGGTGGATCTGCTTTTCCATCAGCTGGCGCTCGACCACCATCTGCGTGGCGATGCCGGCATGATCCATCCCCGGCTGCCACAGCACGTTCTTGCCGCGCATGCGCTCGAAGCGCACCAGAATGTCCTGCAGCGTGTTGTTGAGCGCGTGGCCCATATGCAGCGAGCCGGTGACGTTCGGCGGCGGGATGACGATCGTGAAGGCTTCAGCCCCCTCCTCGGCCCCGGCGCCGGCCCGAAACGCGTCGGCCTCTTCCCAGATCCTGGCAATCTTCGGCTCGACGGCTTTGGCGTCGTAGGTCTTTTCGAGCATGGGAAAACGGTCCGCGCTGTCCGGAATCTGTGGTCCGGTGTAAATCGGAAGGTTGTTGCCAAGTCAACCGCAACGGCGGCATGGCCAATAGATAGCGCCGGGATGGTTCGGTGCAACTCGCGCAACTGAATGTTGCAAGGCAATCGCTTCAGGTTTGCGCCGCCCTCATTGCCCTGCCGGGCATTTCTCCTCGTATGGTGACGGGGAGAAAGACGCCTGTACCGAAGCTTTCGCCAATCACAAACGTTGCGGAAAAGGCGCCCCAGGTTGCGGCCAATCCCTTCTCACTATGCGGGGAGAAGGTGCCGGCAAGGCGGATGAGGGGCAGCGCCGACTTCGACAATTCGCCGGTCGAGCCGCCTATCGGCGGCGTTTCCTCCGAACTGCTATTGTGCGCCGCGCGCGACGCGCTCGATTTCCTCGCGCACCAGCCGCTCGACCAGCGTCGGCAGGTTGTTGTCCAGCCAGTCCTGCAGCATGGGCCGCAGCATCTCTTCAGCCATCTCGTCGAAGGTCTTCTTGCTGCGGCTGGCAAACGCGTCGGAAAGCTCGCCGAAGGCGGCGGCAACCTGCCGGCCCGTATGCTCCGAAAGGATCGCCGGGCGTGCGGGCGGCGGCTCGCTCGCCGCCGGACGCGCCAATCCGACTTTCGAAGATTCCGGGCCGATTTTCGAAGATTCCAGGTCGATTTTCGAAGGTTCCGGGCCGAGTTCCGAAGGTTGCGGGCCGCCCTCCGAAAGCTCCGGCCCAATTTCCGAATGCTCCGGCGCAGGTCCAGCAGTCGCCTCGTCCTCGAAAACCTCGGCTTTCGGCTCGGCGTCCGGCGTCCGGGGTGGCTCGGCGCGCTCCGGCTTGGCCATCGCGTCGCCGACCGCGGCGATCTCGCGCCGCCAATCGGCAATGATGGTGTCGGTCGTCTCGCCAGCGTTGGCCATCGCAGGCCGATCCGGCTTTGCAGCCGGTGCGGGAGCGGCGTTCACCTCAGCCAGCGTCACCGGTGCTTTTACCGGGCCGGGGCGGAGCGGCGTTTCCAGGCGCTCAATAACTGATGCGGCCGTTGGCTGCACCTCGGCCCGCGTGGCCGGCTTGGCGATCTCCAGTCCGCCGCGCAGTTCGGAGCGGAACGCATCCGCCTCCGCTGTGCGTCCGGCTGCCGGTGCCGGTTGCAGATCCTGGCGCAGCTCGTCTGCTTCGCCCGGCTGCTTGCGGCCGGTATCGCTGTCCTCGATGATCCTTCTGATGGAAGCCAGTATCTCTTCCATGGAAGGTTCGCGCTGTACGCTGCTCGCCGTCGCCATCGTCACATCCGCCGCCCTTGTGACTCGTTCTCAGATTTCCTGTCCGGCAATGCCGGATTCGAATCATGGCAACAGCGTAACCGACGGAACGCCTTGCGAGAATCCCCAATCTGGCGACATCTCGGATTTCAACAGATTAGGGTCGGGAGTTGGAGCCCGCGCGTCGTTCGAGCGCGGGCTGAAGACACGGCCTGGCGATCAGCGGCCGTCCGGCGTGCGCAGGCCGATCCACTTGTCCTTGACGGCGTCGTAATGCTCTTCCGGCCTGTACTTCGTCACGTTGAGAGCAAGGCGGTCTGCCGACAAATGGCCAACCGCCGAGAGGATGGCATAGCTTGCCACCACCACATCGCGTTCGGCGCTGACAAGATTGATCTTGGCGGTGATGAGGGTCGCCTGCGCGTTGAGCACGTCGAGCGTGGTGCGCTGGCCGACATTGCGCTCCTCGATGACGCCGTTCAGGGCAAGCTGTGCGGCTGCGACCACCTGCCGATTGGCCGTGACGCTTTGCTGCGCGGCAGTGTATTGCGACCATGCGGAGGTCACAGCCTGGCGCACGGTGTCGCGGCTGACATCGACCTCGATACGGGCCTGGCTAAGTGATTCCTTTGATTGGCGAACCAGTGCCGAAGTGCGGCCGCCGGAATATATCGGTATCGTCAGTGTCGCGCCGATGTTCGCCGAATTGGTTACGCCATCCTGTGTCGAGGAGAGCGAGCCCGGCGCGGTGCCGCGAATGGCACTCGAAACACCCGCCGACGCCGAGAGCTGCGGCAGCAGCGCGCCTTCGGCAGACTTCACCGAAAACGCCGCCGCGTCGACCAGATGCGCGGTGGCGAGGATGGCCGGATGCTCGGCCGATGCGATCGCGATCGCCGCATCGAGGCTCGACGGCAACAGCTTCGACACCGGCGCAGCCGGCCTGAGCTTGCCCGGCTCGTCGCCGACGACCTGGCGATAGGTCGCAGCACTTGCCAGCGCCGTGGCGCGGGCGGCACTCAACTGCGCCACCGCGGAG
Source organism: Mesorhizobium sp. M0208 (assembly GCF_040322015.1). Classification (NCBI taxonomy): domain Bacteria; kingdom Pseudomonadati; phylum Pseudomonadota; class Alphaproteobacteria; order Hyphomicrobiales; family Phyllobacteriaceae; genus Mesorhizobium; species Mesorhizobium sp. M0208. Next base: position 5,169 of record NZ_JAMYSP010000023.1, on the reverse strand, counting down.
GCGCGCTGGGCGTCGGCTTGCGCGACGTCGGTGCGCGTACCTTCGCCGACCTCGAAGCGCGAACGCGCCGCACGCGCCTGCTCGGTCAGGAATTGCAGGTTCTGTTCGGTCAGCACGGCGACCTGACGGTCGCGGATAACGTCCATATAGGCACTTGCCGCGTTGAAGAGAGTGTTTTCTTCGGCGTTGCGCAGGCTTTCGAACGAAGCGCGGACCCGCGATTCGGCGGCCGCCACATTGTTCCTGGTCTGAAAACCGTCAAACAGCGTCTGATCGATCTCGACGCCGAAGTTGCCGGTGGTTATCGAGATGTTTCGGTGCAACCGGTTGCTGTGGCTGGCGGTATAATCAATACTTCCGGAACCGGTGATGGTCGGGCGGTAGCCGGACTTGGCAATAGCAACGCCCTCGTCGGTGACGCGGGCGCCGGCGCGCGAAGAATTAAGCGAGGAATTGTTCTGGTAGGCTTTTGACAGCGCCCCGAGAATGGTTTCGGCCGAGGCGGCCAATGGAGAAAGCGCGGTCGCCGAAACGAGGACGGCGGTAAAAAGCAACTTGCGTACAGACGGCACGTTATATTCCCTCATTCGTTTTGCACGGGAACTGCGCCACGCTGGCTTCTCCTTCTGATCAGCCGGCGCCGCGTTTTTTATCGTTCCCCCGCTGAAAGCCCCAGAAACGCCCGGTTATGCAGATCAGCAACGATTGTTCAAACGCAAGCGATCATGACAACGCCTTCGCTGCAAGGCAAAATCACTCAGAATTCGAAGGCGGGAATGCGTTCGAATCCCGGTAGTGGCTTAATTGCCGCATTAAATGCGCGTCTTCCCGTTACAACCCCCCCAGTCTTAAAAAAAAGCCGGGCTACGCCCGAATTGCCCTGCCCTTCAACGGCGACGAGTCGGCCGCCTTCGGCAAGCTGGTCGAACAGCGCCGCCGGCACCTCGCCGACGCTGCCACCGATCAAGATGACGTCGTAAGGCCCATTGGCGGCATGGCCTTGCGGCAACGGTCCCTGGACCACGGTGACATTGCCGGAACCCAGCGCAGCAAGCGTCGAAGTGGCGGTCTCGGCCAGCGCCGGATCGCTTTCCAGCGCGACGACGGACCTTGCCAGCCGCGACAGGATCGCCGCCGCATAGCCGGTGCCGCAGCCGACATCGAGTGCCGAATCGCTTGGGCCGATATCGGCCAGCTGCATCAGCTTGGCCAATGGCGACGGTTCCATCAGATAGCGCGGACCATCGGCCGTATCGGCAATGCGGATGTCCTCGTCGATATAGGCAAGGTCACGCTGGCCGGGGGCAACAAAGGCCTCGCGCGGCACGACAAGCATAGCCTCGAGCAGCGGTGCGCTGGTCACGTCGGTGGTGCGGATCTGGCCGTCGACCATCTTCACCCGGCGTTCGGCAAAATCAGCGCTCATGTTCCAACCATCCGCTTGCCGCGCAAAGGCCGCGGCTGTTTCGACCGGAACTGAAGCCCCCTGGCGCTGACGCGCGGGAGCTCGGGCATTGGAGGCCTCGCCCGGAATCGAACCGGGGTGCAAGGATTTGCAGTCCTCTGCGTAACCACTCCGCCACGAGGCCTCATTGCTCCCGGCGTTCCACCCGGCTCCAATAGGTTGCGGCGAAAATGCCGTCAAGCGGCCACCATGCATTCCCAACGGTTCTTCCGACATCGAGGCACTGCTTATCAATGCAATGCCATGCTAGCAATAACATATTAGCTTATCGTTAAGGATGATCCTCGGCGACAGGAACCCGAAACCGGCGGCCACGTTGGGCAGAAAGAAGGGTTCCGCCATGGGTCGAGCAGCTACGAAAGACGGCACACCGCGCGGATTGTCGCAGTCTGCAGAGCTTGTGCGCTATGCCATCGATCGCCTCAGCATAGAAGGCGCAAACAGCCTGCCGCCGCGCGACCGGGCGCGGCTGGCATCGGCTACCGCCGTTCTCAAGGAGCTCTGCGAACGCCTGGAAAGCTGTTTCGACCAGCCTCGGTGATGACCACGCCGCTCTCAAACAATTGCCCTGTTTCCCGCCTGTCAGCAGGGCAACCTCAATCCGGCCGGCGGCGTCGCTCCCACCAGACGACGAAGCGGCGCCGGTGACGGCGCACCAACGCGAATTCGTAGGAGAGCACCAGCAATCCGATCGGCACCATCCAGAAACCCAGGATCGGCAAGAAGCCGAGAATGCCGCCGATGATCAGCACGACGCCGATCGCAATCCGGAGGCCGCGCGAGCGCGGCATGGTGAACTGGCGGCCGAAGACCGAGATTTTCCGGGCCGGTGGCTGGTCGTCGCTCATTGCCGTCATGTGAAATATCGATCCGTTTGCTTCAGTAGCACCACCATCACCCGGAGAAAGCCGCAACGGCCTTTTCCGTTCCGTGACAGGCGAGAGACAGCTCATATGAGGGCGCTTGCCGGCCACTGCCAGGATGCCCCGCGCCAAAAAGCGTCGAAAAAATGCGAAATGCTTCTTTGCAAAGCCGAAACGGGTTTGCTATAGGCTGCCCCACTCACGCAAGAGCCTCTGTTCCCCGGTAGCTCAGTGGTAGAGCAACCGGCTGTTAACCGGTTGGTCGCTGGTTCGAATCCGGCCCGGGGAGCCAATAATTTCAAAGGCTTAGAGGCGTTTTCGAGTTCCGCAGTTTTGCGCGATTGGCTGACTGGGCTACACCTAGGGCTACAGATGCGAGAGAAGCGGCCTTTCTACCGGGTCTTCACGGTCACCAAGCACGAAGCAGCGGTTCAACAGATCGAAGCCGCGATTGCTGCGTTCCACGCTGGGCAGTTTGCCGTCACTGTCACACTGGCGGGAGCTGCTGAAGACATGGGGCCTGAGAAGACGGGCGGCCTTTGGACGACCATTCGGGATAACCGATCTCGCCCTATCGAGGAAAACAAAGTCTGGATCCGGCGTCTCAACGAGACGCGAGACTGGCTCAAGCATGATAGGCCTGAACAAACGCGCGCTTTGGTCGCCTTCGAAGCTGGCCTGTTCATCTTGCGCGCCATGGACAAATGGGAGCCTTGGACGCTGCCCCTGGTCGCCTTCAGAGACCTGTGGTTCTCCTCACCCAAATTGGTGCACCCCGAGGACTATTCGCCAGAAGCTTGAGCACTCCTTGCATTCCTGCGCCTTCCTGCCACTATCGCCCCGGGACTTTGGGAGGGGATCATGGGCTGGTTGGGCAACAAGGTTCTTGGCTGGTCGACGAACGTTCAGAAGCGTGAATTGGAGGAGTTTGTCGGCCGACTTCGAGCCATGGATGGTTCCGAGGTCGGTATGATCGTGGCCTGCGCGACCAACCACAGGAATTTGGTAGCCCAAACGAGAGGTTGGAACCTGCTTGAGCCAGCCCTGTGCGAAATGCAGGAGCCCGCGCTTGCGCTGAAAATCGGGCAACTGATCAGGGATCTCCAGGCCAAAAATCGACCCGAGCTCGCCGTCGGATTTTTTGTGTGGCTGCACTCTGTCCGGTCCGCGAACAATCCAGATCTGCGGCAACTAGGCCGCGACATGTGGAAGGAGCTGGGCCGCGGCTTCGAGCACGTTGACGATGCTGCGGAAGGCTTCGAGGCCCTCACAGGGTTCGAGTTCAAGATAGACGGCTACAATGAATACCCAGCCGGTCTTACACCGGTGCCAGTATGAAGACGATGGTAGGTTATTCAGCAACGCTGGCATTGGCGCTTCTCGCGATAAGTGCGTACGCACCTTCAGCGCTTGCTGAATACTTCGAAGACGGCAACGCATTGAACGAGCTCTGCACCAATGGATCGGCTGGGAGTCGTGTCCTGGTGCGGGGCTACGCTATGGCAATCGCTGATGTCCAAGGTGTCAGTATGCGTTATAGATGATGCCACTGGCTCAAACGTTATCCCGAGGCGGTTCATTTGTGTGCCAATTGGTGCTTCCTCCAAACAAGTGGAGGATGTTACCTGCAACTACCTGGCTGCTCACCCAGAAATCCGTCACATGGCCGGTCCTGGCATCGTCCACAATGCGCTTCTCGCGGCGTGGCCATGCTCACAGAAGAAATAGGCAGGCAGCGGGCGCGAGTTCGGAGGAGTCTCAGAGGCAGCGTCCCCTTTTTGCCCCTCGACGAGGGTACGCCTCGCTTAGCTGGATAATAAAGCTCGCAGCGGTTGAAGCTCGGCATTTTCAAGCTGCGTGACTTTTCTGCCACAAGATAAAGCCCGCCACCGACCGTGAGGCAGCGGGCCGTCTGGACAATTTGTCCACTCGCTCAGTTCGCCTTCTCGCGCTTGCTCTCGACGATCAGCCGCTCGATCTGCTTGGGCAGTGGGTTGGCATAGCGTACCGGCCGCCGCGAGCGGTCGCAAAGCGCCTCCAACCCCTCTTGCCTGTAGCGGTTGAAGATCTTGTAGCCGGTCTTGCGCGAGATCCCGAACTCCCGGCACACCGCGCTCATGCCTTCTCCGTCGAGCAGGCGAGCCACAAAGCGAAGACGTTCCTCCATCACCGAACACTCTCTCCACGGCATCAACACCTCCCGGCAAAAACCGAAAAGTGTTACCTATGTGTCCGGTACAAATCGTCACCTATGTCTCGGGCCGCTCATTTCTACGCCAAGTCGCGATTTTGCATGCCGGCGTGCGATTTTTCCCTACGCTTCGATCTTGTGTCAGAGCGTCGAGGACGGATGCAATCAAGCGCAGAATAGCGGCCTCGCCCGCCCCCGCCTATTCTTTCGCAAGCCGCGATCGCAGGACTGGCGACTAGCGCGCGGAAATACTAATGATCGGCAGCTTCGCGCCCCATGGGCCGTTGAGGTGATCTTCGCTGTTGCCCGATGGCGGACGTTGCCGGCGACCATCTTGGACATCGTTGTTGCGCCATTTCCAGACATTCCCGACGCTTTTCAGGAGCGGACCTTCGCTTATCGTCCGGAACCGACCCGTTGACGACCTTGTGCGTTGCAGACTTGAACCTCCAAATCGAGGTCGGGAACCTGACCTTCAGCGCAAGAGCATTTGGCAGTGCGCTCGCGTGAGGTCATTCACCACATTTGGCGGCGACCCGCAGATGAATTTTTCGTGTTATGATGAGCTTGCAACACGCGTAATCTCGACCTCGGCAATATGGCAGAGGTCGAAAGCTATTGCCTTGGCACAGGAAGCTTTCGCCCCCGGC
>NZ_JAMYSP010000022.1:0-109619 GCF_040322015.1 Mesorhizobium sp. M0208 | reverse complement strand
CCACACCCCCCTGCCCCCCGCCGCGCGGCCCGCCCCCTACAACATTGGTTCCCCCCCCCCCCCCCCTCCCCCCCCCCCCCCCCCCGGGGGCGGCCGGGCGCCCCGCCCCCCCCCCCCCCCCCGGTACTCAACGCTTACTTCAGTTCAACCTTGGCGCCGGCTGCTTCCAGCTGGGCCTTGAACTTGTCCGCGTCGGCCTTGGAAACGCCTTCCTTGACCGGCTTCGGAGCCGCCTCGACCAGGTCCTTGGCTTCCTTGAGGCCAAGACCGGTGATGGCGCGAACTTCCTTGATGACGTTGATCTTCTGAGCGCCTGCCTCGGTGAGGACGACGTCGAATTCCGTCTTTTCCTCGACAGGAGCAGCAGCGGCCGCAGCGCCGCCGGCAGCGGCAACCGCCACCGGAGCAGCGGCGGAAACGCCCCACTTTTCTTCAAGAAGCTTCGACAGCTCGGCCGCCTCGAGGACGGTCAGCTTCGAAAGGTCGTCTACGATCTTTGCCAGATCAGCCATTGCAATGTTCCTTCATAAGGTTCGAACGTGTGTTTGTGATAGCGAGGAACGGCCTCATGCCGCCTCGTCCTTCCGGGCGTAAGCGCCGATGACGCGCGCGACCGAGGCCGCAGGCGCATTGACGATCTGGGCGATCCGGGTTGCCGGCGTGGCGATCATGCCAACCAGCCTGGCGCGCAGCTCATCGAGCGACGGGAGTGTGGCGAGTGCCTTCACACCGTCGGCGTTGAGCGAGGTGGTGCCCATTGCGCCACCGAGAATGACGAGCTTGTCATTTCCCTTGGCGAAATCGGACGCGACCTTCGGCGCCGCAATCGGATCCTCCGAATAGGCGATCAGCGTCTGTCCCTTGAACAGCTCGATGATCGATGCGGAGTCCGTGCCCTGAAGAGCGATTTTGGCGAGACGGTTCTTCGCGACTTTGACGGTGCCACCGGCGGCGCGCATTTTCGACCGAAGGTCGTTCATTTGCGCGACGGTGATACCGGCGTAGTGGGCCACGACGACTGAACCAGCGCTTGAAAACGCATCATTCAGGCCCGTGACGAGTTCGCGTTTTTCCGCTCTGTCCACTGCCTATCTCCAGTTGACCCCTGCCCTCTACGAAGGACAGGCGTCGGGTTGCCTTTTGCCGGCCGGGCCATCCAGTAACGGATCTCCCGAACGACGCTCGAGGATCCTGCCCCCTTTCGCCACACCTGCCGGCTAGCCGGACGGTGCGCAGACAAAAGGCAAACACGGTTCGAACCTTTCATTGGAGCTTTCGCCCCTTTGTCCGGTCTTCACCCGTCTCATGCAGGCCCACATGAATTAAGGCCCACATCACCTAAGGCTTGGGGCCGCCTGCAATCTCGGACAGGATGTCCGGAAGCCTTTCGACTTCCGGTACCGGGCCACCGACAGGTCGGAGGCCCGGAATTCTTTCACGGATCAGCGTTTTAGCGGCCGATCCAATTGTTCGTATCAGGACGCTGCGAGCGTCGAGACATCGAGCTTGAGGCCCGGGCCCATCGTCGAGGTGACCGACACCTTCTTGACGTAGTTGCCCTTGGCCCCAGCCGGCTTTGCCCTGGTCACCGCGTCTGCGAAGGCGCGGACGTTTTCTTCCAGCGCCTTGACGTCGAACGACACCTTGCCGACGCCGGCATGAACGATGCCGGCCTTCTCGACGCGGAACTCGACGGCGCCGCCCTTCGATGCCTTGACAGCGGCGGCAACGTCAGTGGTGACGGTGCCGACCTTCGGGTTCGGCATCATGCCGCGCGGACCGAGCACTTTGCCGAGACGGCCGACCAGCGGCATCATGTCCGGCGTGGCGATGCAACGGTCAAAGTCGATCGTGCCCTTCTGGACGATGTCGACCAGGTCCTCGGCTCCGACGATGTCGGCGCCGGCGGCCTTGGCCTCTTCGGCCTTGTCGCCGCGCGCGAACACGGCGACGCGAACGCTGCGGCCGGTGCCGTTCGGCAGATTGACCACGCCGCGGACCATCTGGTCGGCATGGCGGGGATCGACGCCGAGGTTCATCGCGACCTCGACGGTCTCATCAAACTTCACCGAGGAGCGATCCTTGAGCAGCTTCAGCGCCTCACCCAAAGCGTAAGCCTTGTTGGGATCGATGCCTTCGCGGGTCTTCGATACACGCTTTGCAATCTTTGCCATGATCTCAGCCCACCACTTCCAGACCCATCGAGCGGGCGGAGCCCTCGACCATGCGCATGGCCGCCTCGACGTCGTTTGCGTTCAGATCCTTCATCTTCTGCTCGGCGATGGCGCGCACCTTGTCGCGGCCGATCGTACCGGCCTTGAGCTTGCCCGGCTCCTTGGAACCCGACTTCAGGTTGGCGGCCTTCTTCAGGAAATAGCTCACCGGCGGCGTCTTCATGACAAAGGTGAACGACTTGTCCTGGTAGTAGGTGATGACGACCGGAACCGGCGAACCCTTTTCCATTTCCTGGGTCTGCGCGTTGAACGCCTTGCAGAACTCCATGATGTTGATGCCACGCTGACCAAGCGCCGGGCCGATCGGGGGCGACGGCGTGGCCGATCCCGCGGAAACCTGGAGCTTGAGCTGGCCTGCAATCTTCTTAGCCATCTCTCTTCCTGCCTTTTCTCATGCCGGTCTTGCCGGCGGTTGCAGTCTGGTGGTGCGGTCCGCGCGGCCGGCTAAAGCCGCATTCGCCTCCCACCCGTTTTTGGCCGCGCGATCTCCGCGCCGCCTTCCCTGCCGCCGAAACCGGTGCAGGGATTTCGGATCAGCCCTTCTCGACCTGTCCGAATTCCAGATCGACCGGCACGGCGCGCCCGAAGATCGATACTTCCACCTTGAGCCGCGCCCGCTCTTCGTCCACTTCCTGGACGAAACCGTTGAACGACGCGAATGGTCCATCCGAAACGCGGATCGCTTCGCCGATCTCGAACGTCACCGACGGCTTCGGCCGCTCGACGCCTTCCTGAACCTGGTTCAGGATACGCTGGGCTTCGGCTTCGGTGATCGGCACCGGCTTGGAGTCGCCCAGGAAACCGGTGACCTTCGGCGTGTTCTTGACGAGCGAGAACACGGCATCGGTCAGATTGGCTTTCAGCAGCACATAGCCCGGAAAGAACTTGCGCTCGGCATCGACCTTGCGGCCGCGGCGGATCTCGACGACCTTCTCGGTCGGCACCACGATCTGCTCGATGTCGGCGGACAGGCCCTTCTGCTTGGCCTTGTTCTCGATGTCCTCGGCGACCTTCTTTTCAAAGTTCGAGTAGGCGTGGACGATGTACCACCGCGCGGTCATTTCAAGACTTCTCCGTAATCGCCGGACTTACTGTCCGAGGCCGAGGATTTTTTCGACCGCAAAGCCCATGGCCACGTCTGCGGTAAAGAAAAAGATCATCGCGATGACCGCGAACACAAGGACCATCACCGTCGAGATCATCGTTTCGCGCCGCGACGGCCAAGTGACCTTGGCGGTCTCCGCGCGAACCTGCTGGAGAAAGGTGAAAGGATTTGTGGTTTTCGAAGCCATATGCCGCTCTGTCTGCAAGACCCGTTGGCCGGGTCTCCTGGATGATCCCGCTGGCCGGGACGTGCCGCTTGAGCGTGCGTTCGCGCCGAATCAGCGCAATCATTTCGCCCATGCAAATCAGACGCGTAAAGCCGGCTTCCCAGCTCCACGCGTCGCGTGTCTGTTTCGTCTACATAAAACCGATTCTTGATCCACGCAAGTGGCAAGTGTCCGCTTTATGCCCAAACGCCGCCTCGGAACCATCCAGTCGTTCCGTCCCGGCTATGCGGCCCTTATGCCGCAACTTATGCTATATGGCAAGTCACAAGCCGGTTTTCAAAGGCCGCACTGCAAAAGAATCGTTTTAGGTATCCATTCGAAGAATGGCACGGGCAGCAGGGCTCGAACCTACGACCTGCGGTTTTGGAGACCGCCGCTCTACCAACTGAGCTATGCCCGTATGCGCATGTCGGCGCAGCAGGCGCTTCCTAAAAGCTTCCGCGCGCTCTGTAAAGAGCGACGTGCGCTACCCGGCCTTCATCTTCGAAAGTCCAGGCGTCCTCCCGGCCATTTCCCGTCGATCCGTTGATTGCTGACGATCAAGCCGACCCATGGACGCACGATTTTCGGGTCGGTCAGATTGATGTATTTTCCCACCAGCCCTTTCGCACCCTGGCGCCGGGCATCGATGAGCCCCTTGCGCACGCCATTATGCCAATCGAACAGCAGGTAAACCCTCTCTCCCGCCGTCTTCACCTCGCCCCGGCCAGACTTCCATTTATCCTCGGTATCGCCCGGGATCGTGGGATCGGCACCGCCGTTCCAACGGCTGGACCAGCTGCCTTCGATGGTGTCGTTGCGGTCGCGGTCGCTTTCGGTGCCCCAGGCCTCGGCATTTTCATCGCTTGGAGTTCCCTCCAGTTTCACGCCGGCGGCGAACGCCGACACCTCCTCGTCGTCGGGAGTGGGGACGTCCATGACGCCAAACGGATTTCGGATTCCGCGGTCGCTGTCAAAGACGCTGTTTGAATTTTTCTTGCCTTCCGATCTCATCGCAAAGCCTCCGGTTTTCAATGTGGCCGCGCCATTCGACGGCGACTTTAAACCGTTAGCCTGGAGGACCGAGACCTCCATAGCCACCCGTTTTCCTGGCCGGCAGGCTTTCGACCGATTCGCGCGCGGTCAGGTTCCCGAAGGCGGCTTGTAAGGCCCGCCCGGCACCCCCCAACCCCAGGCCGGCATTGGTTCCGTCTCGGGATCGCAGGTCGGGCCCTTGTTGGAATTCATCCTGGCCAGCCGCGATCCCCATTCGACATAGGCCATGAAAGCCGAGCGGAATTCGGGATCGTCAGGCAGCCCGATCTCGTCGGCGGCGTCGGCGAGAAGATTGATCCAGCGCCGGCGCTGCTCCTCGGTCAGATGCTTGCCGAGATGGTGCATCACCATCTCGCGATGGCCGCCATGCTTTTCGCTGTAGGTTTTCGGTCCACCGAAAACTTCGCCGATGAAGGCCGCGACGTGAGCGGGATGGTCCGGCGACATGTGCTTGAACACCGGCCCGACGATGGGATCCCGAGAGACGTTGTCGTAGAAGGTTTGGGTCAGGCGGTTCAGCGCTTCGGTGCCACCGGCCCATTCGAACAATGTCGGGGCATCCTGGCTCATTTGCGATCCCTCCCATGCTGGTCTTCAACCGCGCTGGACGATAGCGGAAGCACCGAGCGACCGCTCAACCTGCCTCGATGGGCAGTGCAAGGTTACGCTAAAGCTTCGCCGGAGTCTCTGCCTCGGCGCTGGCGGACGGCAGAACGCGGCAGTTGTCGGGCTTCGGCGACGGCTTGCAGATGGTGGCGCCCGTCAGCGCGTCCACCGATTGCGGCCCCGTCGTCAGTCCAACCTTCAGCATTAGGTCGGGTTCGAGCTGGCGCTCGACCGAGCGCTGCTCGAGCGCGGCGAATAGACCGGGACCAATCGCCATGTCCTCGAGATAGGGCTTAATTATCTGCTGCTGTCCCATCAGGTACATGCCGAGCCGCGCTTGCGGACCGACAAACCGTCTGACGCCGCCGGCAAGCATGAGCGCGCACGCCGAATCGCATACCGCTCCCGAATCGACGGTCAGGCCGGCATAGGCGCCCTCTTTAGCCAAGCAACTCCACTCTCCCGGGTCGCAGCCAACAAAATCGGTGCGGGCGACGGCGATGTCGAGCTTCTTTTCGTGGATAAGTCGCCCCACCGCCAGAGCACTGAACAGGTCGCCTCCTTGTGAGCTGACCACCACCGGCAGCCGTCGGTTGCCAAGCATGGCGAGCAACTGGCGCAGCTTCTGCGGGGTCTGAGGCGCAATCGCGCCTTCGGCCGAGATCCATTCCGGGCAGTTTGGATTGCAAAGCGGGTTGCTGCCGCGGACCAGGACGAAGCGCATGTCTGCGACCTCCTTCGGCCGCGGGGTTTCGAGCCCTGCGGGTGCAGGCTCGGCTTTCGCCACCACTTCGCCGGCCGGCTTCGTGATATTCGCCGGCGCCGGCACCTCCCTGCAACTCGCCGGCAACGGATCGGACGTGCATAGGGTTGGCGCGGTCAGCAGGTCGACGGCATCCCGGCTGGTGACGAGATTCATTTGCAGCATGTCGTAGGGAGCCAATTGCTGGATACCGCTGGCCGGTGTGCTTTTCATGGTCTCGAGCACACCCAGGCCGACGCCCATCTCCTTCAGATAGGCCGCCAGCTTCCGCTCCAGCGGCTTGTTCATCTCATAGGTCTTGTAGCTGCCGGCGTTCTTCCGGCTGACGACCCTGGTGCTGAGTATCTTCTTCTTGCCTTTCACCATGCGATAAGTGGTGCGGTACAGCAATTTCGTCCGGATATAGGTCGTGGTGATCTGATGGACGCCGAGAAAGGCCCATTCCCCGACCACGCGCCGGATGCCACCGGAAAACATCAACGGACAGGCGGAATTGCAGATGGCGCCATCGGCATAAGCATTGCCAAAATAACGGGCGCCCTTGCCGTCGTTTTCCTTGCAGTTCTTCACATCTGGCAGACAGCCGACGAAGCGGGTTTTGCCAACGGCGATATCGAGCTTGTTCTTGCGGATCAGGCGACCAAGTGTCAGCGCCGCTTCGACATTGCCGCCGGGGGAATCGACGACGATCGGCAGCTTTCGGCCGCCAAGCGCTTTCAGCGCGCGTTTGAACAGGGCCGGTGTGCCGGCTTCTATCGAGCCTTCCGCCGATATCCATTCCGGACAGGTCGGCTCGCAGCCCGGCGCGCTGCTGCGGACGACGACGAACCGCATCGTCGGGCCGAAATCCGGCGCGGATTTTTCCGGCGTGGATTTCTTTGCATCCGCTGCGAAGGCAGCGTGGCCCATGGCAAGCAACGACACCAGGCAGATCAGCCCTAGCGACCACCATGCCTGACTATGCAAACGGCGCCATGGAACCATTCGGGCAGCCCCCCTCGATGCAACCTATACTAGTTATGGCAGAGGCGCTTGCAACAGGATTTGAAGCAATGCGGTTAATCCATTGCCAGAATATCAGAATCAAAAGGGCGGCCCGAAGACCGCCCCTTTGCATCCGATCTCAACCGGCAGCGCCGGCGATTACTCTTTGATGGTGACGACGATGCCGGCACCGACGGTGCGGCCGCCTTCACGGATGGCGAAGCGCAGCTTCTCTTCCATGGCGATCGGCACGATCAGCTCGACATCGACGGTGATGTTGTCGCCCGGCATCACCATCTCGGTGCCTTCCGGCAGCGACACGATGCCGGTCACGTCCGTCGTGCGGAAATAGAACTGCGGACGGTAGTTGGTGAAGAACGGCGTGTGGCGGCCGCCCTCGTCCTTGGTCAGGATGTAGGCTTCGGCAACGAACTTCTTGTGCGGCTTGACGGTGCCGGGCTTGGCCAGGACCTGGCCGCGCTCGACGCCCTCACGGTCGACACCGCGCAGCAGCGCGCCGATGTTGTCGCCGGCCTGGCCCTGGTCGAGCAGCTTGCGGAACATCTCGACGCCCGTGCAGGTCGTCTTGGTGGTCGGACGGATGCCGACGATCTCCAGCTCCTCGCCGACCTTGACGACGCCGCGCTCGACGCGGCCGGTCACAACCGTGCCACGGCCCGAGATCGAGAACACGTCCTCGATCGGCATCAGGAACGGCTTGTCGAGCGGACGAACCGGCGTCGGGATGTAGGCATCGACCGCAGCCATCAGTTCGCGGATGGCGTCCTCGCCGATCTTCTTGTCGCTATCTTCAAGGGCGGCAAGCGCCGAACCCTTGACGATCGGAATGTCGTCGCCGGGGAACTCGTTCTTGGTCAAAAGCTCACGCACCTCGAGCTCGACCAGCTCGAGCAGCTCGGCGTCGTCGACCTGGTCGACCTTGTTCAAGAACACCACGATCGAGGGCACGCCGACCTGGCGGGCGAGCAGGATGTGCTCGCGCGTCTGCGGCATCGGGCCGTCGGCGGCCGACACCACCAGGATCGCGCCGTCCATCTGCGCGGCACCGGTGATCATGTTCTTCACATAGTCAGCGTGGCCGGGGCAGTCGACATGGGCGTAGTGGCGGTTGGCGGTCTCGTATTCGACGTGCGCCGTCGAGATGGTGATGCCGCGCGCCTTCTCTTCGGGCGCCGCATCGATCTGGTCATAGCGCTTGTATTCGCCAAAATACTTGGTGATCGCCGCCGTCAGCGACGTCTTGCCATGGTCGACGTGACCAATCGTGCCAATGTTCACATGAGGCTTAGTGCGCTCGAATTTACCTTTTGCCATAGTCTCTTTCCTTGGACGGCCTGGGGACGGCCTGGACCTTCAGTTCAGTCGAATGCGGGGCGATTAGCGACTAAGGCCGAAAAACACAAGTGCCTTGTCGCCGAGCGCGCTCGCCCGCCCGAACGCGTGATCCGGTTTCGGAGAATGTGGCGCGGATATAGGAACGAACAAGGGCAATTGGAATGGTTGTGGCGGCGGCTGACGGCTTTGACGGATTTACAGCCGGATCTGGCCCATTGCCGCCCTGGCGCCGGTCTGATTTCGTGGGCCGATGCATTTCATCCCGACTGCCATACGAGGCCCGCTGTTCATGGTCGTTTCGACCGGGTCCTACATCGTCAACGACACGATGATGAAGCTCGCAACCGCGGGACTGCCGCCCTATGAGGTGCTGTTCCTGCGCGGCGCTGCGGCAACATTGTGGGGCATTCCGCTGCTGTTCATGCTGGGCTATGGCAAGCAGATCCGGCTGATCCTCGACGCCAAGGTTTTGCGCAGGAACATGCTCGAACTGGGTGCGATCCTTTGCTACGTGGTGGCGCTCGCCAACATGCAGATCGCCGATTCGACCGCGCTCGGGCAGATCACGCCCTTGCTGATGCTGGTCGGCTCCTCGATGCTGTTTGGCGAACGGATCGGTGGGCTGCGCCTGGCGCTGATCGGGCTCGGCTTTATCGGCGCAGTGATGGTGGCACAACCGACAATGCAGGGGATTTCGGTCTATGCCCTGCTGGCGCTAGGCAATGCCGCCCTGTCCGCGGCGCGCGATCTGGCCGGACGCAAGGTCGCCGCCGACGTGCCGGGAATGGTTGTAGCTATTTCCGCGGTGATTGTCGTGCTCGCGGGCGCCGGCGTTGCGCATCTGGTTTCCGAGCAGTGGGTGGTGCCTGAAATCCGTCACCTGCTGCTGATGGGCGGCGCCGGACTGTTCCTGATCTTCGGCCACTTCTTCATCTTCATGGCCTATCGCGTCGGGCCGACCAGCGTGGTGGCGCCGTTCTACTATTGCTTTACCGTCTGGGCGGTGATTTCAGGCGTGGTGGTATTCCGGCAACTCCCGAATGCGCTGGCCATCTGCGGCATCCTGCTGGTGGTCGCCAGCGGGTTGACCATCGTCTCGCTCGACGAGCGCAAGCGCCGGTTGACCGTCGTCGCTTGAAACTGAAATCGGCCTGCACAATAGGAGGAGCGCGTGGCAAGCCCGGATGACAACCAGAATTCACGCAACCGCAGGCTTATCGGAAAGTGTCTGTGCGGCGCCGTTCAGTACGCGGTGGCAGACGGGTTCGTCTACGCCGCGAACTGCCACTGCTCGAACTGCCGGCGCACCACCGGCTCGGCGTTCAAGCCATTCGCCGGCATCGAGCGCGACAGGCTGAGCCTGACCAAGGGCGAGGACAATCTCACGATCTTCGGCGATGAAACCGGCCATGACGCGCACTGCAAGACCTGCGGCTCGTTGCTCTATTCGGTGGTCCGCGACGGTGCCTTCGTGCATGTCGCCATGGGAACCCTCGTCGACGAGCCGACCATCCGGCCGATGCAGCACATCTTCGTCGGCTCGAAGGCGAAGTGGTTCACGATCACCGACGATCTGCCGCAATACAGAGAACACGCGGTCGCCGGAGATGCCGGCGAATAGCTGACCGTTAGAAAACGCTCAACCAAATTATCGTTTCGTTTTCGCGTGGGCCGCCAAGGAAACTATACTGTGCTCCGTCACTGAACTTATGTCGCGGGGATTTCTGTGGCATTGCCGCCCGACTGGTTGCCCAATGTTGCGATGAAGCGCGTCATTTGCCACTGGACGGCCGGCTCGCATTCGGCCGGCGATACCGACAGGGATGCGTATCACATACTGGTCGAGGGGAATGGCCGCCTGGTCAGGGGCCGGCCTTCGATCGCGCTCAATTCGGGCCGGGTAAAACCGGGATATGCCGCGCACACGCTCAACTGCAACGGCGGCTCGATCGGGGTTTCGCTCTGCTGCATGGCCGGGGCGGAGGAAAGGCCGTTCGATGCCGGCGGCTATCCGATGACCAGGGCGCAGTGGGACGCGATGACCGCGGTTGTCGCCGAACTCTGCAAATACTACCGCATCAAGGTCACGCCCAAAACGGTGCTGTCGCATGCCGAAGTCGAGAGCAATCTCGGCATCGAGCAGCGCGGAAAATGGGATTTCACCCGGCTGCCCTTCGATCCGACGATCAGCGGCGCAAGCGCCTGTGGCGAGCGGCTGCGCCGCGACGTGACGGCGGCAATGGGCGCGATGCCAAATCTGCCGGTGAGGATTGGGCGCGATGCCGCATGGCAGCGACTGCTCGAGGAATTATGGCCGATCATGGTGAGAGGGCTGGAAGCCGGCCTCAACACGCTGATCCGCGAAATCCTCAAAAGGATCAGATAGGGGGTCGGCATTCACCCGAATGCCGACGCAACTGCCGGACGGCTTCTACAGTGCCCTCTTGCCGCTGAACTGATGATAGGCCCACAGGACAACCACGGCACCGACCACGGCGACGATCAGGCTATAGATGTTGAGCCCGGTAACGCCCGACGCGCCAAAGGCGCTGAAGATGAGCCCGCCGACGATGGCGCCGACAATCCCGAGCACGATGTCGAGCACCAGGCCTTGCCCGCTTTTATTGACGATCTTGCTGCCTATGAAGCCGGCGATGACGCCGAGAATAATCCAGCTTAATATTGACATTTTTCCTCTCTGTTCCCCGCACCCGATTACTTCCACATTATTAAGCAAAGCTCAAGCCAACTTGAAAATCATGATTACGGAAAGCTCAAACCGGCTTGAAATTCGCCATGGATGCGTCATTGTTGGAGACGGACGGGCAATTTGACATGGAGATCCACAATGGGACTGTTTGACAATGCCGTTCCCGGCGGCAACGTCGCCAAGCCGCTGATGATCGCGCTCGGCGCACTTTTGGTGGGAAAAATGCTGAGCGGTGGAAGTTCCGCCCAGCCGGAGGCGGCGCAGAGCCCTGCCCCCGTCCCGCCTGATACAACCGCATCCGCCGATGGCGGACTGCTCGGCGGTCTGGGCGGACTGCTCGACAAACTGAAGGATGCCGGCCACGGCAACGTCGCCAATTCGTGGGTCGGCACCGGTCAGAACCAGCCGATCAACCCCAACGATCTGGGCAGCGCTCTCGGGCCGCAAATCATTCAGGAGATCGCGCAAAGGACGGGCCTGAATCAGCAGGAATTGCTCCAGCAATTGTCCGCGGCCTTGCCGGGACTTGTCGACCAGCTGACGCCGAACGGGCAAGTGCCGCAGCAGAACCAGCTCGCGTCCATTTTCAGCAAATTCGCGAGCTGACGCCTGTCGCCCAACGCCGCCTGCGGTTCGGGACAACGATATGCGTAAAACACAGATTAAGATGCGCGTCCTTCTGGACGCGCATTGAACGCTCTGAACTATCGGCAACGCGCTTCGCTTGGCGCTGCCTGCTTCGGGATCGTGCGCGAGGTGCGCCGTGGCCTTGGGGAAAATCTGGAGCGGGTAGCGGGAATCGAACCCGCATATTCAGCTTGGAAGGCTGCTGCTCTACCACTGAGCTATACCCGCGCCTTTCAGTCAAGCATCGGATCCGCTCCGACGCTCGCGCTGCGTTCTAGGGCTTCCGGGCCGGCAGTGGTGGAGAGGGTTGGATTTGAACCAACGTAGGCATAGCCAACGGATTTACAGTCCGTCCCCTTTAACCACTCGGGCACCTCTCCAGTCTGCCGCCGGAGCCATGCAACGAGGCATCGACGCGTCGCGGCCGCCAAAGCAGCCTTTCCGCGCAGCGCCTTATGGCGGGAGCGTCCAAAACTGTCAACCGCAACAGCCCGGCAAAAAGCGCTGAATTTCACACCTCGCCCGACAAGCAGCTTGTGCGGCTGTATCCATGACCGGACGACACGGCTATAGAAGCCGGCCATGAGCAACGATAACAAATCCAAGACCCCTAAAGACACCCACTACGCCAAGCTGCGCCGCGCGCATCGCGACGAGAAGAGCGGCGGCGCGCCAGCGTTCAGGCCGCGCCAGCCGGTGCCGCCCGGCGAGAACCCGGCGGATGGGCTGGTGCGGCTCTACGGGCTGCACACGGTGCGGGCCGCACTCGACAATCCGCGCCGCAAAATCAAGAAGATGCTGGTGACGCGCAACGCTGCCGAGCGACTGGCAATCGCCGATCTCGGCGCTTTGCCCTTCAAGGCGGAACTGGTCGAACCAAGGGACATCGACAAGGTCACCGGCTCCGATGCCGTGCACCAGGGCGTGCTGATCGAGGCCGAGCCGCTGAAACCGAAACGCCTCGATGCGCTCGGCGACACCAGGCTGGTGCTGGTGCTCGACCAGATCACCGATCCGCACAATGTCGGCGCGATCCTGCGCTCGGCGGTCGCCTTCGGCGCCGGCGCACTGATCACCACGGCGCGCCACAGCCCGCAGGAATCCGGCGTGCTGGCAAAGTCGGCTTCCGGCGCGCTCGAACACATCGATCAGATCGAGGTGAAGAACCTCGCCGATGCGCTGGAGCAGCTGCACGAGGCCGGATTCCAGACGATCGGCCTGGATTCAGACGGGCCGGCGGAGCTCGAAACGAGCTTTGCCGGAGAAAAGATCGCGTTGGTACTTGGCGCCGAGGGCAAAGGCCTGCGCCAGAAAACGCGCGAGACGGTGACGACGCTGGCCCGGCTCGACATGCCCGGCGCCATCCGCTCGCTCAACGTGTCGAATGCCGCGGCGGTGGCGCTTTATGCGGCGAGGAAATTTTTGAAAGAGTGAATGGTGAATGGTGAATGGTGAATGGTGAATGGTGAATGGTGAGACTGTGCGTAAGTCGTGACCAATTTACTACCAACTACTCACCTATCTGCAACTGACTACCTATTCACTATTCACTATTCACTATTCACCCACTTCACATCCCGCCATTCGCTCCAGCGCCTTGACCAGCGCCGAATGATCCTCCTTTGACCCGCCATTCGCCGCGCACGAGTTGAACAATTGCTGCGTCGTTGAAGTGTTGGGCAGGGCGACGCCGAGCGCTTTCGCGCCTTCAAGGGCGAGATTCAGGTCCTTCTGGTGGAGTTCGATGCGGAAGCCGGGCGCGAAAGTGCGCTTGATCATACGCTCGCCATGCACTTCCAGGATGCGCGAGTTTGCGAGCCCGCCCAGCAGCGCCTGCCTGACCTTGGCCGGGTCGGCGCCGGCTTTCGATGCAAAAACCAGCGCTTCGGCGACGGCCTCGATGGTCAGCGCGACGACGATCTGATTGGCGACCTTGGTGATCTGGCCGACGCCGTTGGGTCCGACCAAAGTGATGTTCTTGCCTATCTTCTCGAAGATAGGCCTGGCGCGTTCGAAGGCTGTTTCCTCGCCGCCGACCATGATGGTCAGCGACGCCGCCTTGGCGCCGACCTCGCCGCCCGACACCGGCGCATCGAGATAGTCGCAGCCGACATCGTTGATCTTTTTTGCGAATTCCTTGGTCTCGATCGGCGAGATCGAGCTCATGTCGATGATCAGCTTGCCTCTTGTCAGCCCGGACGCGACGCCGTTTTCGCCGAACAGCACATCGGCCACCTGCGGCGTGTCGGGAACCATGGTGATGACAATGTCCGCCGTTTTCGCGACGGCGCTGTGGCCAGAGACGGTCTTCAGACCCTTGGCGACGAGATCGGCCGGCGGCTTCGAGCGATGATTGCTGGCGACGACGGTGTAGCCCGCATCGAGCAGATGCCCCGCCATCGGCGCACCCATGATGCCGAGGCCGATAAAGCCGATGGTGTCCATTGTTGTTCTCCGCTTCTTGTTAAGGCGGCGATGCGTAGCGTCTATGCCGCCGCCTGCCCGGCCAACTCCCGAAACCACCCCAGTCCGGCTTCCGTTCCGCCCTTCGGCTTGTATTCCGCCCCAACCCAACCGGAATAGCCGATGCGGTCGATGTGGCTGTACAGGAAGGGAAAATTGATCTCGCCCGTCCCCGGCTCATGACGGCCGGGATTGTCCGCAAGCTGGATATGCGCGATGCGGTCGAGGTTTGCCTCGATGGTACGGGCGAGATCCCCCTCCATGATCTGCATGTGATAGATGTCGTATTGCAGGAACAGGTTCTTCGAGCCGACGCGGTCGATCAGCGCCAGGGCCTGATCCGAGTAATTCAGGAAGAAGCCCGGAATGTCGCGGGTGTTGATCGGCTCGATCAGCAGCCTGATGCCGGCCTGCTCCAGCTTTTCCGCCGCGAAAGCCAGGTTTTCGGCAAACACGTCTTCCAGCACGGAGCGATCGACGCCCTGCGGCGCGATGCCGGCGAGGCAATTGACCTGCTCGCAGCCGAGCGCGTGCGCATAGGTGACGACCTTGGCAATGCCTTGCCGGAACTCCGGGATGCGGTCCGGCAGGATCGCAATGCCGCGCTCGCCCTTGGCCCAGTCGCCGGCAGGCAGGTTGAACAGGACCTGCGTCAACCCGTTCTTCTTCAACCTGGCCGCGACGACATCCGGCGCATGGTCATAGGGACCGATATACTCGACGCCCTTGAAGCCCGCGCGGGCAGCGGCATCGAAGCGGTCGAGAAAGTCATGCTCGCCAAAGAGCATCGAAAGATTGGCTGAAAACCGTGGCATGGCAGTAGTTCCTCATATGCGGCTTAATCGAGCATGACGATCGCCGTGGGGGCATCTTCATGGCGCTCGGCAAGCTCCTCGAATTCGGTGATCTTGTCGATTTCGGTGCCCATTGAAACATTGGTGACGCGCTCGAGGATGAATTCGAGCACCACCGGAACCTGGTGCTGGTTCATCAGGCGCTTTGCCTCTTCGAAGGCACCGGCGAATTCCTCCGGCCTGCGCACCCGGACTGCCTTGCAGCCCATCGCCTCGGCAACCGCGACGTGATCGACGCCATAGCCAGCTTCGGCATCGCCCTGTCGATTGACGTTCTCGAAGGCCAGGCTGACTTCGAAATCCATCGAAAACCCGCGCTGCGCCTGGCGGATCAGCCCGAGATAGGCGTTGTTCACCACGACATGGATGTAGGGCAATCTGTGCTGTGCGCCGGCCGCCAGTTCCTCGATCATGAACTGGAAATCATAGTCGCCGGACAATGCCACAATTGTGCGGTCCGGATCGGCGGCGCGAACGCCGAGCGCTGCCGGCAATGTCCAGCCGAGCGGTCCGGCCTGGCCGCAATTGATCCAGTTGCGCGGCTTGTAGACATGCAGGAATTGCGCCCCGGCGATCTGCGACAGGCCGATCGTGGTGACATAGGTGGTGTCGCGGCCGAACGCCTTGTTCATCTCCTCGTAGACGCGCTGCGGCTTCAGCGGCACCTGGTCGAAGTGGGTCTTGCGCTTCATCGTCTTCTTGCGCTGCCGGCATTCGCCGGCCCAGCCCGACCAGTCGCGCAATTTTCCGGCCGTCCTCCACTCGGTGGCGACGTCGAGCAGCATCTTAAGCGCTGCACCGGCATCCGAGACGACGCCAAGGTCCGGTGCGAAGACGCGGCCGATCTGCGTCGGCTCGATATCGACGTGGATGAACTTCTTGCCCTTGGTGTAGACATCGACCGAACCGGTGTGGCGGTTGGCCCAGCGGTTGCCGATGCCGAAAACGAGATCGGCCTCGAGCATCGTCGCATTGCCGTAGCGATGCGAGGTCTGCAGTCCGCACATGCCGGCCATCAGGCGGTGGTCGTCGGGGATCGCGCCCCAGCCCATCAGCGTCGGAATGACAGGCACACCAGTGACTTCGGCGAATTCTATCAACAGGTCCGACGCATCGGCGTTGATAATGCCGCCGCCAGCGACGATCACGGGCTTTTCCGCCGCGTCGAGCATCTTCAGCGCCTTCTCCGCCTGAGCGCGCGACATTGCCGGCTTGAACGGCACCAGCGGCTCGTAGGCATCGATGTCGAACTCGATCTCCGCCAGTTGCACATCGACCGGCAGGTCGACCAGCACCGGCCCCGGCCGCGACGAGCGCATCAGATGGAACGCCTTCTGCAGCGCCATCGGCACCAGATAAGGTTCCATGACGGTGACCGCCCATTTGGCCACGGGTGCGGCGATGGCCGCGATATCGACGGCCTGAAAATCCTCCTTGTTGAGACGCGCCCGCGGCGCCTGCCCGGTGATGCAGAGGATGGGGATAGAATCGGCGGCGGCCGAATAGAGGCCGGTGATCATGTCGGTGCCGGCCGGACCCGAAGTGCCGATGCACAGACCGATATTGCCCGATCTGGCGCGGGTAAACCCTTCCGCCATATGCGAGGCCGCCTCGACGTGCCGCGCAAGGATGTGGCGGATGGTGCCCCTCGCCTTCAGCGCCGAATAGAGCGGGTTGATCGCAGCACCCGGCACGCCGAAGGCACACGAGATGCCTTCCTTTTCGAGAACGAGAACCGCTGCGTCGACTGCGCGCATCTTGGCCATGTCAGCCTCCACGGAATTGTTGATGGCTGATGATGCCAGTGCGTCGATTATTTTTCAATTTTTTCAGAATATTTTTTCATTTCTAGGGAACGGCTCTTGCTGCTTGAATTGATTGGCCTTTCTGTTTTCCATAAATTAGCTTCGCCGGCGGATGAAAAACTTTTTCATTGCTTGTTGGGCGAACAGAGCGGAGAATGGCCTGATGGAAACCACCGAAAACCGGCCGCGCGGCCGGCCGCGCGCTTTCAACGGGCCGTCCGAGGCCGCCTCGGTGCAGTCGCTGGACCGGGCGCTGCGCATCCTGGCAATCGTCGCCGATGGCAGCGGCCTGTCGTTGAGCGAGATCGCCGCCGGTTCCGGCCTGCCGGCATCCACCGCCTACCGCATGCTGACGACGCTGGAGAACCATGGCATGGTCGAGTTCGAAGGCACCGACCAGCTGTGGTCGATCGGCGTCGAGACCTATCGCATGGGCGCAGCGTTCCTGCGCCGCCGCAAGCTGGTCGACCGCGCCCGTATCGTCATGCAGGAATTGATGGAGAAGACCGGCGAGACCGCCAATCTCGGCGTCGCCGAGGACGATTGCGTGGTCTTCGTCAGCCAGGTCGAGACGCACCAGGCGATCCGCGCCTTCTTCCGGCCGGGCACGCGAAGTTCCTTTCATGCCTCGGGCATCGGCAAGGCGGTGCTGGCGCATCTCGAGCCGGAGCGCGTTGCCACCATACTGCGCCAGGCCGGGCTGGAGCGCTTCACCGAAAACACGTTGTCCGACATCTCGGCGCTCGCCCGCGATCTGGTGACGATCAAGCTGCGCGGCTGGTCGGTCGATGACGAGGAGCGGCATCCAGGTATGCGCTGTGTCGCCGCCGCCATCTTCAACGAATTCGGCGAACCGATCGGCGGCGTCTCGGTCTCCGGGCCGACGGTACGGGTCACACCGGAGCGGCTGGCCGAAATCGGCCCGCTGGTGCGCGATGCAGCAGCGCAGGTGACTAGGATGATCGGCGGCCTGCCGACCCCTCCCGGCCTTGGCAGCGAACCGAGCGCATGGCAGCGCTGACCAGCGCCGAATGGTGCGACATCTGCCAGGATGGCCAGAGCTAGCCCCCGGGCACCGCGCTCTTGGTCGACAGGTCGTAGAAATCAAGCAGCATCGCCAGCCCAACTCCGCAGGCGGTGAAGATGAGGCCGGCAATGAAGATACGATTGGCGCGTTCATAAACGCGCCGTTGTAGAGACGTTATGTCGAGCAGCAACCGCAGCGCTCGTATCTGCAGGGCAATGCCGATCAAAATCGGCACGACGGCAGCCAGGTGATAGATTTCCCATGGTATCGGGTTGGCGGCCCAATGCGTGATGAAGCCCAGCGAGAACGCCAGCAGGATGCCGACGGTGGTGATTGTGCCGTTGCGGAAAACCGTCTCGATCGGCTCTTCGTTCGGATCGTGCTCGCCCAAGCGCCCTCTCTCCCTGTTTCGGCTCGGCAGTAGATTAGGCTGTCGGGAAATCCCTGTACATCGGCAAGAGTGTTGGTGAATGCTGAAGCGGCATCCGATCTCGCCTTAAGCGATGTTCGACAGGACAGAGAGGCTGACGGAGCGCGACTTTATTCCAGCTTGGGTTCCTCGCCCCACGGAGGTGGGGAGAGGAACCCAGGTCCTAAGAGGTCGGAGGAACAACCCCTCTGCCCTGCCACTCAGACACGCAGAAAAAGGGGCAGTGGGGGTGCCCCTTCTTCCGGTTGCCTGAAACGGTCGCCTCCTCTCAAGCTGGCATAGTGGCTCTCAAAGCCGGCAGCGATGGCGATAACCGTCGTAGCCGATATAGGTGTCCGAGTACGGGTCGTAGCTCTGGTAGCGATTGAGGCAGCGCCGGACGTGCCACGAGCCGCCGTCTTCCTCGATATAGACGGTGCGCGGCTGGGCCAGCGCACTGCCGAACAGGAAGCCGCCGACGCCTGCGGCAATACCGATGCCGAGGTGCTTGTGGTTTTGATGGGCGGCCGAAGGCTGACGGGTGCCGAGCAGTGTGCTGGCGGCGACGGCGGTGGCGATGACGCCGGAAACGAGTGTGCGTGTGAACATGACGATCTCCTTGCTTCGTTGACCGAGGCGATCCATCCGCCTCTTGATGATCTGTCGTCGCGGCAAGGACAAAGGTTCGAATCTTTTTTTCGATTTTCTTGGAGCGGCTTGGTTCGCCTGGGCCGAATTCGTGCTGGCGGCGAGTTCGACCTGCAAGAGATTGGCGAGGACGTTGGCTATGGCCAATCTCCCCCTTTGCGGTACGAGCGTTCACTCGTCGGGCTCATTGTCTTTGCGGTCGCCGCGTAGCTCGAAAGCGGTGTCCCCGTCGCCCTGTTGCGTCGCCGTTTGCGGTGCTCGAATAGGCGATGGCAGTCGAGAACCACATGCACCGTCGAGATCGGTGGTCTGTGCACATCGGGATACAGCCGCGCCAACCGCTCGCGTATCTTCGGTGCACCCCATGTCGGCTTGTCCTGCTTCGGTCGCACAATCAGCTTCTCGATTTGAAACGGAAGCTAATTGGCGTGGCGATACGGTCGCCGCGAGCGGTCCGTCAGCCCCTCCAGGCCACTGTCGTTGTAGCGCGTGAGGATCTTGTAGCCGGTCTTGCGCGAGATATCGAACTCCCGGCAAAGCACCGCCATCTTCTCGCCGTCCAGCAGCCGGGCGATGAACTTCAGCCGCTCTTCCATGACGTTACACTACTTCCAGGCACCTTGCTCTCCTTGCAAAGGGCCGAAAATGTAACCCATGTCTCCGGAACGAACTGTCACCCACTCTCGGGAAGGGCACCGCAGCAGAGGACGCACACGTCAACGGAACGGTCGAACCAAGCCATCTTTCTCCGGTTGCTGTGGCGCAACTGTCACAGCATAAAATGCGATGCTGCTGATTGTTCATCACAATAATAATTTAAGAGGGGTTTTATGCGGGCGATCATTTTTACGGCGGCGAGTTTTGTGGCTGCACTCACTACTTCCGCATTATCGGCGGATGCCGTGATGGAAGAGCCGGTAGCCACTTCTTTCAACTGGACGGGGGCCTATATTGGTCTGGAAGCCGGATATAGTTGGGCGAAATCAAAGGCTGATTATACCGCCTTTTTGGCGATTGATGCTCCGATGGACCCGAAGGGCTTCGTTGGCGGCATCTACGGAGGTTACAACTTCCAGTTACGCAATAGCGTGGTGCTCGGCATCGAAGGCGACATCAACTACGCGGATGTTCACGGGTCAACCCCAACCCTCGAGGGGGGCGTTCCGATTGCTGGCCAGAGCTTCGATGGGAAAGTTGACTGGACGGCGTCAATACGGGGTCGTGTCGGCTATAGTATCAATAGGTTTCTGCCCTACGTTACTGCGGGCGGTGCATTTGCTCACTATGATGTCGGGAACACTGCCGGCGGGGTAACAGAACATGCCTTCGACAGAACTTTGAGCGGGTGGACAGTAGGCGTCGGCGCGGATTATGCATTTACCGACAACCTTATCGGCCGTGTGGAATATCGCTACGCCGATTTCGGGACGAAGAGCGCTGGAGCCGTTCTCTTTGAGAACTACGACGTGGATCTGAAGACTAACGACCTTCGGATTGGCCTAGCCTATAAGTTCTGAATCAGATTCCTTCTTCTGTGGTTCGTTCGGCCCGTGGCGCGGACTTTTTGCGCCACAAGCACTCTCTTGGCAATGCAGATTTGGCAGGCTTCGTCAGCATAACGAATCACACGGTATCCCGTCGCTGCCCCGATTGGGCCTGCCGCCCCAAGGGCGTTCTCAAGATACCACCGTGCTTCGCCGCAAGAGGTGATTTGCGAACACGTTAACCGCGGCGACAGGATCAAGCCTGCGCGAGCACCGTCGGCCAGATGATCATTAGCGAGAATTGGCTTCGGTGCTCGGCACGACGCTTCGCATTTCGATTGTGTACCCCCCGCGCAATGACGAGCCACTCACGGACAAACGTGACAGTGCCGTCACCAAAACCGATCACCAATTGCCTCATAGTCCCTGTCTCACGCCTTTCGCATATCGCCCGCTTCCTTTGACATGACCAAACCTGGTGAGAAGCGGTGTTCACAGGCCACGGCCTTTAGCTCGGTCGCCTGGATGTAGGCCCAAGGCAGCAGGTCATCGATCTGCCTGTTCGGATGGCCGTTGACGATCCTGGTAAGTACGTCGGCGAGATAGTCGAGGGGCTCGACGCCATTGAGTGGTTTCGACTCCGCGATGATCCGTGCCTCGTCATCCACCGACCAATGACGCCGACCGCCGGCACCGTTGATCACCTCGAAACGCCGAGGCTGCCGCTCCGGGTCAAGCGTAAGGTCAAGTCGCAAAAGGGCGGCCGAAGCGGCCCTCTTGGGAAATTGGGGGCCTCCATCAGAGGAAAATGACCCCTTGCCGTGCCTATGGCGAGGAGTGCGCTTGAACATGATGATCTCCTGGATCTTTTGATCGAGGCGACCCATTCGCCTCTGACCCTCAGTCGGTGCGGCGCGGGAAAGGTGGAGATCAGAAGGAGCGAATAGCGAATAGCGAGCAGGGAAAGCCAGGAACGCCACGTACCACTCGCTACGTTGCTATTCGCTATTCACTATTCGCTACTCGCTCTTTTCACATCCCCGTGACATGGCGCAGCCAGAAGGCGAGCGCGATGAAGCCGATGATGGTGGTGACGCCGGTCCAGTCGACATTGGCCTTCTTCACATCTCTGATGATCTTCACCAGCAGCATCCAGGCCACGAAGATGATCGGGAGAATGATGACAAATCTGATCATGCGGCACCCCTGCTCGAAGCGATTGCACCGTTTCCATATGTAGGAAGCAATCAGGCGCTTTTCAGGATGCCCCTCGCCGACGGCCCATGTGACATGCCGGGCAAAACGGAGTTTTGTCTTTACTGGCGCAGCAAATATGTTAACCGGAGCGCCGTGCCCTTGTAGCTCAGCTGGTAGAGCAGCGGTTTTGTAAACCGAAGGTCGGCGGTTCGATCCCGTCCGGGGGCACCAGCACGGGCTTCTTGAGACCTCCGGGGCGCTTGATATCTGCTCATCCCCGATATCCACAGGCCGGGGCCGTCAGGATCGGTAGCACATCAGCTTCAACGCATATATTCCCTGGCGGAAACCATAGTTCCCTAGCGGAAAACCTAGGAGTTGTCGTTGGAGCAGAAACGCACGACCGCCCCCTTCGTCAGCGGCATGTTTGGTGGCGTTGTCGTCTTCGCCTTGGCGTTCGGCTTCCGTTTCCTGGTAAGTCCCGATCCTGATCCTGCATCAAGAGCAACCACAAGCCTTTCGGTACTGGCATTCGCCATTTGCTTCGGCGCGGCATTCCTTCGCGAGCATCGACGCCAGATTGCCGCCGCCAGAGAATTCTTAAGCCGCCCAAGATCGTATTAGGCTGAGGACTCATAAGCGAAGCGACGATCTGATGATCGCCAAAGCCATGCTCGACAAGAAGGCGCCGCTGGCACTTTCATCGGTATTGACGGGCTTTGGCGCCAGCGGCCTGGCGGAGAAACTCTACGAACATTTCAATATGCCGCAAAGGCGATAGTGAAGGCAGCTTGGAGGCAACGCCTCGCGCGGGCGAGGACAATCGCCAGCGCCGAATGTCGGAATTGGGCGCCAGCTCGGCGCATTTCATGGCGCCTCCCTCACGCCCAGGCATGAAGCTGTCCTTGTTGACTCGAGGAGTATTTGCATGCGTGGTCATTGCTTATGCGGCGCTATTGCCTTTGAAGTCGATGGCCCGGCACAGGCCTGCGTGGTCTGTCATTGTGAAAGTTGTCGGCGGCAATGTTCTGCGCCGATGACCACCTATATTGGCGTCTTGAACGGCCAATGGCGATGGCTGGGCAAGCTACCGAAGGTATTCAACTCTTCTCCCGGTGTGGAAAGAACATTTTGCGATCACTGTGGTACGCCGCTGTCCTTCCGCTCAAAGAACATGTCTGATGTCATGCATTTTTTTGCGGCGGCGATGGAGGAGCCAGAAAAATTTGCACCTACGCTGCATGTCGCTTTTGAGGAGAAGCTCCCTTGGTTGAAACTCGCCGACAATCTACCGACTCGTTTTGGGCCTGACTATACGAAAGATTAGGACGGTACGTACCGGGAGCGTCGGGATCGCCAGAAAGTTCCCGTGAAATTGCCGGCTTAGCCTGAACCAGAACAGGCTCAAGCATCTCCTACCAGGAGACGCCGAGCTCATTCCTGTCTTGCTTTTTGCTGGGCCATAGGTTCGTCCCGCCTCCCGACGGCCACTTAACAGCATTCGATTAAATTGCTCCAGTGTATATTAGCACTCGCTCAATTAAGCGCGCCGACAATGCCCGTGCGGCGGGCCAAAAACCAAAGGTGTTGTCATGCGTAGTGATTTCGCCGCGGCGCGCGAGCTTTTGGAGTGCGCACAAAACCGCCTCTGCGGCGCGGATGAAACGAGCCAACGCGTCAACCAGGCCCTCGACGCGCTGATTGAAGAAATAGCCATCGCGGAATTCAGCAAGGCGCCACTGACGGTCGTGCCGTTTCCGCGAGCGCGCCCGCCTAAGCATGTCCGATAGAGCGCTGATCGCCCGCGTTGACGAAGAGCCGGCAACTAGTGTTTCCGCAATCGCTCGTTCGAGCGGTCGTTGAACCGCCAACCCGTTAACCGTAAGCTTGCCGGCAGCGGTGCTCTGAAACCCGGAGCTGATCCATGTCACGCTGTGGAGATGTCTACGAGAACAAGGTGACCGGCGAATATGCGGTCATCCTGCGTGGCACCGAAGACCGCGGCCAGGGACCTGGCATCGCTCATCTGACCGCCCGACCGGGAGCCGCAGTGGTGGGCGAGCACTACCACCCGAACCTGACGGAGCGGTTTGCCGTCCTCGGCGGCCGGCTCGACGCTCGCATGGCCGGGAAGACTTTGTCCCTGGGGCCCGGCCAATCCGCCACGGTCGAAGCAGGCGTCGCACATGATTGGTGGAACAGCAGCAAAACCGAAGAAGCGCATGTGCTGGTCGAAGTCGACCGGGCGCCAGGTGCAGACAATGTCGACCCGAACCGTTTCGAGCTGCTGATCGGCATGCTCTTCGGCCTGGCCAATGCCGGCAAGGTGGACAGAAAAGGCAGGCCTTCGCCGCTTCAGGCAGCGGTCATCGCCAGGGAATTTGCCGACGTGATCGTCTTCACGCACCCGCCACCTGCTATTCAGCGAGTGGCGCTGGGGATCCTGGCGCCACTCGGCCATCTGCTTGGCTATCGCGCGATCGACCCCGGCTACTGCAAGCCGCACGGGCATGTCACGCCGGCGCCTGAAATCCTCGCTCGAGCAGGCCTACAGGCCGGGTGATCCGGGTCGATGCAGCGCGCCCGGCATTTTTTGTCGGCTGCCATACATAGGGCTCGCGGCAAGCTCAGGAAGCACTCGCGACCCGACCGGATATCGCGGCCCGGTCGAACGTGTTTCTCACCCTGACCGACTTGTAGACGTAGGCGACCCAGATCCCGGTCAGGACAAAAGAAACTGCGGGCATTACCAGCGCATCCCCTGCAAGCACCAAGCTCACAGGAGCGCTCATAACCGCTGAGATCCATGTCGTGTCCAGAATAAATACGATTGGTATTGCAAACCATTGATACAGGAACAGCTGCTTGAAACGGGAACTCCGCCGGAGCATTGCAACGAACACAACCAGCTGGAGCACCAGAAACGCCAGCAACAGGGCGACCTCGCCGTAGACCGCCAAGGCGCCGTTGGGGAGCGTCATTAGCTGTCGATAGCCCCCGCTCGAAGAGAACAGCTCAGCCAGCGTGCGGAAAGGTGCCAAGCACTGTCCAATCGCCAGCAGCATAAGCCAGCCTCCAAAACCGACGAGAGCCGAAGGATCCTGTAATGGCTTTGCGGCTGACCGAACGGCAAAGAAAACGGGCACGCCGATCAGCAGCAGCAGTATAGCCCAATGCCAGATGGAAATCCGCATCCAATCCCTCCCTTGATGCCCGTTAAGGTTGTAGCAGATTTCAATCTCAACTCAAGAGGCAATATCGAGTGGAGCGCTGCTTGCAAGATCCGTCAACACTATATTTCTGGCACGACACTTTCCGGCAGGATGCCATGTCGCGAACTCTGATCGTCGTTGGTCTCAGCATAGTCGCCATAGGCCTGCTGTGGCCTTGGTTGGCCCGCTCCGGCCTTGGCAGGCTGCCCGGCGATATCGTGATCGAGCGTGAGAACTTCAGGCTTTATGTCCCTATCACCACGGCGATACTGGTCAGCATCGTGCTCTCGGCCATTCTATGGCTGATCAACCGTTAGGCGATACTCCGGCTGCGGCGATTTGTGTTGCTGGTCCTACTCGCCCTTGATCGTCTTACACCCCAATCGCCGCCACCAATATCCGGTTCTGCCTGCGTATCGCCGTGCGCAATTCTGC
This sequence comes from Mesorhizobium sp. M0208, assembly GCF_040322015.1. NCBI lineage: Bacteria > Pseudomonadati > Pseudomonadota > Alphaproteobacteria > Hyphomicrobiales > Phyllobacteriaceae > Mesorhizobium > Mesorhizobium sp. M0208. The sequence continues at coordinate 84,439 of NZ_JAMYSP010000022.1, read as the reverse complement.
AATCCTCGCCTCCTCGCGCTTCACGAACTCGATGAACATCATGTTCATGTTGTTGAAGATGAGTTCGCCGAGTGCGGGACCATCGATGTCGCGGCGCACCAGGCCGAGCGCCTGTAGCCTGGCGATCAGCGCGCGAATCTGCTCGGTCAGTGCCCGGTCGAGCGCCGTGTAGGCCTGGCCGAACGGGCTGTCCGGCAGTTGCGTCGAGATCGCCATCGCCTGCCGCCACATCTCCTTGCTGAGATAATGCAGCGAATGTTCGATATAGATGCCGAGCAGCGTATCGAGAGCGTCGCCGACATTGGCTGGCGGGTTGGCGACGACGCCGCGCCCGGCATTCAGCACCTCGTTGACCTCCATCGAAACGATCGCGCCGAGGATGTCGCCCTTGTTCTGGTAGTAGTTGTAGATCGTGCCGACCGAGACTTCGGCCTGCGCGGCGATAGTTTCGATCTTAGCGCCTTCATAGCCGGCATCGCGGAAAAGCGCCGCCGCCGCCTCGATGATGCGGCGGTGCCGATCCGCCTTCTGCCTTGCCCGCAATCCGCTCATAGCGGCTGTTTGCCACAAAAACAGAATTGACTCAATTTTAGAATTGGTTCAATTTTTTGCTACAAGCCAAAAAGGCAAGGGAGAACACTCGATGTCCGTCAATCCAAAGACCCCCAATCCAACCGTCAGGAATCCGCTTTCTTTTCTGAAGAGCTATCTCCAAGGCGCGTGCGCCGCCGCAGCACTGCTGCTGGCGGCTGGCAGCCTCGCTCAGGCGCAGGACCTCAACGCGCTGATCTGGTGCGATCACGCCGATCCGGCGCTGTTGCAGCCGTTCGAGGAGGCGAACGGCGTCAAGGTCAATGTCAAGGAGTTCGAAGGCACCGGCGCCGGCCTGGCCATCGTCGAACAGTCGCAGCCGGGCGACTGGGACGTGATGGTGATCGACAGCATCGACATACCGCGGGGCGTCGAAAAAGGCCTGTTCGAACCGCTACCGGAAGATAAGCTGCCGTTGGCCGATCTGTTTCCGCAGGTGAAGATGGATAGCTCCACCGTCGTCGACGGCAAGCGTTACGGCATCACCGAAAAGTTCGGCTACAACACGATCGGCTACAACAAGACCAAGGTCGACCCGGCCGACATGCAGTCGCTTGCCGCGCTGACCGGCGACAAATACAAGGGCAAGATCGCCATCTACCATTATTACCTGCCGGTCATCGGCATGGCCGCACTGGCGATCGGTAAGAAGACTGCGGAACTGACCGAATCTGACCTTCCCGCCATCAAGGAAGAGCTGCTCAAAATGAAGGCCAACGCCAAGCTGGTCGGCGAAGTGACCGCCAGCCAGACGGCGCTGGCGACAGGCGAGGTCGACATACTGGTCGGCGGCGGCGAATGGGTGACGGCTGGGCTGGCCAAGGAAAACCCTGCCCTCGACTTCTCTATTCCGAAAGAAGGCGCGGTGCTGTGGTCGCAGTCGCTGGCAATGTTCAAGGATTCCAAGAACAAGGATCTGGCGCTTAAATTCATCCAGTACATTATGAGCCCCGAAGGGCAGGCGCGGCTCGCCACCTCGTCCTGCTATTGGGGCATGCCGGCCAACAGCAAGGCGGCCCTGAGCGACGAGCAGAAGAAGATCCTGCGCTTCGACGAGCAGCCGGAATTCCTCGCCCGCGCCCAGGCCTATCCGGCGCCGAATGCCGATCTCGACAAGAAGATGCAGGACGTCTGGACCGAAATGCTGCAGGCGCAATGACCGGCTGCCGGTCGTGAACGCCGCCAACAGCGGGCGCGCCCTGCCCTGGGCGCTGGTCACGCCGGCGCTCGGCTGGACGTTGCTGTTCTTCGTGCTGCCCTTCGTCGCCATGGCGGTATCTAGCCTGACGGCGCACGAAGGCGGCGGCTTCACGCTGTCCAACTACAGCCAATTCTTTGCCAATCAGTCCTACTGGCAGGCGATGGTGAACTCGCTACAGGTCACAGCGATCGTCACCATTATCTCGGTGCTGCTTGCCTATCCCTTTGCCTGGATTCTGGCCGAACAGGTGCCGGAGCGCTGGCAGCGGCTGGCGCTGATGCTGGCGGTGCTGCCCTTCTGGACCTCCTATGTCGTGCGCTCCTATTCGTGGCTGCTGGTGCTGGCACAGAACGGCGTCGTCAACCGCGCGTTGACCGGCTCCGGCCTGTTCGGCGAACCGCTGCAACTCGCCAATACGCGTTTGGCCACCATCACCGGCTTCGTGCATTTCTTCGTCATGCTGTTGACGCTGACGATCTTCGCCAATCTGAAGCAGCTCAGCCCCAGCTACCGCAAGGCCGCCGCCGACCTCGGCGCCGGGCCGCTGCGGACTTTCCTGCATGTCGTTCTGCCGCTGACCTTGCCTGGCATCATGGTCGGTGCCTTCCTCACCTTTGTGCTGTGCATCGGCGACTACATCACGCCGCAGATCCTCGGCGGCAACAACGAGCTTTTGATGCCGCAGCTCGTCATGATGCAGATCGGCCGGCGCGGCGACTTTCCGCTCGCCTCGGCGCTGTCGATCATCCTGATGGCGGTGGTCACCATCGCCTACCTCGCCTGCGCCCGCTGGCTGAAGATCGAGCGGGCCTGACCATGCGCGCTTTCATCCGCCTCGTCTCCGGCCTTTACGCCATCGCAATCTACGGCTTCATATTTCTGCCGGTCGTCGTTCTGGTGCTGTTTTCGCTGCAGGCAACCTCGTTTCCGATCCCGCCCTTCACCGGGCCGTCGCTGCGCTGGTACGAGGCCGTGCTCGCCGACACGCGGCTGACTTCGGCGCTGGTCAATTCGCTGCTGGTGGCGGTCGTCTCCTCGGCTGTCGCCGTCACGCTCGGCTTTCTCTCCGCCTGGGGTTTTGCGCGCTTCGCCTTGCCGGGCTCGGGCCTGATGCGCGGGCTGATCACCTTGCCCTTGACCGTCAGCTATCTCATCATCGGCATGGGGCTGCTGGTGCTGTTCAACTGGACCGGCATACCGAAATCGCTACTTGCCGCCGGCATCGGCCATGTCGTGATCAACCTGCCGCTCTGCTTTGCCATCATCTACAGCCAGATGGGCGACCACCAGATCAATATCGAGCGCGCCGCGCGCGATCTCGGCGCCGCCGAATGGAAGGTGCTGCTTTTGATTACCGTACCCGTTATGGCGCCGGCGATCTTCGCCGGCTTCTTCCTGTCGATGACCTTCTCCTGGGACGAATTCGTCATCGCGTTCCTGCTGACGCGCTTCGACACGACGCTGCCGGTCGAGATCTGGAACCTGCTGCGCTCCGGCCTCAATCCCAAGACCAACGCCGTCGGCTCGCTGGTCTTCGCCGTCTCCATCGTACTGGTGGTATTGTTCGAGCTGATGCTGTTGCGGAGGAAGCCGGCATGAGTGCGCCACTGGTCGATATAAGCTCGGTCTCGCATCGCTTCGGCCAGCTCACCGTGCTGAAGAACGTCTCGCTGACGATCGAGCCGGGCAGCTACACGATCCTGCTCGGGCCATCCGGCTCCGGCAAGACGACGCTTCTGTCCATCCTCGGCGGCTTCGTCACACCGAGCGAAGGCAAGGTGCTGATCCGCGGCGAGGACTGCACCGCAGTGCCACCGGCGAAGCGGCCGACGACGACCGTGTTCCAGGATTATGCGCTGTTCCCGCACATGAGCGTCGGCAGCAACGTCGGCTTCGGTCTGCGCATGCAGGGTGTCGATGGCGCAACCCGGGCAGCAAGGGCACGCGAGGCGCTGGCGCTGGTTGGCCTCGCCACCGCCTTCGACAAGAAGCCGCATCAGCTTTCCGGCGGCCAGCGGCAGCGCGTGGCGCTGGCGCGCGCCCTGGTGGTCGAGCCGGCGGTGCTGTTGCTCGACGAGCCGCTCGGCGCGCTCGACCTGAAATTGCGCCGGCAGATGCAGGACGAGTTGAAGGCGATCCAGAAACGCGTCGGCACCGCCTTCATCCACGTCACCCACGACCAGGAAGAGGCGATGGCGCTGGCCGATCATTGCGTGGTGATGAATGACGGGCGCATCGAGGACGAAGGACCGCCCGAGCGTGTCTATGCACGGCCGGCGACGCGCTTTTCCGCGACCTTCATGGGCGAAAGCACGCTGATATCGGGAACGGTGACGGAGGCGAAGAGCGGCAAGCTCACCGTCACCACGAAGCTTGGGTCGCTCTCCGTGCCTGGCACATTGCCGGCCGGCTCGACCGTTGCGCTGGCCGTCCGGCCGGAGCATCTTATCCTCGGCGCAACCAGTGGCGGCGTGGCGCTTGGCACGGTCAAGGTGAGCGATGTCGTCTTTCAGGGCAGCTTCAAGCGTGTTCTGGGGACCTCCGCGACCGACCCGGCGCTGCATTTCATCGCCAAGGTTCCCTCGGCATCGGCCGTCCAGCCGGGCGACGTGGTCGCGGTATCGTGCGATGCTGGCGACATCATCCTGCTTGCGGACTGAACATGAGCACGCTTCCAACCATCGACGCCGGCCACTGGTACGAAACGATCCGCATGGGAGATGACGTGACGCTGATCCACGAGCCGTGGATCAAGCCGTTCTTCCGCTGCAACATCTGGCATGTGCGCGGCCGCGACAGCGATCTTCTGTTCGACACCGGCCTCGGCCATTTCAGCTTGCGGCGCCACGTGCCGCTGCTGACGGAGCGCAAGCTCACCTGCGTGGCCAGCCACACGCATTTCGACCATATCGGCTGCCATCACGAATTTCCCGACCGCTGCGTGCACCCGGCCGAGGCCGGGATCCTCGCCGACCCGCGCAACGAATGGACGGTTGCCGACCGCTATGCCACCGACGAGATGTTCGACGGCATGCCGCAAGGCTGGGACACGAAGCGCTACCGGATCCTGCCCGCACCGGCCGACCGGTTGCTCGAGCAAGGCGATATCCTCGATCTCGGCGACCGTGCCTTCGAGGTGATCCACACGCCCGGTCATTCACCCGGCGGCGTTGCGCTCTACGAAAACAGGACGGGCATCCTGTTTTCCGGCGACATCATCTATGACGGCCCGCTGATCGACGACGTCTATCACTCCGATATCGACGACTATGTCGAAACGCTGCTGCGCCTGCGCGATTTCGATGTCTCGGTCGTGCATGGCGGCCATTTCCCGAGCTTCGGGAGAGTCCGCTATCGCCAGCTTGTCGACGAGTATCTCGCGCAAAAGCGCCAGGCCGGCTGTCATCTGCTCGCCCGTTAAGGACCAGCGTAGTAACGTCAAAGCGCCCTTTGCGGACAGGGTGTCCCCGCCGCGTCGCCGCAGCGTGAGGCGGTGGGCTGCGGTCTAAAACTCTTCTCTTCCGACTGGCGCACCAGTTCCGCGAAAGCCAGGGCAAAACTTGCCAGCATCAGGAAGACGATAATCAAGCGTGCCAGCGGCAATAGATCGGCCTCGACTGGTTAGCCCCCACGCCGCCCGTCCGCTGCCGGCTAACATGATCGATCCGGCTTTACGAGGGCTTAAGGCGGGCCTTAACCATCACATCATTTTGTCCTCCGACACGATGCGCGAGTGCGCCATGTTCGGCCGCCATATCAAGACACCTCCCGCCCTTTGCAGAAATGCCCACCCATGCTAACCCGGCGCTGGCGCGGCCCAGCAACCGGTCGCCGCCAATCGGTCGCCAAACGGTCGTCGCCAATCGGTTGTCGTTGAGAGCCATGAGCAAAACCGCCAACCGTTTCGCCTTCGTCTCATCCGGTACAGCCGACGCCAATGCGGCGCTGGAAAGCCTTTCTGCGCGTTACGGCCAGGCATCCGTCGAAGAAGCCGGGATCGTCGTGGCGCTCGGCGGCGACGGCTTTCTGCTGCAGACCCTGCGTGAGACGATGAGCACGGGAAAGAAGGTCTACGGCATGAACCGTGGCACCATCGGTTTCCTGATGAACGAATACCGCGCCAGCGGCTTGACCGGGCGCATCGCGGCGGCCATTGCCGAAACGATCCGCCCGCTGGAGATGCAGGCAGTTACGGCGGAGGGCGAGACGATTTCGGCGCTGGCGATCAACGAGGTCGCGCTTTGGCGCCAGTCCTACCAGACCGCCAAGATCCGCATCACCGTGGATGGGCAAGAGCGGCTGGAGGAATTGCACTGCGACGGCGTGATGATTGCGACGCCGGCCGGCTCGACCGCATACAATCTGTCCGCGCACGGGCCGATCCTGCCGCTCGACGCTCCGCTGCTGGCGCTGACTCCGGTCAGCCCGTTTCGTCCGCGCCGCTGGCGCGGCGCGCTGCTCTCCAACAAGGCGAGTGTGCGTTTCGACATTCTGGAGCCGGAAAAGCGGCCGGTGAACGCCGCCGCCGACCACACCGAGGTCAAGGCGGTGACGACGGTCACGGTAAGGGAATCGCCGACGGCAACGGCGACGCTGCTGTTCGATCCCAACCATTCGTGGAACGAGCGCATTCTCGCCGAACAGTTCAGGTATTAAACGACAAAAGTAAAACCCGGCACGAGGCCGGGTCCAGTGCAACACAAAGTCTCGCCGCAACCGATCCTTACGATTAGAACTTGTAGTTCAGGCCGACAACTCCGGTGTGTATCCGGACCTTTGCCTCGACATTCTCGCCGCCGTCGACCGTATAATCGCCCTTGCCTAGATCGAAATACTTGTATTCGCCCTTGAGCGACCAGTGATCATTAAAGGCATATTCCAGGCCCGCACCCAGCGTCCAGCCTGCTTTGGTCTTCGTGGTATCGTTCGTCCCGACGGGACCACTGGTGCCAATCTCTATGGTTCCATAGCCGAGACCACCGGTACCGTAAATCAGCAGCCTGTCCATCGTGTAGCCAATTCGACCCCGCAACGAACCGAGCATCTTTACATCGGACTCGCAAGTGTAGGCTGGGTTTGGGCAAGATGTGTCCCCATCGATCTTGGCGGCCGCGATATCCGCCTCGATACCATAGACTATATTTCCGCTCTGGAAATTGTAGCCGGCCTGAACGCCGCCTAGAGCACCGCTGCCATCGTGATCAGCCGTCGCCCCGTTAAGGCTATATTCCCAGTCCACCTTGCTTTTGCCGCCGCCGACATGCGCGCCTAAATAAAAGCCCGTCCAGTTGTATGTTGACGCAACCGGCAACTCCACGACGTCGGCCGCCATCGCCGGCATCAAGGCAAGTGCCACAAATGCGGCAGAGAGAAGAATTTTTTTCATGATGTGGCCCCTCGACTAAGAAAAATGGATGAATCATTCGTGTCAAGGTTTCTGCTCCAACTCAAATCCTAAATGCAATTTTGCCGTGCAATCGGGATGAATGCAGCAAGGCGTTGCTGATCCGCAACACTTGCGCTGGTGCGGAAAAAACTGTTGCCTTCCTGGAAAGTCGGCATCGGCGATGCGGTAACCATCGCGATTAAGGTTACGACTTCACAATCGTGCCAATGCCGCCCGTTTGTGTTGACAAATCGTGGGCTTGCGCCTACCTGCAATACCAATCTTGCAGGCGCGCGGCGCTTGCCGCGACTGCTTACGTTGCGCCCCCGAACCAGCCAAAGACCGCCAAACTTGTCCTCAGACACCCAGATCGCTCAAGAAGCGTTGACCTTCGCAGACCTCGGCCTGTCGCCGAAGGTCCTTTCCGCAGTTACCGATGCCGGCTACACCGAGCCGACGCCGATCCAGGCTGGTGCTATCCCGCACGCCTTGCTCGGCAAGGACGTGCTAGGCATTGCCCAGACCGGCACCGGCAAGACGGCGTCCTTTGTCCTGCCGATGCTCACCCGGCTGGAAAAGGGCCGCGCCCGCGCCCGCATGCCGCGCACGCTGATCCTCGAGCCGACGCGCGAGCTCGCCGCGCAGGTCGAGGAAAACTTCGTCAAATACGGCAAGAACCACAAGCTCAACATCGCGCTGCTGATCGGCGGCGTGTCCTTCGACGAGCAGGACAAGAAGCTCGAGCGCGGCGCCGACGTGCTGATCGCGACGCCAGGCCGCCTGCTCGACCATCGCGAACGCGGCAAGCTCCTGCTCAACGGCGTCGAGATCCTCGTCATCGACGAGGCCGACCGCATGCTCGACATGGGCTTTATCCCCGATATCGAGCGCATCTGCGAAATGATCCCGTTCACCAGGCAAACGCTGTTCTTCTCGGCGACGATGCCACCGGAAATCACCAAGCTCACCGAGAAATTCCTGCACGCGCCGGTGCGCGTCGAAGTGTCGAAGGCAGCATCGGCCGCCACCAACATCACCCAGCGGCTGGTGAAATCCGGGCCAAAACCCTGGGACAAGCGCGAGACGCTGCGCAATCTGATGAAGGCCGAGGATGCCGAGCTGAAGAACGCCATTATCTTCTGCAACCGCAAGATCGAAGTGTCGGAGCTGTTCCGCTCACTACTGAAATATGATTTCGACGCCGGCGCTCTGCACGGCGACATGGACCAGCGCGCGCGCATGCAGATGCTGGCCAATTTCCGTGACGGCAAGCTGCGCTACCTCGTCGCTTCGGACGTCGCGGCGCGCGGCCTCGACATTCCCGACGTCAGCCATGTCTTCAACTACGACGTGCCGATCCACGCCGAGGATTATGTCCACCGCATCGGCCGCACCGGCCGCGCCGGACGCTCGGGCAAATCCTTCACCATCGCGACCAAATCGGACACCAAATACATCGACGCCATCGAACGGCTGATCGGCACCAAGATCGAGTGGCATGACGGCGACCTGTCGACAGTCGTCGCCAGCGAGGGCGGCGAGGACGAGGCCCCGCGCCGTGGCCGTGGTGCGCCACGCCGCGCCGGGCGCAAGGACGACGCCAAGGACAGGGGCGAGCGCAAGCCGCGTGAACGCCACGCCAAGCGCAGCGAAGAAGCAGAGCCGGGAGCGGTTAGCGAGGAACAGCCGGTCGTGGCCGAAGCCGCAGTCGCCGACATCGGCGAGCGGCGTACCCGCAAGGAGGCGATCCGCTCGGAAAACAGCGAGCGCCAGGCTTCACCTGAACGGAAGGCTTCGCCCGATCGCAACGAACGGCGCGCGCCGGAACGTGGCGACACCAGGCCGCAGCGCGAGCGCCCTGCCCGCCAGCGCCAGGAAGACAACGACGCGACCGTCGGCTTCGGCGACGACATGCCGGCCTTCATGCGGATCGTCGCCAAGGTCTGATATCCAGCTTGCGCGTCCCATGGCCGCGCGAAGCGTTGCCGCCAGTCAGTCCGGCAGGCCCGCCTTGCGAAGACCTTCGATATATCTGCTGCGATCGTCCGGTCGATAAAACGGCGGCAGCACCTCGGCGAGATTCGAGAGCCGCAGCGAGGGATCGACCTCGCAGACCCGGGCCATAATCTGCTGCGCTTCCGACAGGCGCCCCGCCAGGGCATGACTCGCCGCCACTACACGCATCGCGCTCACGCAGTTCGGTTGGTACCGTAGCGACTTTCCCGCCCAAGCGGCGGCGTCATCGTAGTGGCCGGCACAAAAATGAGCGAGCCCGGTGTTGAATTGCCAAGCGAACAGACGTGGATCCAATGGGCTTAGGCGCATGGCAAGCGCGGCGTGCTCGACGGCCTTGCCTGGCTCGCCAGAGCAAGCCTTGACCCAGCTGCTTAGGCCCCACGCGGCCGCTAGATTCGGGTTGAGAACGAGCGCGCGATCGATGCAAGCCGCACTGTCGTCAAGGTCGCCACCTACGTAGCCGAGGACGTATCCACCGAAGGAAAGCGCAATCGCATCGTCCCTTCCGAGTTCGACCGCTCTCCTGGCCAGTCGAGTAGCCTCGGCATTCTCTTTCGCGCGGTCGACCATCCAGCCGTTGCTTTTTCGGGTGGCGTAGCACCGCGCCGCCCGCGCATAGGCTGCGGCAAACTCCCGGTCACGGTCGATCGCTTTCATGAAGAGGCGCAAGGCATCGTCGATGGCCGATCTACTAGTGATCGTCCGGTCAAAGGCCGCCAGCCCGCGGAGGTAGTAATCATAAGCGTGAGGCTTTCTGTCGGCTTGCGTTTGGCACGCTCGATCTCAGCCTCCTCCATTTTCGGTGTGATTGCACCGACAATACTCGAGGCGACCTGGTCCTGCAGATCGAAGACTTCGGCGAGCGTCCCGTCAAAACGGTCGGCCCAGAGATAGGCCTCCGTCGAGGTGTCGATGAGCTGCCCGGCGATGCGCAGGCGGTCGCCCGCCCGGCGAACACTTCCCTCGACCACATAGCGCACGCCCAGCTCACGCCCGACCTGCTTTATGTCTATGGACCGTCCCCTGTAGGTGAAGCTCGAATTCCGTGCGACTACGAACAGGTGCCGAAAGTGAGCCAAGGCGGTGACAATGTCTTCCACCATGCCGTCGGCAAAATATTCCTGCTCGATATCACCGCTTAGGTTCTGAAACGGCAGCACCGCAATCGATGGCTGGTCGTCGCGCCTCGTCGGGACTGCCAGAACCGGCGCCAGTGATGCGGCGCCAGAGCTTGGCTCCGGCCGCTGATGTTCAGGTCGTTCACGGGACTGCAGGGAAGCCGCCAGCGAGCTTGTCTGCTCTTCAGGCTCGGCGTTCAGATGTTTCCTTAAAGCTGCCCGACACAGCTCGAACTGACGCAAGGCGGCGTTTTCGTGGCCTCGATGAGCGTGGATGCGGATCAGCGCCCGATGGGCTGCCTCCGCCGTCGGATCCGAGGCGAGCAATCTCTCCGCGAGCCCTTCGCAGGCCGTCTTTTCGGCTGAGCCGGGTGCGGGCAGCGCCAGGCTCAGCCGGTCGACCAATTGCAGCGCCTTGCGCTGATACTTGCTCAGATACGGTCCAAACCACTCGTCCAGTTCGTCAGGGATGGCTTGCCCGGCAAGCAGCTCGCCGCGGTAGAGATCGGCGGCGAAGGCGAGATCGGCGGTTCGGCCCTGCTCCAATTTCCTGTCGAAGATCGAGATGTCCGCCTCATCCGGACCGGCAATAAGTGCAACGGTTTCCTGATCCCCATAGATGTAGACGGCTGCATCCGAGCTGGCGGGGAACGTGCGCCTGATGTCGACTAGCGCTTGCCGCAAACTATTGCGGGCCTGCCCGTTGCTTCGCCCCGGCCAAAAGGCTTCGGAAAGCTGCTCGCGACCATGGCCGCGGCGGCCCGCGAGAACCAGGGCAGCAAAAAGGAGCGAAGTCTTGCGTGTGGCGAACCGGACAGGCCGGTGCTCCGGGGAAGTAACCTCCAGGCCACCAAGCAACCGGATGCGCACAAATCGTCTCCAGACTTTGACCGCGGCGACAGAATAGCATCTCGGTGGATCGATTTAACACCGATTTAACGGCGGCTCGTCGGACTTCTCCCAGTTGTTCACGCTCAGCCGAACAGGCCGAAAACGTCTGCGTGGCACGCTCCCATGCGCAAACTCGAAATGGGAGACCAAAACAATGGCTCACTCGGAAACTCGCGCCGCCCGCAGCATGTCCAAACGCTTGCTTGGGTCTAGCCTGAAAGGCGCAGCAATGATGATCGCTGCCTTCACGGGATGGCGGCGGACCGCCGCAAGACGGAGGGCACTGGCAGATTTGACGACCGATCAGTTGAAGGACATCGGTCATTCGGAGGTCCATCAACCCGCACTCGATGCCGCCACGGCTGTTCTAGTCACGAACTTGATGTCAATGAGGTAAGCTCGGCGTTGAGTTTGGTCTGCGCCTAAAGGTTCTTGAGTTCCAGGCGGGATGCCAACAGGTCCAGAAAAGCGCGGACTTTGGCCGAGGATGATCTGCCTTCCGGCCACACGGCGTGTATCGGCACCGGCACTGGCTCGAATTCGGTCAGAGCCAGTTCCAGGCGGCCGTCGTCCACCAGGTGTTTTACCTGCCAAAGCGGCGAGTAGCCCAAACCCAATCCGTGAACCGCGGCTGCATAGATCGATATCATCAAATTTGACCGGAAGGTGCCCGCGACCTTCACCGGCCGGGGCTTGCCTTCTATCTGAAACATCCATTCGCCTGGGCGGCCGTCAACGGTTCGTACGATGCATTCATGCTCGCGCAATTCGAGCGGATGGGCCGGTCGGCCGTGTTGCTGGAAGTAGGCAGGTGCGCCGAACACCACGCGCCGCAGTGCGCCCAGGCGCTTCGCACGTAAATTGGAATCCGGCAAATTGCCGATCCTTACCGCCAGATCGAGACCCTCGGCATCGAGATCGACAAATTCATCGGAAAGCTGGAGGTCAACCTCGACCCGGGGATATGTCCGCATATAGTCGGCGATAACCGGCACGAGGAAGTCCGGGCCGAACAGAACCGGGGCGCTCATGCGCAGGATGCCGGACGGCTCGGATCGTCGGTTGGCCGCCTGAAGCCTGGCTTCGTTAATCTCCTCGACGGCGGGTTTGATGCGCTGGAAAAAGGCCGCTCCGGCTTCGCTCGGCGTCGAGCGGCGTGTGGTCCTGTGCAGAAGCTCGACCCCGATCGATTCCTCCAATGTCGCCAGGGACCGGCTGACCGACTGCAGCGAACGGTTCAGCCGGCGTGCGGCAGCCGTCAGGCTGCCATGCTCGACAATGGCAATGAAGGCTTCGAAATCGTCTATCCGGCTCATCGCCTATTTCTCCCGAAAATCGGGATAAACTATCGCAAAATCGATGAATTGTAACGCAGTCCGCTAGATTTTATCTTCCCTGCACAGGCCGAAAGGCAGACTCGAGGGAAGGAGATCGTCATGCGAACACCCAGTCCAACCGTCCTGGTCGTAGGCGCCGCAGGCCGCGTTGCCGGTTTGGTGGTGCCTGAACTCGTCCGCCGCAATGCCAGGATTCGGGCGCTTGTTCGTGACGCCGCGAGTGCCGAAAAAGCCCGGAAAGCCGGCGCATCCGAGATCGCGATCGGAGATCTGCGCAACCATCAGAGCCTTGAGCAGGCCGTGAAAGGTGTCGACGGTGTCTTTCACATCGGACCGGCCTTTGCTGCCGACGAAGCCGCCATGGGGGTTGCCATGGTTGAGGCAGCGGCGCGAGCGGGCGTTCGAAAGTTCGTCTTTTCGTCGGTGATCCAGCCGACCAATACGAGGCTGGAAAACCATGCAAGCAAGGTACCCGTCGAAGCTGCCCTCTATTCGACGAACATGGAATACACCATTCTGCACCCGGCCAATTTCATGCAAAATATCGCGGCGGCCTGGCCGTCCGTCGTCGAGCACGGCGTTTTCGCCGAGCCGTTTCCAAGGACGGCGAAGCTCGCCCGCGTCGACTATCGCGATGTGGCTGAAGTGGCGGCAATCGCATTGACCGAAGCGCGTTTGTCCTATGCGACCCTCGAGCTGTGCGCCGACGGTATGCACAGCCGCGAAGAGGTCGTCGCCATGATGAGCGAAGCGCTTGGCCGGCCGGTTTCGGCGGGCGAGCCGACATTTCAGGACTGGGCGGCGAAGGCCCGCCTTCCCTATACCGACAGGCAGTTGCAGATGCTGGCCAAAGTACACAGCCACTACGCCAAATACGGCCTCGGCGGGAACAGCCTGACGTTGCGTGCCGTGCTTGGCCGCGAGCCGCGTTCGCTGCGAAGCTTCATTCGGGAACTGGCGCTGCAGACGGCATATGCCGCCTGATCGTCCTCACAATAACGCCTACGCATATTTTCTGATTAGGAGACTTCGATGCAAGCATCACCGGACCAAGCCTTCAAGTTGAAAAAGCTGCCGCCCTCCTACGGCGCGGTGGTGATGCCGTTGGTTCTTTCGATTCTGATGTCGTCGATTGTCTCGGCGGTTTCGACGGCAATCGGCGCAGGCTGGACCAACGGGTTTATAGCGGCCTGGAGCTATGCATGGGGCGCTTCATGGCTTGTTGCGTTTCCCAGTCTGCTGATTGTGCTTCCGATCGTGCGCCGGATCGTTGCCGCGATTGTCGATCAACCGGCCCGGTCCTGACATCACGAATGAAGGGTGCCGGCGGCCATAGGGCCGGCCTAGCCATTAGAGCGGCCCCTTGCGAGGCCGCTGCCGGTTTGTGCGCTTGCCTCAGGTAAGCGGCGACAGCTGGATCTCGACGCGGCGGTTCTGAGCCCGGCCGGCAGCGGTCGCGTTGGAGGCGATCGGACGCGTCTTGCCGAAGCCGGTGACGGCGAAGCGGCGGGAATCGACGCCCTGTCCGGACAGATAGTTGGCGACCGCCAAAGCACGGCGCTGCGACAGGTCGAAATTGTGCTCGTCGCTGCCGGTCGAGTCGGTGTGGCCGAACACGTCGACCGTGGTCTGGCGGAACTTTTTCAGCACAAGGGCCACTGAATTCAGCACCGGATAGAAACCGGCCTTCACCGCGTCCTGGTCGACGTTGAAGGTAATGTCGGACGGCATATTGAGGATGATCTGGTCGCCGGTGCGGGTGACGCTGACGCCGGTGCCCTGAAGCTGTCGGCGCAGTTCGGCCTCGTTCTGGTCCATGGTGGCACCGATGGCACCGCCGGCAAGCGCGCCGATGCCCGCGCCGATCAGCGCGTTGCGGCGGTCGTTACCGCCGGCTAGCATGCCGAGCCCGGCACCCGCCAAAGCACCGAGACCGGCGCCGGCAGCGGTGTTGGAAACCTTCTGTTCCCCGGTGTAGGGATCGGTGGTGCATGCGCTCACGAGCACAGCCGTCGCCACGACGGCGAGCACAATCTTTTTCATATGGTGGTCCCTCTCCATTCCACGGCCGCGCAACGGCGCACCGCATCAGCCCTTCCAGCGACTTGTAACATGAAATGCGGCGAAAAGCGGACCAGCAAAAGCCGTTGCCGCGGCTTTTCCCGGCCCAATTCCACACGCCTGCGGCGGCTCGTGCGACCACCGCAATTCGACCGGCTACCAGAGATTCTTGCCGTCGATGACCACCACTTCGACCGTGTCGAGATCGAAATCGTCGAACAGCCGCGAGTTCACGCTGATCTTCGGATTGTCGAAATTCGGCTCGCCTGTCGACCAGTCCGGCGTCTCGGTGAAGGTGCCACAGCCGCAGGTGGCGCAAAAACCGTGTTTTATGGTTTTCGATCCCCACAGGTAGAACGAAACATTCTCCGGCGGGCTGGTGAGTCTGAATTGCGATGGGGTGTAATAGGCCCACAACGAACCGCGTTTCGAACAGAAGGAACAGGTGCATCGCGTCACTGTCTGCGGCGCTTGCGAAACCTCGAATGTCGTCGCCTTGCAGTGGCAGCTTGCCTTGATGGTCATGAATTGGTCCCTCACAATGCCGCCGCCCGTACGGCAAAGGCAGCATAAAGAAACGCTCCTGACAACTGCCGGTCAGCAGGCCTGTGAGCCTGCGATGCACAGGTTAACAGTGCTGGAGTGCCGATCGAAGGCTCATCGATCCAAAGCCGCCGCACACCCTCGGGTCACCCGTCGGCAAGCTTTGGGCGTCATGCGCTAATAGGACGATGGCGGCACGAACAGGCAGATGGTCTTTCCGTCATTGGCACCGGCAACGGAGCACCAATGATATTCGCCGTCGGGCGAATTCTTGATCCGCTTGTCGCTATAGGCCACGACCTCCCCGGTTCCTTTGATGACATAGCCCTCCGGACGTTCGCTGATCGATGTCTGAGAGACCTCGCGGCAATCATAGCCCGAGCAGCAGGAGAACGGATAGCTCCAGCCTTGCGGCATGGCCGCGGTCGGTTTGGCATCATGCGCCAGAGCAGGCGCCGCAAATGGAATGGCGGCAGCAATCAAAACCACTGCCGCGACAAGTGAATTCAGGAGTCGGCGCGCCGTGCGGGCGACTGAGGCCGGTCTGGTTGTGAGAGCAGGCATGAGCGCAGTTCCTATCAACGGTTGTCAAGCATCTCGCTTGCCCGTTCCCGGAACGTGTCTTCCCAGTGGCCGGATCGTCAGGTCGCAGATACGCCGCGTCCGGCCATAAATGCTTTTTCCTCCCCAGCGCATGAATGCTGGGCTGATTCCTTGGCTGGCGCAAGCAATTGCTGTCGCAACCGAACGCCGACCTCTGCAGTCGGAACCAACCTGCCGCCCTGATTGACGAAACCTGGTCAAGCCCGGCAACGGGATCGCCAATAACGGGATTTGGCTCGCGCTGGTTCCAGGCTTGGCACCGGCGGCCGGCGACATCCGCGTCAAAAGCGGAAATCGATCTTGAAGAATCCGATGAAAAACAAAGTTGTAGAACGACAGGTAAGTGCGAATTGAGAGCTCGTCACTCTCGCGCGGTGGCCGTAACGCTCGCGTGATGAACCCACGTTCCTGCCGGATTGGTGCCCGGCGCCTCAGTCGATATCGGCCACCGTTTCGCCGGCGCCACCTTCGATCCGCTGCGACAGCGAGGCTTCCATGAAATCGTCGAGGTCGCCGTCGAGCACGCTCGACGGGCTGGTGCTCTCGACGCCGGTGCGCAGATCTTTCACCAGCTGATAGGGCTGCAGCACGTAGGACCGTATCTGGTGGCCCCAGCCAATATCGCTCTTCGACGCTTCGGTGGCGTTCGCCACCGCTTCGCGCCTCTTCAGCTCTTCCTCGTAAAGCCGCGAGCGCAGCATTTCCCAGGCCTTGGCCTTGTTCTTGTGCTGGGAGCGCTCGGCCTGGCAGGCAACCGCGATACCGGTGGCGAGATGGGTTATGCGCACCGCCGAATCGGTGGTGTTGACGTGCTGGCCGCCCGATCCCGACGACCGATACGTGTCGATACGGACGTCGGATTCGGAAACGTCGATGTCGATCGTATCGTCGATGACGGGATAGACCCAGACGCTGGCGAAGGAGGTGTGGCGGCGCGCATTGCTGTCATAGGGCGAAATCCGCACGAGACGATGCACGCCCGATTCCGTCTTCAGCCAGCCATAGGCGTTGTGGCCCTTGATCAGCAGCGTGGCGGACTTGATGCCGGCTTCTTCGCCGTCATGCACTTCAAGCACCTCGACCTTGAAGCGCCGGCGCTCGGCCCAGCGCGTATACATGCGCAGAAGCATCGAGGCCCAGTCCTGGCTTTCGGTGCCGCCGGCGCCGGCATGGACCTCCAGATAGCTATCGTTGGCGTCAGCCTCGCCCGACAGCAGCGTCTCGATCTGGCGCGCCTTGGCCTCGCCGCGCATCGAGCGGATCGCCGCTTCGGCCTCCGCGATGACGCCCTCGTCGCCCTCTTCCTCGCCAAGCTCGATGAGGCCGATATTGTCTTCCAGGGCCTGGGTGAGGCCTTTGACCGCGGCAATGCCTTCCTCGAGGCCCTGACGCTCGCGCATCAGCTTTTGCGCTTCCAGCGGCTCGTTCCAGAGGCTCGAATCCTCGGCACGGACGTTCAGGTATTCAAGCCGCTTTATGGCTTGGTCCCAGTCAAAGATGCCTCCTCAGCAGGGTGATTGCCTGCCTGATCTCGTCGACAATGTTTTGCGTTTCCGCGCGCATGGCTGGCTGTTCTGTCCTGTTGCTGGATGGCGGTTTGGTGGCGCGATACATAGGGACGGCACAGTCTCCTGTAAAGCGCCGGCCCTGTAATGTACCGGCCCCTGTAAAGCGGAATGGACCGGCTCGACCATCATCGTCAAGCCGGTCCGACCCGATGCAGCGATTATCAGTAGAGCCCGCCGCCGCCCGACTGGATGGCCTGGTTGGCCTGCGGCGACAGCGCCCCGCCGGTGGCGTTGGAGCCGTCCGCACCCATGCCGATCACCCAATAACTGTCGGCGGGACCGGTACCCGGCTTGAAGGCTTCGATGATGGTTCCGGCGTCGCCCGCGTTGGCTCGCATGCCGGTCTTGCGATTGATCGCAATCAGCTTCATGCCTTCCGGAACCTTGAAGTCGACATTGGGCGTGCCGTCCAGCGCCACGCGCATGAAATCCTTGAAGATCGGCGCGGCGAGGCCGCCGCCGGTCGCGCCCTTGCCAAGGCCTTTCGGCTGATCGTAGCCCATATAAAGGCCGACAACGAGGTTCGGCGTATAGCCGATGAACCAGGCATCCTTTTCGTCGTTGGTCGTTCCGGTCTTGCCGGCGATGTGACGGCCGAGCTCGTTGATGGTGGCGCCGGTGCCGCGTTGCACGACGCCCTCCATCATCGATGTGATCTGGTAGGCGGTCATCGGATCGAGCACCTGCTCGGAATTGTCGACCAGCTCCGGCTCTGGCTGGTTCTGCCACTCGGCGGCGTTGCAGTTCGAGCATCCGCGTTCGTCCTGCCTAAAGACGGTCTTGCCGTAGCGGTCCTGGATGCGGTCGATCAGCGACGGCTTGATCGACTTGCCGCCATTGGCCATGATCGAATAGGCCGACACCATGCGCATCACCGTCGTCTCGCCTGATCCCAGCGCCATCGGCAGATACGGCGCCAGATGGTCGTAGACGCCGAAACGCTCGGCATACTCCACGACCAGCTTCATGCCCATGTCGTTGGCAAGCCGCACCGTCATCAGATTGCGCGATTTCTCGATACCGGAGCGCAAGGTCGCCGGGCCGGCAACCGTTCCGTCGTAATTCTTGGGCGTCCAGGTCGTGTTGCCGCTCTGGATGGTGATCGGCCCGTCCATGATCACGGAGGCGGGCGTATAGCCATTGTCGAGGGCGGCCGAATAGACGATCGGCTTGAACGACGATCCGGGCTGGCGCATGGCCTGCGTCGCCCGGTTGAACTCCGACTGCGCGTAGGAGAAACCGCCGACCATGGCCAGGACACGTCCGGTATGCGGATCCATGGCGATCAGGCCGCCTTCCACTTCGGGAACCTGGCGCAAGCTGTAGCTGTTGTCCGAGCCCTCGTTCTTCTGCACGAAAATCACGTCGCCCGGCTTCAGCACGTCGGCCGGCGACTTCGCCTTGACGGTCCTGCCGTCGACGACGTGGCGCATGGCGAAGCTCATGTCTTCCTTGCTGACGGTGCCTTCGACGCGGTCCTTGACGATTTCACCGGAGATCTGGCGCGTCGGCTGCAGGCCGATGGACAGGCCGGTGGCAGAGCTGTCGAGCACGACGGCGAGCGACCATTCCGGCACGTCCTCCAATCGCTTGACGTTGCCGAGCGGCACGCCCCAGTCGCCGGAAATGTCGATGCTCGTGACCGGCCCGCGGTAGCCGCGCAACGTGTCGAACTTCATGAGACCGTTCTGCATGGCCTTGCGGGCAATCAGCTGCATCTTCGGATCGAGCGTCGTGCGGACGGAAAGGCCGCCTTCGTAGAGCGCATTCTCGCCATAGCGCGCGATGATCTGGCGACGCACTTCCTCGGTGAAATACTCCCCGGCGAAGAGATAGTTGCCGGTGCGGCGCGGCGTGACGCCGAGCGGCTCGGCCTTGGCCTTCTCGCCTTCTTCATGCGTGACGTAGCCGTTCTCGACCATCTGGTCGATGACCCAGTTGCGGCGCTCCAAGGCGCGATCGGCATGCTTGAAGGGATGGTAGTTGTTCGGCCCCTTTGGCAGGGAGGCGAGATAGGCGGCTTCGGCAACGGTGAGCTCGTTCACCGATTTGTCGAAATAGGTGAGTGCAGCACCGGCGACGCCATAGGCGCCGAAGCCGAAGAAAATCTCGTTGAGATAGAGCTCGAGAATGCGATCCTTCGAATAGGCCTGCTCGATGCGGAAGGCGAGGATCATCTCCTTGATCTTACGCTCGTAGGTCTGATCCGAAGACAACAGGAAGTTTTTTGCCACCTGCTGGGTAATCGTCGAGGCGCCGACCTGGCGCTTTCCCGAGCCAACATTCTGCAGGTTGACGACAATGGCGCGGCCAAGGCCGGTCACGTCGATGCCGGGGTGATTGTAAAAATTCTTGTCCTCGGCCGACAGGAAGGCCGCCTTGACACGATCCGGGATCGCCTGAATCGGCAGATAAAGCCGCCGCTCACGCGCATATTCGGCCATCAGCGCGCCATCCGACGCGTGGATGCGGGTCGTCACCGGCGGCTCGTATTTGGCCAGCACCTCATAATCGGGCAGGTCCTTCGACAAATGGCCGATATAGATCGCCACGCCCGCCGCGACCAAAAGGGCCAGCGTCGTGCCGATGCCGAAGAAATAGCCAATGAGACGAATCATACCCGCTCCAGTCCTTGGTTCGGGAATTTCCTAAACGAAGCCGCCCTTCACGCAAGCTTTCGGGACGATCCCAAACCGTAATCGCAAAATCCATGTCGCGACCATGTGGGCAAAATACGGCGGCGCGGGATTTCGGTTTCGAATGCCGGAAATAAAAGCACAGGGTGTTGTCGCCGTGCAACGCTGCTTCAGGTTGTGGGCGCCGGTGGGCATTTCAGCCTCCGGCCCCCGTTCCGCTTCTGGCCGAAGCAAACAGGGCAACGGCATTGGTTATGCTCTGGGTCGCCTTGTTGCGCCAATCGGCGCTGAGCAACTGCGCTTCGTCCTTGGCGTTCGACAGATAGCCGAGTTCGACCAGCACGGATGGAACGTCCGGCGCCTTCAGCACCTTGAAGCCGGCAGAACGCTGCGGGTTGTTGATCAGACCGACGCTGGTGGAAAGCTGGCCGACGAGAGTATGGGCGAAGCTCATCGAAAAATTATGCGTCTCGCGGCGGATCAGGTCGATCAGGATATCGGTCACTTCCTTGCTGTCGTCCTTGATCTCCATGCCGGCGAACTGGTCGGAAAGATTTTCACGGTCGGCAAGCGCCTGCGCCTCGGGATCGGAAGCCTTGTCGGACACGGTGTAGACGGTTGCACCGCGAATGCCCTTGAGGCTGATCGTGTCCGCATGGATCGAGATGAGCAGGTCGGCCTCATGCTGGCGGGCAATGCGCACGCGGTCGTCGAGCCGCAGGAACTCGTCCGTTTCGCGCGTCAGGAACACGTCGTATTTGCCGCTGGCGGCGAGCTTGTCGCGCAGTTCCATGGCAAAGGCGAGCGTCACGTTCTTTTCGACCGTACCGTTCAGGCCCTCGGCACCGCCGTCGATGCCGCCATGGCCGGGATCGACGACGACGGTGAAACGATGGCCCGGATTGGAGACCGGCCCGGTACCGACCCTGCCGGCCTTGTCGGCGGAGACCGTCGAGCCGGTCGTCAGCGCCTGATTAGCGAGCGCTGCGTCGAATTCTCGCTGCGAGGCCGCCGACATGTCGATGGCGATGCGGTAGCCGTTGCCGTCACCGTTCTTGAGCACGTCGAGATTGTCGACGGCGAACGGTCCCTTGCCGGTGAGAATCAGCCGCGATTTCCCCTCGCCGAGCTCGCCGTAACGCACGGCGCGGACAAGCCCGCGCGGCTTTACGTCCTTGGCATTGAGGGCGAATCTCGTGGCCGGCAGATCGATGACCAGGCGATCGGGGCCGCGCAGCAGGAACCATTTGATGTCGGGCTCGCGGTCGAAATTGATGACGATGCGCATCTTGGTGGCATCGCCGGCCATCTTGTAGCTTGTGGCAGCAAGCGGTGCGTCGGCAGCACGCGAAAGCGGCGAAAAGACCAGGCAAGCCAGGATCAGCGACAGCAGGCAGGCGGTGCGGAAGAACCAGCCTCCATGATGACGGCCCTTGTCTGCGAAGCTTGCCAGTCCCATCTTTCTACCAGTCGCTCCCGTTTTGGCGTCATGCCCGACCGCTTGTCGAAGGGCCCTGTTGCTTGTCAAAGTGCCGGCAGGCCGCGAACTCGATTAACGATTGGTATCCAGAGAAGGTTAACCAAGCCTTTTCATGGAAGGCTTGGGACCTGTGCTTCCGCTGCGGAACGGCTTTTTGCCGGCATCGGGAATCGGGGTTGCCTTCCAACCTGCCAAATCATAAAAGCGATGGTGGATCACTGCAATCCTGGAACCGTCCTCCTCCGCAGCTTCCTGCTACAGGTCAGACGCAAGACGGCTCCTTTCGCTTCAGGCGAAGAAGGCATCGGTGATCGCGACGATTTTCGCAGGCGTGCTCCCGTGGCGGGGGAATCGCCTGCGTGAGCAAAACGGCCGGGATTGTCCCGTGCCGGCTCTGTATGAGCAAACAAGCTGGTCCGGTTTTTCCCGGGCTTTGGTTCAAAAGGTTCTGCTGGTGACGATGGCTTCAAGCGCAATCATGGAAAGGTCCGCAACAAACCGCGCCACTACGGCTGCGGGCGGCACCGCCATGGCGCTCAGGCAGCGGCCGGCGGACGTTCAATTGTCCGGCACTCATGTTCCAGGTCCACGGCAGCGGGCATTGCCCCGCAAGCTGCGGCCGACGGCTGCCGGGAGGAAACGAAATAATGCCCAACAAAATGCTGATAGACGCCTCCCACCCGGAGGAAACACGCGTTGTCGTCGTTCGCGGTAACCGAATTGAAGAATTCGACTTTGAATCCCAGGACAAGAAGCAGCTCAAAGGAAATATCTATCTCGCCCGCGTAACGCGCGTCGAACCTTCCCTGCAGGCAGCCTTTGTCGAATATGGCGGCAACCGTCACGGTTTCCTCGCCTTCAGTGAAATACATCCCGACTACTACCAGATTCCGGTCGCCGACCGTCAGGCGCTGCTGCGTGCGGAAGCACAGGAAGCCCAGGACGAAGAGGACGAGGAAGCCGCCGAAGGCGAGGACCGCCAGAGCCGCGACCGTGGCAAGCGCGGACGCCGGCGCGGCGGCAAGAGCCGTGACCGCGGCGAGCACAGGCACGAGGCAGGCGCGTCCGACGGCGAGAACGGCGAAGGTGCCGTCGCAGAAAAGCTGGATGCCGCTACCGACAATGGCGAAACCATGTCCGACGTTGCTGGACAGAGCGAGGGTGCCGCCGGACAGAGCGATGAAGTCGCCGATCGCGGCGAGACCGAGCCGTCCGAAGGCGGTTCCAGTTCCATCGCTGCCAGCGTCGATGCCGACGTAATCTCGGAAGCCGTCCCGCAAGTCGAGCTAAGCGAAGCCGAGACGGGCGGGGCCGAGACAAGCGGCGAGGCAACCTCCGAAGACAATGATCGCGGCATGCTGGAAGAGGTGCAATCCTCGCATTCGGACGATCACGAGGTCGAATCGGTCGGCGCCGAAGACGCGCTGGAAGAAGTGCGCAACCGCCGCAAGCCGGTGCGCCGCCAGTACAAGATCCAGGAAGTGATCAAGCGCCGGCAGATCCTGCTGGTGCAGGTCGTCAAGGAAGAGCGCGGCAACAAGGGCGCGGCGCTGACCACCTATCTGTCGCTGGCCGGCCGCTATTCGGTGCTGATGCCGAACACGGCGCGCGGCGGCGGCATTTCGCGCAAGATCACCAATGCGCAGGACCGCAAGCGGCTGAAGGAAGTGGTCGCCGATCTCGAAGTGCCGCAGGGCATGGGTGTCATCCTGCGTACGGCCGGCGAAAGCCGCACCAAGGCAGAGATCAAGCGCGACTACGAATATTTGATGCGGCTTTGGGAAAACGTCCGCAATCTGACGCTGCAATCCACGGCCCCTGCCCTGGTTTACGAGGAAGGCAGCCTGATCAAGCGCT
This sequence comes from Mesorhizobium sp. M0208, assembly GCF_040322015.1. Classification (NCBI taxonomy): domain Bacteria; kingdom Pseudomonadati; phylum Pseudomonadota; class Alphaproteobacteria; order Hyphomicrobiales; family Phyllobacteriaceae; genus Mesorhizobium; species Mesorhizobium sp. M0208. The sequence goes on along the minus strand of NZ_JAMYSP010000022.1, from coordinate 61,151 downwards.
CGGTACGCGACCTTTACAACAAGGATATCGACGAGATCCTGGTTTCCGGCGAAGAAGGCTACCGCGAGGCCAAGGACTTCATGCGCATGCTGATGCCGAGCCACGCCAAGGTGGTTCAGCCGTTCCGCGACACGACGCCGATCTTTGTGCGCAACGGCATCGAAGCGCAGCTCGACCGCATGCTGCAGCCGCAGGTGACGCTGAAGAGCGGCGGCTACATCATCATCAACCAGACGGAAGCGCTGGTCGCCATCGACGTCAATTCGGGCCGTTCCACCAAGGAGCACTCGATCGAGGACACCGCGCTTCACACCAATCTGGAAGCTGCCGAGGAAGTCGCCCGGCAATTGAGGCTGCGCGATCTCGCCGGCCTCATCGTCATCGACTTCATCGACATGGAGGAGAACCGCAACAACCGCTCCGTCGAGAAGCGGCTGAAGGATCACCTCAAGAACGATCGTGCCCGCATCCAGGTCGGCCGCATCTCGCATTTCGGCCTGATGGAGATGTCGCGCCAGCGCATCCGTGCCAGCGTGCTGGAATCGACGATGAAGCCTTGCCCGCATTGCGGCGGCACCGGCCATGTGCGCTCCGATTCGTCGGTCGCGCTGATGGTGGTACGGGCAATCGAGGAATTCCTGCTCAAGGATTCGCGCAGCCACATCACGGTGCGGACGCCGGCAGCGACCGCACTCTATGTGCTCAATCACAAGCGCGGCACGCTGGTGGAATTCGAGCACCGCTTCGGTGTCACCATCACCATCGAAGCCGATGATACGGTCGGTGCACAACACTATGCCATCTTCCGCGGTGCGCTGGCCGAAAAGCCGGAAGGCTTCGTCGAGGCGCGCACCTTCCCGGCCTATGTCGAGCCGGAAGAACCCGAGGACGAGATCGTCATCGAGGAGGAAGACGAGGCACCGGTGCAGGCCGAGCAGCCACGCCTTGCGCCGCAGCCGCAGCAGCCAAGGTCCGGCGAGGACGGCGAAGGCCGCGATCGCAAGCGCCGCAAGCGCCGCAGACGGCGGGGCGGCAAGGATCGTGAACACGGGGATCGTGAACACGGGGATCGTGACCACCGGGACCGCGAACATGGCGCTGCTGTGGAAGGTGCTTCCGTTTCGGCGCCGACAGACGATGCGTTGGTAGCCGCCGGCGACCAAGGCGCCGAAGCGGGCCGTGAAGCGCCGGCCGGTGTTGCCGAAACGGCGGAAGCGGCGGACGACGGTCACGGCAAGAAGCGCCGGCGCGGCAAGCGCGGCGGCAAGCGCAATCGCCGTGAAGACGGCGAGGACAGCGTCGAAGCCAGCGCCGGCGAGCCAGCCGCCATGACGGACGGTGCCGGGGCGGAAGCAGAGCCCGTGACCGGCGAACCGGAAGGTGCCCCGCCGGCGGAAGAGCTTGCGGTGCTTGCTCCGGCGAACGACGACATGCCGAGCGCCGAAAAGCCGAAGAAGCCGCGCCGCGCCGCCAAGCCGAAGAAGGTTGCGGCGGAAGCAGTTGCCGAGATTGCGGTCGCCGAGACATCGGCTGCCGAGGCCGCCTCAGTGGCTTCCGGCGAGACCCCCGCGCCGGTGTCGCCGGAGACCGAAGTGGCGGCTGCCGAGGAAACGCCGAAGGTCCGGCCGTCGCGGCGCAAGCCCGTACCGGTGGATGCTCCGGTCGTCCCGGTCGTCTCCTCGATCGTTCCCGACGAGGCAAAGACCGAGGAAGCAAAGGCCGAAGACAAGCCAAAGCGTGCCGGCTGGTGGCAGCGGAAGGGTTTTTTCTAAGCCTTTGCGTGCATTAGCCAGACTTTCTGATTGGAAAAGTCCCGCGTCGCCGATCGGCTGCGCGGGATTTTTTTGCCCCAATTGCAGGCGACGACACTATGGTGCGAAGATCGACCAGTTCATTATCTTCGCCAGTTTTTCCAGCGCGATCGAGCCCAGCCTGGAATTGCCGTTGGCATTGAGGCCAGGCGACCAGACGGCAAGCGAGGCGACGCCCGGCACGATTCCCAATATGCCGCCGCCAACGCCGCTCTTGCCGGGAATGCCGACGCGGAAAGCGAAGTCGCCGGAGCCGTCATAGTGGCCGCAGGTCAGCATCATCGCGCCGATGCGGCGCGCGCGCTCTGCCGAGACGACGGAATGCCCGGTCGCCGGGTTCTTGCCGCCATTGGCGAGGAAGCGGCCGGCCAGGGCCAGTTGCCGGCAGCTCATGGCGATAGCGCAATGGTGAAAGTAAACGCCCAGCGCCAGTTCCGGCGCATGGTGGAGATTGCCGAACGATTTCATGTAATTGGCAAGCGCGAAATTGCGAAAGCCAGTGGCGCGTTCGGACGCCGCGACCTCACGGTCGACGATGATCGTGTCGTCATCGGCCAGGAACTGGATAAAGCGCAGGATCTCGCCGATCGCCTCGCGCGGCTGATGGCCGGCAAGCAGGATGTCTGAGACCACGATGGCGCCGGCATTGATGAATGGATTGCGCGGAATGCCGTTCTCGTGCTCGAGCTGGACGATCGAGTTGAACGGATTGCCCGAAGGTTCGCGCCCAACCCGCTGCCACAGCGCGTCGCCGACATTGCCGAGCGCCAGCGTCAGCGTGAACACCTTTGAGATGCTCTGGATTGAAAACGCCTCGTCGGCGTCACCCGCGGTCAGCACGCGGCCGTCATTGGTCACCGCGGCGATGCCGAATTTTTTCGGATCGATCTTGCCGAGCTGGGGAATATAGCTGGCGACGTCGCCGCGATCGGTACGCTCCGCCATTTCGGTGGCGACCTCGCGCAAGGCCTGTTCAAGCTGGGGCGCCTGTTCAAGTTGAGACGCCTGTTCAAGCTCCGGCATCGTCGCCCCCCGCTACTTCAGCCAGCGTTCGATACGCGCCATCGCCTCGACCATGTCGTCGTGGCTGCCGGCGTAGGAAAAGCGCATCGTGCGATGGCCCTGCAGCGGGTCGAAATCGCGGCCGGGCGTCGCCGCCACATGCGCCTCGGCCAGCATCCGGCGCGCAAACGCCATGCTGTCATTGGTGTGCCTGGTGACGTCGCAGAAGGCGTAGAACGCGCCGTCCATGGGCGCGGCCAAAGCAAAGCCGAGCTCCGGCAGGCGTTGCATCAGGAGCTCGCGGTTCCAGGCATAGCGCGCCTTCACCGCTTCCAGCTCTGGCGTCGCCTTGAACGCCTCGATCGCGGCAATCTGGGACAGCTCGGGCGGCGAGATGTAGAGGCTCTGGGCGATGCGCTCGACCGGCCGCACCAGCTCCTGCGGCAGCACCATCCAGCCGATGCGCCAGCCGGTCATGCAATAATATTTCGAGAAGGAATTGATCACCGTCACATCCGCGCCGAAAGAAAGCGCGGTCGTGTCTGGCGCCGCATAGGCCAGCCGGTGATAGATTTCGTCCGAGATTACGGCGATGCCGAGCTCTTGCGCCGTCTTGACCAGCGCCTCGAGATCGCCGGCGGGAATGACCGCGCCGGTCGGGTTGGCCGGGCTGGCGAACAGCACGCCCTTCAGAGGTTTTTCGCGATGCGCAGCTTGCAGGTGCTCGGCATGGAGATAGGCGGCGCCGTCCAACTCGATCTCGGCGATGTCGATGCCGAGCGCGGCCATGATGTTGCGATAGGCCGGATAGCCGGGGGCGGCGATGGCGACGCGATCGCCTGGATCGAACATCGCCAAAAAAGCAAGGTTGAAGGCAGCCGACGATCCGGTGGTGACAGCTATCCGCTCGGGCGAAACGTCAAGCCCGTAATGCTCGCCATAATGCGCCGCGATCGCCTTGCGCAGACCGGCGAGGCCCAGCGCGTCGGTATAGCCGATGCGGCCTGCTTTCAACGCATTGGCGGCCGCTTCGCGAACCCCGGCCGGCGCCGGATCGGAAGGCTGGCCGACGGCCATGGATACGACCGGCAGGCCCTTGGCTTTCAGCCGATTCGCCTCGGCCAGGATGTCCATGGCGTGGAACGGTTCGACCGCGCCGCGGCGCGAAAGCGAAACAACCATTTTTCAATCCACCACACTTGTCCGCGCGTGCCGGCCATGCTGGCCGCGCCGCACAAATGCCCGATTGGTGTGGGGATCACAAGTTCGGTAAGTTTAGGCTGCTGACTTTTCATCCTTCGCCCACTCGTCTACCAGTGGACCTGCCATGTTGAGCCGACCCAAATCGACGATCGCCAGGACAGCGCGCGCTTTCGCGACGCTTGCGCTTGCCGCGGTGGTCGCCATGGCCGGCTCGGTCGATGCATTTGCGCAGAATGTGCCGGTGGTGCGCGATGCCGAGATCGAAGCGCTGGTACGCGACTACGCGCGGCCGATCTTCAAGGCGGCCGGCCTATCGGGCGACGCCATCAACATCGTGCTGGTCAACGATCAGAGCTTCAACGCCTTTGTTGCCGGGCGCCGCATGTTCATCAATACCGGCGCGCTGATGACGGCCGAAACGCCCAACGAGATCATCGGCGTCATCGCCCACGAGGCCGGCCATATCGCCGGCGGGCATCAGCAGAAACTGCGCGAGCAGCTCGAGCGTGCCAAGACGATGGCGATACTGGCGACGCTGCTTGGCGCCGGCGCCATGGTTGCCGGCGCCACCAGCAACAGCCGCGGCCTCGCTGGGGCCGGCATGGGCGTGATGGCCGGCGGCGGCGAGATGGCGCAACGCAGTATCCTAGCCTATCAGCGCACCGAAGAGATGACCGCCGACCGTTCGGCAATCGCTTATCTGAATGCAACCGGCCAGTCCGGCATGGGCATGCTGAAGACGTTCGGCCGTTTCCAGAACGCATTGTCGCTCTCTGGCGCGCAAGTCGATCCCTATCGCATCAGCCATCCGATGCCGCAGGAGCGTATCGCCAATCTCGAAGTGCTGGTGAAGCAGAGCCCTTACGTCGATAAAGTCGACCCGCCGGCACTGCAGCAGCGCCACGATATGATGCGCATCAAGATCGCCGCCTACATGCAAGGCCAGGCGGCGGCGTCACGATTGATGCGCAAGAACCCCGGCAGCCTCGCCTCGCGCTATGGCGACGCGCAGATGACCTATCTTTTCGGCAATCTGGCTTCGGCGCTCACCAAGACCAACGCGTTGATCAAGGAACAGCCGAAAAACCCGTATTTCCAGGAATTGCGCGGCGACATCCTGATGAAGGCGAACCGGCCGAAGGATGCTGCCGACGCCTATGCCAAGGCGGTCAGCCTCGATCCGGCGCGATCCGGGCTGCTGCCGGTCTCTTACGGCCAGGCGCTGATGGCCATCGGCACGGCGGATTCGCTGAAGAAGGCGGTGGCGCAGATCAACACCGGCCTCGGACGGGATCGCGAAAACGCCGACGGATACCGCTATCTGGCACAGGCTTACGGGGAACTCGGCAACATCCCGGCCGCCGAGCTTGCAACCGCCGAAGGGCATTTCTATTCCGGCGACTACAAGAATGCGAAGATCTTCGCCATGCGGGCGCAGCAGAGCATGAAGCGGGGCGAGCCGGGCTGGCTTCGCGCGCAGGACATTATAAACTACGCACCATCAGGTAAGAAGAAGTGAACCTTTCGGACGCAGGCTGCGATACAGCCAAAGCGAGCGGACCAGAACACGGGCAAGAGGATCGAGGATCATGACCAGGGCAATTCTGCTGGGCACTACCGGAGTGGCAGCGGCTCTCGCCATGCTGGCGTTCGGCTTCGTCGCCGGCAATCCGCAGATGGCGAAGGCCGGCACGGCGCAGCTTGCCCAGACGGCGTCCTCGGATACCAAGCTCGACCGCACCGAAGTCGAAGGCATCGTCCGCGACTATCTCCTGAAGAACCCGGAAGTGCTTCTGGAGGCACAGCAGGCACTCGAGGCCAAGCAGAAGGAAGAACAGCGCGTCGCCAGTCTCGGCGTCATCAAAGACGCCAAGGACCAGATCTTCAATTCCTCCTTTGACGGTGTTGTCGGAAATCCGAACGGCAAGGTCACCATCGTCGAATTCTATGATTATAATTGCGGCTACTGCAAACGCGCCATCGAAGACATGCGCGCGCTGACCAAGGCCGATCCGGACCTGCGCTTCGTGCTCAAGGAATTCCCGATCCTCGGCCCGGATTCGCAGAAGGCGAGCGTCGTCTCGATGGCCTTCCACTTGCTGAAGCCGGAGAAATACGGCGAATTCCACAACGCGCTGCTCGGCGGCCAAGGACGCGCCACCGAGGCGGCGGCAATCAAGGTGGCGCTGTCGCTCGGCGCCGACGAGACGGCGCTGCGCGAAAAGATGAAGGACCCGAGCATCACCGAGGCCTTCTCCAAGACCTATGATCTCGCCACCAAGCTCGCAATCACCGGAACGCCGTCCTACGTGGTCGGCAACGAGGTTGTGTTCGGCGCGCTTGGCCAGGAAGTGCTGGCCGAAAAGATCGAGGCGGCGAAGGCGGCGCTCTGATTAGCGTTCGGGTTTCGATTAGGGCTACGGGTTTCCGGCGCGGGCCGTTTTCCGGCTGTTGTGGACGGAGAAAGAACGCACTTGCGCTCTTTTCGCCAGCGTCTATGCCCATTATAGAGGGTCCGGCGCGCCGGCTTAGCCGCGCCGGGAAAGGTCGGCATTTTTTGAAAACGGTTTTCGTCCTGAACGGCCCCAATCTCAACGCGCTCGGCAAGCGCGAGCCGGGCATCTATGGCGGCAAGACGCTTGCCGCGATCGCCGACGACTGCAAGCAGGCAGGTGCCGCACTTGGGCTGGAGATCGATTTCCGCCAGTCGAACCATGAGGGCGACCTCGTCGACTGGATCCAGGAGGCCGCCGACAAGGCCGCCGCAATCGTCATCAATCCGGGCGCCTACGGCCATACCTCGATCGCCATTCACGATGCCATCCGCGCCGTCGCGCCGCTGCCGGTGGCTGAGGTGCATCTCTCCAACATCCACGCGCGGGAACCATTCCGCCACGTCTCCATGGTCGCGCCGGTCGCCGTCGGCATGATCTGCGGGTTCGGGCCGCTCGGCTACACGCTGGCGCTGCAGGCGCTGGCTGCACGCCTATGACCGGCCAACAAACAGAAGGCTCGAAAATGTCGATAAAGAAGAACGGTGTTGACCAGCAGCTGATCCGCGATCTGGCGGGCATACTGAACGACACCAACCTGACCGAGATCGAGGTCGAGCTGGGCGATCTGAAGGTGCGCGTCTCGCGGCAGGCGCCGGCCGTCCATGCTGTCGCCGCAGCGCAGCCGGCCCACGCGCCGGCAGCCGCGCAGCCCGCGGCAGCCGCCGTGCCGGCGGCGCCCGACGTGTCGAAGAACGCCGTCGCCTCGCCGATGGTCGGCACAGCCTATCTGGCGCCGTCGCCCGACGCCAAGGCGTTCATCGAGGTCGGACAGAAAGTCAAGGAAGGCCAGACGCTGCTGATCATCGAGGCGATGAAGACGATGAACCAGATCCCCTCGCCGCGCGCCGGCACGGTGACGGCGATCCTGTTCGAAGACGCGCAGCCGGTCGAATATGGCATGCCGCTTGTCGTGATCGAGTAGAGCCGGGAACAGGCGAAAGATGTTCCAGAAAATCCTCATCGCCAATCGCGGCGAAATCGCCCTCAGGGTGCTGCGCGCCTGCAAGGAGCTCGGCATCCAGACGGTGGTGGTGCATTCGACCGCCGACGCCGACGCCATGCATGTGCGTCTCGCCGACGAGAGCGTCTGCATCGGCCCGCCGCCGTCGCGCGACAGCTATCTCAACATCCACCAGATCGTCGCCGCCTGCGAGATCACCGGCGCCGACGCAGTGCATCCCGGCTACGGTTTTCTGTCGGAGAACGCCAAGTTCGCCGACATCCTCGCCGCGCACAACATCACCTTCATCGGCCCGACCGGCGACCATATCCGCATTATGGGTGACAAGATCGAGGCCAAGCGCACGGCAAAGCGCCTCGGCATCCCCGTGGTGCCCGGCTCCGACGGTGCGGTCACCGAGGACAAAGAAGCCAAGCGCATTGCCGCCGCGATCGGCTACCCCGTGATCATCAAGGCGTCGGCCGGCGGCGGCGGGCGCGGCATGAAAGTGGCGCATAGCGAGGCCGACCTCGAGGTGGCGCTGCAGACGGCACGCTCGGAGGCGGGTGCGGCCTTCGGCGACGACGCCGTCTACATCGAGAAATATCTGCAGAAGCCGCGCCATATCGAAGTGCAGGTGTTCGGCGATGGCGCCGGGCGCGGCGTGCATTTCGGCGAGCGCGACTGCTCGCTGCAGCGCCGCCACCAGAAGGTCTGGGAAGAAGCGCCCTCGCCGGCGCTCAATGCCGAGGAGCGCGCGCATATTGGCGGCGTCTGCGCCAGGGCGATCGCCGATCTCGGCTATTCCGGCGCCGGCACCATCGAATTCCTCTATGAGGACGGCGAGTTCTATTTCATCGAGATGAACACGCGCCTGCAGGTCGAACATCCGGTGACCGAGGCGATCACCGGCATCGATCTCGTGCACGAGCAGATCCGCGTCGCCTCGGGCGGCGGGCTTTCGGTGCGCCAGGAGGATATCCGCTTCCACGGCCATGCCATCGAATGCCGCATCAACGCCGAGGATCCGCGGACCTTCACCCCCTCGCCGGGCACCATCACCCACTTTCACACGCCGGGCGGCCTCGGTATCCGCGTCGATTCCGGCGTCTATTCGGGCTACAAGATCCCACCCTACTACGACAGCCTGATCGGCAAGCTGATCGTGCACGGCCGCAACCGCGTCGAGTGCATGATGCGGCTGCGGCGCGCGCTCGACGAATTCGTCGTCGACGGCATCAAAACGACGCTGCCGCTGTTTCGCGACCTCGTTGGCAACGCCGACATCGCCAATGGCGACTACGATATCCATTGGCTGGAAAAATACCTGGCCGAAGGCGAGTGATACAGGGGCGAAGCGATGACTCGTCCCTACGCACCCGGTTATCGCATCCCGACCGACCTTTTGCTCAAAGCCTATGCCTCCGGCGTCTTCCCGATGGCCGAAAGCGCCAATGACCCCGAAGTATTCTGGGTGCGGCCGGAGACGCGCGGCATCATTCCGCTCGACGGGTTCCACATACCGAAAAGCCTGAGAAAGACGATTCGCAAGAACCTGTTCGAGTTCCGCATCGATTTCGACTTCGAGGCGACGATCGAGGCCTGCGCCGAAAGGCGCGAGGAACGCCGGTCGACCTGGATCAACGCGCCGATCCGCGAAGCCTATATCGAGCTGCATCGGATGGGCCATTGCCATTCGGTCGAGGCCTGGCACAACGACCGGTTGGTCGGCGGGCTCTACGGCGTATCGCTCGGCCGCGTGTTTTTCGGCGAGAGCATGTTCGCCAGGGAGACCGACGCGTCAAAGGCCTGCCTGGTTCACCTCGTCGAACGCCTGAAGGCGCGCGGCTTTGCACTGCTCGACACGCAGTTCACCACCGAGCATCTCAAACGCTTCGGCGCAATCGACGTGCCGCGCGGCAAATACGAGAAGATGCTGGCCGAGGCGCTGAAGGGCGAGGCCTCGTTTTTTCCATAACCTGGAATGGCTCATCATTTCAAAGAAACGCAATTCCGGACGGCAAGCCGTTCACACTCTTCCTGGAATTGCTCTATCGGCCGCTCAGCTTTTTGCTGCCGTCGGCAGCGGCGTCTGTGCGTGAAACATCATTTTCCAGCCATTGACGCGGTGGACATAGCCAGTACTGACCAGCGCCGCATAGGCTTCGCCATTTTGCCGGGTCGCACGCGCCTCGTAGGTCAGCATGACGATGTCGCTGCCCGGCTCGATGATGCCCTTGAGGTCGATGTCGAGATCGCGCCAGCGGTTCGGGTCCGTGGCGGTTTCGGCCAGATCGGTATTGCTCATCACCCGCGCCATCTGCGGGAAGGCCACCAGGCATTCGGTATCGGCATTGGCCTTGAAGTAGTCGGCGTCGCCGCTCCAGAATCCCCTTTCGATGTCGAGAAGTTCGTTCTTGTTGGCCATCATCATGGCAACCTCCTCCGTAGAGAGGCACCAACGCTCGGGGAACGCGGCGGTTCCGCGGGGCGCGGTATCCGCCGCGCGCTGACAGATTCTAGTTGGTTTTGGGGGCGGCGGGTGCCGGCACGTCGGACTTCTGCTTGCAGCCCTTCAGCCAGATATCATAGACGGCATGCTCGACGGCGTTGATCCCGGGGCTTTCGGCAAACATCCAGCCGGTGAAGATACGGCGTATCTTCCGGTCGAGCGTGATCTCGTCGACCTCGACGAACGAATCCGTCTTCGGCTCTTCGTTTTCGGGCCGTGAATAGCAGATGCGCGGCGTCACCTGCAAAGCGCCGAACTGCACCGTCTCGTCGATATAGACATCGAAGGTGATGATCCGGCCGGTGATCTTGTCGATGCCGGCGAATTCAGCGACGGGATTGGTGAGGCGTTCGGATACTGCCGGTGCTGCAGGCGCCACCGACGCGTCAGGCGCAGGCGGCGCCAATTCCTGCGCAGCAGCAAGCGCCGCCATGGAAGCGAGAACGACCGCGGTTAATCCGCCCGTCAAAATTCGGCTGAACATGCTCATGCAAGGTCCGGTGATTTGCGCCCGGGTGATTCTCTTAACGCCAAGGCTAGTTGCTGCTGTCGGATCAGCAAGCAACTAAACAGTAATTGTGGCGACAAAGGACCGCCCGCGTGGGGACCGCCTCCGTGGGGGACTGCGGCCTGTCGCGGCGATCGATCACGAACCGGGCGTCCAGGCGTCGTAGTCGCCCGTCACCTGCGGACGATGCCGGTTGGTCAGCACCGAGCCCTTCGGCCGATAGGCTGCGGGGCTGCCGGTGAGGTTCGGCACATGCGGCTTTTGCCAGTCGCGTGGCTTGTAGTCTTCGCTTGGCGGCGGAACGTCTACACGGTGATGGATCCAGCCATGCCAGCCGGGCGGAATCGCCGAGGCTTCCGAATAGTCGCGGTAGATGACCCAGCGGCGGGTGCGGCCTTCCGAATCGACGCCGCCCTCATAGTAGACGTTGCCGACCTCGTCCTGCCCGACCTTCTTGCCATGCCGCCAGGTGTGAAAGCGCGTTCCCAATGTCTGGCTGTTCCACCAGGTGAAAAACTGCAGAAGGAAAGTCTTCATCCAAATCCTCGTGGCAAGTCCTTGTGGCAAGTCCTCGCGGCGGCTGCGGCGCCTGTTCCTGCTTATGGCGTCACGGCATTGCGAAGGCAAGGGTCTTGCCGCAACCGGCGAGCAAAATGGCTGACGGAAAAGCGATACGTTCACGCTATTTTCGCGGCCGTCCGAAGCAGATCAAATAAGTTGTTGGTAACCTTACGCAGCGTTATTCTAGCAGTTGATGCTTCGTTGCCTAGGACGGCAAATGAGAGGGGTTTATGTCATCGCTGGCGCGCACGGCCGGTCGCGCATTGCCGCAGGTCGTTGAGGCGATCTACGATTCGATTGCCGACGTCGACCGCTGGCAGGCGACACTCGAGGCCATCTGCAATCTGGCGGAAGGCCGGCTTGCCATGCTCGCCGTCATCGACACGATCAGCAGCTCTGCGCGGTTTTCGGTGTCCTGCGGCGATCCCGCAGTTCTTGAGCCGTTGAAGCATGACTACGGCTCGCAAGTACCGTTCTATGCGGCGGTTCCCAAGATGGAGATCGACGTGCCCTTCACCGTCGATTCGATCTACACCCTGCAAGGCCCGGATACGCGACAGAGATGGCTCGAAAGCCGCATCGTGCGCGAATGGGTACAACCCAACCGGCTGGATGATTTCTTCTGGGTGGCGTTGATGAAGCGGCCGACCCGGATCGGCACGCTAATGGTGGTGACCGACAAGGACAGACGCCAGATTTCCCGCGAGGATCTCGAGCTTGTCTGCCTGCTGGCGCCGCATGTGCGGCGCGCAGTGACCATCGGCGACCTGTTCGAGGCCGAGCGGCGAAAGGCCGAAATCTTCCGTTCCATCATCGAAAGCCTCGACCATCCGGTGCTGATCGTCGCCGAAGACATGACCATCATCTTCGCCAACCCGTCAGCCGAAGCGCTGCTCGCCGAAAACATTTCGGTCGCTTGCGTGCGCGGACAGCTTTCATTCACCTATGCCAACGCCAATGCCGCAATCGGCCGTGCCGTCCATCTCGGCACGCGCGACGAATTCGCACTCGGACCTTGCGGCATTAACATTCCGCTGGCCAAGACGGCTGTTCCGGCGGTGGCCCATGTTATGCCGCTGGCGCGGCGTGAAATCTCGACGCGCATCTCGCAGCGCGCCGCCGCAGCGATCTTCATCGCCGCGGCCGGTTCGACACCGACCCCGGCGCTGGATGCCATTGCGGCGCTGTTCGGACTGACCGCGGCAGAAAGGCGAGTCGCCGGTCACGTTGCCGCCGGCCTGACGCGAAAGGAAATCGCCGCGGCCGGCGGCGTCTCGGACGGCACCGTCAAGTCGCAGTTGGCGACGATCTTCGACAAGACCGGCACCGGCGATCAGCGCGAGCTCGAACTCTTGATGCGCGAATTGTCACCGCCGTTGCGCTCCAGTTGATTTGCGCAGATTCTCGAACCGGCGGTGGTCCAAAGGACTCGGTCGGTAAGTTTTTCAAACTTTGACACCATCGTCGGCAAAATCTGGGAAACGAAACCCGGCATCGTTGCAATTCGGCCAAAATCGTGGTGCGGTCGTTCGCGGTCCAGAAACGCGGCACTCTGCTCGGCTGGAAAGAAAATGGTTTCTGGCGCGGATCTCGATCTTTGACACCGACATCTACCGAGCGGCTGCTCCCCTACCTCTTTTTGCTTGGGCTGATCGTAATCGCAGTCGCTTTCCGGCCACTGCTGCCCGTCGACGAAACGCGATATCTCAGCGTCACCTGGGAAATGTATCTGAGCGGACAGATCTTCGTCCCGACCATGAATTTCGCGCCCTATCTGCAGAAACCGCCGCTGCTGTTTTGGCTTATCGACCTTGTCTGGAAGATTTTCGGCGCCAGCCGGCCGGCCGCGATGCTGGTCATCTTCGCCGCCTCCTCGCTCGTCATCTGGCTGACGACGGCTTTGGCAAAGACCCTGTTTCCGGGCCGCGACGACATCGCACGGCGCATCCCCTGGCTGGTTGCTGGAAGCTGCGTGTTCGTCATCTATTCGACGCTGATCCTATTCGACCTGTTGCTGACGGTCTTTGTGCTCGCCGCGCTGTTGTCGTTGATTGCCTTTGCCCGGAGCGGCAATCGCTGGCAGGCCGTTCTGGCCGGGCTGTTCATCGGCATGGGCGTGCTGACGAAAGGCCCGGTGGTGCTGATCCATATCGGCGCGCCCATCCTGTTCTACCCGTTCTGGCGCGACCGACGGGCGGGACTGACGACACCGAACTTCCTCGCTGGAGTGGGCCTGGCAGTGCTTGCCGCGCTGATTCCGGTGGCGATCTGGCTGGTGCCGGCGACGATCCTGACAAAGGGCAGTTTCGTCTATGATCTGGTCTGGAACCAATCGGCGGGGCGCGTCACCGGCAATTTGCGCAATTCGCACGGCCGGCCGTTCTATTTCTATCTGCTGCTGCTGCCGGTCATGTTCATACCGTGGATCTTCATACCCGAGGTCTGGCGGTTGAAGCTGCGCACGCGGATGTGCAGCCTGATCGAGACGAAGTCGCCGGATCTGCGCGCCTTGCGCCTGCTGTCGTTCTCGTTCGTTGCCGTGTTGCTGGCGTTCAGCGCGATATCCGGCAAGCAGCCTCACTATGTCGTGCCGATGTTGCCGTTCGTGACCATCCTGTTCGGCTATTTCATGGCGGAGATCCCGCTCGCCAGGCTGAAAAGCTCGGCCGTCGTCATGCTTGTCATTTTCGGCATCGGCCACGCGGTGGCATCGGCAACCGCGTTCAAACGCTATGACCTGACGCCGCTCGCCAACTTCATCGACGAGCGAAAGGATGCGGACTGGGCCGTGGCTTTCGACTATCAAGGCGAAGTCGGCTTCCTGGCCGGGTTGCAAAGGCCGTTCGAAAGCACCGACAAACCGGAAGAATGGCTTGGCTCGCATCCCAGCGGCTATGTTATTGACAAGGTTTCCAAGGATCCCGGCACTGCAGGGCAAATCGCGTTCCGGCTTCGCGTCGAACGCGGCTATCTCGTCGTGCTGAAGGGACAGCATTGACGATCGTCACCGGTATGCGAGTTCGTCCCCCGCGCGGGAGATGAAGGCGTTGCTGCTTCGTGGTTCCATCGCTCGATAGAACCGGGAGGTATTCATGCGCAAACTCATCTCGACGACGCTTTTTGCCTTATCGCTCGCTGTGGCCGGCCTTGCCGCCGGTCCGGCATGGAGCTTCAAATGTCAGTCCGGAACGATCGGGCAAGGCAGTTGCTCCTGCTCCGGGACCGCCGACTGCACCGATATGCGGCATTCCAAAATGTGCAAGGGCGACCTGAACTGCGGTTCGGGCAAGTGCTCCTGCACGGCTGCATTGGTAGTCGACCCCGGCCCGAAAACCCCCAAGCCCAAGGTCGTCGCGCCGAAGGCGACAACCAAAGGCGTCGTGAAGCAGTAGATGTCCGACCCGAAAGGACGGCGGCTCGACGTCGCTGGGCCGGCCCGATGTTTCGCGGTTCATCCCCCGTGCGGGCGATGAACCGCTATCGAAGAAGTGCTGGCGTCTAGCCGGAGGGTGGTTTCCAACCAGAGAGCGAGGATACCATGTTGAAAACCTGCATGATGCTGTTCTTCTGCCTGATGGCGGCCACCGCGGCCGCCCAGCCGCCGCCTTCGGGGCCGCCGGTTCCTAGTGCGGCACTTGCCCCATGCAACGCCACACAATCGAACAGGCCCTGCAAAGCCGAACTCGGCGTGTTCCTGATCACCAACACCGTCCGCAACCTGGCGCAAGCCAAGGTCGACGCCACCAACGCACAGCTGGCCGCCCAGGGACGATCGTCGCGCGCATCGATCGAATCGCTGAAGCAATGGCGGCCGTCGCGCTTTGCGACGCAGATGCTGAACCAGCCGAACAGCTGGTTTGTCAAAGTTCCTTACATCCTGACCATCAAAGTCTCGATCCCTGTGACCTCCGACCGCCACATCGGCATTCCCATAGACGTCAACGTCTTCTGCAGCGGCTGGCAGACCGATTCCAGCCAGGTCATCATCCGCTCGCAACCCGGCCCGGCGAGCTTCGAGGGCGGCAACATCCTCGAGGACGTTTTCAACGTCGGCAATTACATCGACGCGCAGGTACGCAACTCGTTTTCGGCACCCCTACCGGTGACGACGCCGGTTCCAAATTCGAAATGCTCGGCAATAGACGGCTCCGATGCCGGCACGCAGGCTACCGGCGATGATCTCATCTTCTGGACGGTGCCGCGGCGCAACCTGGTGGTGACGGACGCCATAGCCAAGCCGACGGTTGAAGTCACCTTCGACAGCCTCACACGCCTGTCAGCCCGCGACTTCCACAACAATGTCGTCTATGCGGAATCCGAGGCTATAAACCTCAACCTCTACGCCAATGAGGACGGCCTTCAGAAGGCGCTGACCATGCGCGAAGGCGACGCGGCTGCGCTGAACCTTCCCGCAGTACGGCTCGACGCGCGAAAATACGATTCGCTGGTCGTCATCGGCAATGTCGACCAGCCGCCGAACGATCCCAGAGACAGCGCCTTCGCAGTAGCGGCCAAGACTGCGGGATTCGATGCCGGTTCCAAGATCATGCTGATCCCGAAGTGGTATTCGAGGCCGCCGGACCAGTTCAATCCCAAGCCTACATGGATCAGAGTTCCCGCCTATGAGCTGCACTATACGGTGCGCTATCTCAACAGCGGCGAGCTGGCCGTCGATGGTGGAACCAGTACGGTCCGGCCCCCAAAAGTCGCCGTTCCGATAAAGACGCTCATCAAGCCGAAAACGCCCTGACGCGGCCGCTCGCGGATGGCGGCGGCGGTTCAGACCGCTGCCGCCATCCCCCGCGCGGCAGATGCGGCAGCGCTGGCTTCATGGCCTGATCTTGCGGGAACAAACCCGCCGCTGCGCCACGAGCGAGCGGCGCCATCGATGGAGGTGCACGATGCTGCACTTTCCCCACACCATGCCCGCCGTCCGGATCATTGCGGCAATCTCGCTGCTTGCCTTCCCGAACTTCCTGCCGCCGGTCACGATCCCGGCGAACGCGCTGCCGGTCAGCCAATCCTGCCGGATCACCACCTATTACAAGACGGCGGCAAAGGCGACGGAGGTTGGCGTGCGCTCGACGTGCCAGGGCGTTAAAAAATGGGGCGTCACCTCGAAATATTACGAGGTCGAAAAGATCGAAGCCGCTACGCCCCCGCACACGTCGGGCGGCGGCGGCAGCCTGCCGTGCGAGTTTCTCGCCGCCGGCTGCTTCAACCTGCCCGTGAAACGCAACTGAGCGCCAGGCGAACGAGCTAGCCGATCGCCTTCTCCAAAACCAGCGCCGGCAATCCTGAGGCGCCGCCGCAATCGGCCGTGTTGCCGGCGGGCGTGAACCCTCTCGAGCGGTAAAAGGCAACGGCCGGAGCACTTGCTTCCTCGACCTCGACGCGCAGCGTTCGGGCCTCCGGAAAGCTGGCCTCGATCTCGTCCAGCAGGGCCTGGCCGATGCCTTGCCTCTGCCAGGCCGGATGCACGTAAAGCTGGTTCAGCATGACGACCCCGGCATCCGTCGTGGCGGCCGCGAAAGCCATGCCACCGATGCTTTTGCCGTCGTCCGCGACCAGGAATTCCGAGTTCGGTCGTGTCAACCGCGCTTTGAGCGCGGCGATCGAATGCCATTCGTCGGTGATTTCGGTGACCCGCGCCGCGCCGTAGATGGCGTCATAGGTGGCGTGCCATGTCTCCACCAGCAATGCGCGCACCGCCGCAAGATCGCGCTCGCTGGCGGTGCGGACGAACATCCTATTCGATCCCGAGCTTGGCCTTGACCAGCTCGTTGACCACCTGCGGGTTGGCCTTGCCGCCGGTCGCCTTCATCACCTGGCCGACGAACCAGCCGGCCATGGTCGGCTTGGCGCGCGCCTGTTCGACCTTGTCCGGGTTGGCGGCGATCACCTCGTCCACCGCCGTTTCGATAGCCCCGGTATCGGTGACCTGCTTCATGCCGCGGCTTTCGACCAGCTGACGCGGATCGCCGCCCTCGTTCCAGACGATCTCGAACAGATCCTTGGCGATCTTGCCGGAGATGGTGCCCTCCTTGATCAGATCGATGACCGCGCCGAGCTGATCGGGCGAAACCGGAGCATTTTCAATACTCTTGCCGGCTCTGTTCAACGCACCCAGCAAATCGTTGATGACCCAGTTGGCGGCAAGCTTGCCATCGCGACCAGCGGCCACCTTCTCGAAATAGTCGGCGACCGCCTTTTCCGATACCAGGATCGAGGCGTCGTAGGTCGACAGGCCGAGCGAGGAGATCAGCCGTGCCTTCTTGGCGTCCGGAAGTTCAGGCAGGTCCTTTGCCAGCGCATCGACATAGGCCTGGTCGAATTCCAGCGGCAGAAGGTCGGGATCCGGGAAATAGCGATAGTCGTGCGCTTCTTCCTTGGAACGCATCGAGCGCGTTTCGCCCTTATTGGGATCGAACAGCCGCGTTTCCTGGTCGATCTTGCCGCCGTCCTCCAGGATGGCGATCTGGCGGCGCGCCTCGGAGTCGATGGCCTGGCCGATGAAACGGATCGAGTTGACGTTCTTGATCTCGCAGCGCGTGCCGAATTCACCGCCAGGCCGGCGTACCGAGACGTTGACGTCGGCGCGCAGCGAGCCTTCGTCCATGTTGCCGTCGCACGTGCCGAGGTAGCGCACGATGGTGCGCAGCTTGGTGACATAGGCCTTGGCTTCATCGGCGGAGCGCATATCCGGCTTCGAAACGATCTCCATCAGCGCCACGCCGGAGCGGTTGAGATCGACATAGGACATCGTCGCATGCTGGTCGTGCATCGACTTGCCGGCATCCTGCTCCAGATGCAGGCGCTCGATGCCGACCTCGATATCCTCGAACTCGCCCTGCCGGTCGGGGCCGACGGAGACGATCACCTTGCCCTCGCCGACGATCGGTTGCTTGAACTGCGAGATCTGGTAGCCCTGCGGCAGGTCGGGGTAGAAATAGTTTTTCCTGTCGAAGACCGATTTGTGGTTGATCTGGGCCTTCAGGCCCAGACCGGTACGGATCGCCTGCTTGACGCATTCCTCGTTGATCACCGGCAGCATGCCAGGCATCGCCGCATCGACCAGGCTGACATTGGCATTGGGCGCGGCGCCGAAAGTGGTCGAGGCGCCGGAAAACAGCTTTGCCTGCGAGGTCACCTGCGCGTGGACCTCGAGGCCGATGATGATCTCCCAGTGGCCGGTGGCGCCGGGAACCAGGCGCTTGGCGTCGGGCGTGCGGGTATCGATGATGCTCATAAGGGCCTGCATATTGGAATTGCGGATATGCGGAACGCATATTTTGGTGTGCAACTTCGCTAGTGCAAACCGCTTCGCGAGACAAGCGCCAAGCCGCAGGTGCCGACGCGGCACAGGCCCGCAGCTGCCGCGATGGACTGCTATAGCAGCTTGAAAAATTCAAATGGCCGGCAACCCGGCCGCCGCCGCCTCATGCCGTGGCGATATAGGCCCTGATCTCCTCGGCCTCGCGCTCGACATCCTCGATGCGCCGCTTGACCACATCGCCGATCGACACGATGCCGTCGAGCAGCCCGTTCTTTTCCACCGGCAGATGGCGGAAGCGACCCTTGGTCATGATCTCCATCACCTCGTTGACGGTGTGGTTCTCATTGCAGATCTTCACCTTGGGCGTCATCGCCGAGCGGATGGCAAGGTCGAGCGCCGCGGCTCCCTCCTTGGCGAGAACCCGCACCACATCGCGCTCGGAAAGAATGCCGACGATCTTGTGATCGCCGTTGGTGATGACCAGCGCGCCGATCCTGTGTTCGGAAAGCATGCGGATGGCTTCGCTGAGCTTTTCGTTCGGCCCGAGCGTCACCACGTCGTGGCCTTTCGCCTCGAGAATTGCCTTAACAGTCATGGCGTCCTCCTCTGCATTTCCTGCCGGCTCCTGCCCTGGCCGGCTTTCCCTAGGATGAACATGGTGCGCCGCGATCGGTTGCTTTTCAAGTGCGGAGGTCTCAGCTCTCCGGCTCCTCCGTCTGCCGGGGCACCTGCTCTCGCCGATCAAAAAACCGCAGGCCGAAGAAGCCGGCAACAAAGCCGCCAATATGGGCTTCCCAGGCGATCTGGCCGTCAATGCCGGGCGCCAGGCCGAAGAGGCCGGTCGCCAGGTTGATCACCATCCACATGGCGAGAAAGGTGACGACGCCGCGCGAGCGGAGGACCGCCGCCATCGGTAAGGGCCGGCCAGCGAAGGCGGCCCTGCCCGACGAGCGGTCGATGCGGAAGCCGTAGCGCGCCGCCGCGCCCATCATGCCGGAAATCGCGCCGGAGGCGCCGACCAGCGGTGCGTCGCCAAGCGGGTGCATGGCCCAGAACAGCGCCACCGCCGCCAGTCCGGTGGCGGCGAAGAACAGGCTGAAGCGCAGCGCGCCGAAGCGGTTGGCCAACGGTGAGCCGAAGGCCGCAAGCCACACCATATTGATGGCAAGATGGGCAAAGCCGCCATGCAGGAAGGCATAGGTAAAAGGGCTTGAAAACGCGAAGAAATCCAGGTCGAAGCGGCCGGAATAGCGAATCGGCACGAAGGCAGCCCGGACAAGCAGTTCGAAGTCCTGGTCGTCGGTCAGCCAATAGACCCGGATCAGATGGACCGCGACGCAGATGCCGATCACCGCCAGCACCACGGGCGGCAGGTTGAACACCGGCTCGCGGCGCTGCTCCGGTTCGCGGGCGACAGGCCCACCCTGGCCCTGCTCGATCTCCGGTGGGCTTTCTGGGTCACTCATATGGCTTGCACTCAGTCGCTGGATTGGACTTCGCGAGCATGTAGATCACGGCCAACCGAATCACAAACGGCGAATCAGCAGGCCCGAATCGAAAAAGAAGCCGTCCAAGGTTTCCCTTGAACGGCTGGTCGAGCCCCCTTGCTCCCCCTGAACTCTTGACTGAAGTGCTGCCGATCGTCGCAAAACGACCGCTTCTGGAGTGGTTTTTGTGTGCCACAGGGCTGGCAGGCGCGCAACGTAAACTAGTTGTTAACCTTAACCGCCCCGACCCGTGAACAAGTATTAACGATGCTGGCACGCATCCTGCTCCGCAACGCATGTAGGTCTTCGGAGGGCGCCCTTCTGTTCACCGATAGGACATCTGAAGACAGAATGCGCGGAGCAGCATTAGCATGAACCAGACCGGATCGATCACGCTGTTCCATTATTGGAACCGGTTGCGTGACGGACGCCCTGCCCCGAAGCGCTCGGAAGTCGAACCGGCCGACATCAAGTCGCTGCTGGCCGACACGTTCATCCTGGAAAAGGACACGCGCGGCGAAGCGGTGTTCCGGCTCGCCGGCACCAGGCTTTGCGCAGTCTATGGCCGCGAATTAAAGGGATTTTCATTCCCTTCGCTGTGGCGCGAAAAGGACCAGCGGCTGATCTCGAAGCTCACCGACGGCGTCTTCGACCTGAAATCGGCGGCCCTCATTACCTATGAGGGTTTCAGCCGCAATGGCCGCTCCAACAGGTTTGAGCTGCTCGCGCTGCCGCTCGACGGCGGGGTCGAGAGCCCGCGCTGCCTCGGCGTGATAAGCGCCGTCGAAAAGCCCTTCTGGCTGGGCGCGGACCCGGTTTTCGACGCGTTGATCGATTCGATCCGTGTCGTCGATCCCGACAAGGAGCCGGTGTTCCTGAAGAACCGGCCGGCGATGGAGGTTCCCTCGCTCGCCCCGTCGGAATTCGACCCGCCCGAGACGATTTCGGCGCTCGGCCAGGCCCGCCGCATCCGTCACCTGGTCGTCTTCGACGGCGGACGCGAGGAATGATGCCCAAAGCTTAAAGCAACAGCGCCGGATTTTCCCCTTTGTTAACCTGCTTTGTTGTAGTTTTCCGCTGAAATTCCCCGCATCCATGCGCGGAATGCCGAACGGGGTATGGCAGTGATGAGGTCAGCGGCGGTCGACCATGCACCGTCCCAAGCTGAAAGGCGTAACTTTCAGCGCGTCCGCGTGAAGATTTACGGACGCTTCATGCTGGAAGACCGCACCGAACATCCCTGCCAGGTAGTCGACATGTCGCCCGGCAACGTTTCGCTGCGCACCGAGCGCGCCGGCCTGGCTGGCGAAAAGGTCATTGCCTATATCGATCATATCGGACGCATCGAGGGCGTCATTACCCGCACTTTGCAGGATGGCTTTGCGATGACCGTCATCGCGTCGGAGCGCAAGAGGGACAAGCTCGCCGCGCAACTGACCTGGCTTGCCAACAAGCACGAGCTCGACCTGCCGGAAGACCGTCGCCATGAACGCGTCGCGCCGCGCAACCCGACGAGCGTGCTGCAGCTTGCCGACGGACGCCAGTACCAGTGCCGCATCATCGACCTGTCGCTGTCGGGCGCGGCGATCGAGATCGACGTCAAGCCGGCCATCGGCGTCCAGGTGACGCTGGGCACCATGCGCGGCCAGGTGGTGCGCCATTTCGAAGATGGCATCGCCATCGAGTTCGCCGTCATCCAGCGCCCCGAAACGCTTGATACCGAATTCAGCTCACCGCGCGGCTGACGCGGAAGCGTTAGCGCCATCGGGAAGCGAGGCTGGCGACCTTCGCGCCCCCTCGTCCCGCCATCTTAGCTGTTCGAACGGGGCGACGAAGCATGGGAACGCACCCGGCTGGAATCCATAAACAATTCTATACTCAATTGTATCCAATTTTAGGTTTATTCTATTGGCGTTTTACTTAATGTCTACTTCGCGCTTTTGCGTCAAATAAATCCAGCCGTGTCATTGTCTCCTCAAACGGGGAGACGGAATAATGAACAGGATGAGGGGCAAGCTGTTGCTGGCGGCAATAGCGATGCAGCTTTTCGGCTGGGGGATTGCAAACGCGGCGGAGCCGGCCTTCATGCACACCGGCGGCCGCACCACACAGCCGGTCGGTCACTACGAATTGTGCCAGCAGCTTCCGCGGGAATGCAATCAGAGGACGCCTGACCGGGCGCCCGTCGAGCTCACCCGAAAGCTGTGGGCGACGATCGTCAAGATCAACAATTCGGTCAACAGCAAGGTCGCGCCGCGCACCGACATGGAAATGTGGGGCAAGGAGGAAGTCTGGTCCTTTCCCAATAACGGCTTCGGCGACTGCGAGGACTATGCGCTGGAAAAGCGCCGCGAGCTGATGAGCATCGGCGTGCCGGCCGGCGATCTGCTGATGACGGTCGTGCGCCAGCGCAACGGCGACGGCCATGCTGTGCTGACCGTGCGCACCAGTCTTGGCGAGTTCATCCTCGACAATCTCCAACCCAAGGTGCTGTCCTGGACCAATACCGGCTACACCTACCTGAAGCGCCAGTCCGAGCGGAATTCCGGCGCCTGGGTGACGATCAACGACGGCCGCTCCGACGCGGTCGCCAGCGTCCGCTGAGGACGCAATGCATGTCGCCCAAAAGCGCGTAGCGGTTTTGGGATAACGACATGCATAAAACAGAGGTTAAGTGCGTCGCATGACTTCGCGCTTTAGGAGAAACCCGGTCGAGTCCCCACCCTCCCCGTCCCCAACGACCGGGTTTAAGGAGCCGGCCCCGTCCCCGGGCCGGCTCCACCATTTCTGGCGGAACAACATTTCGATACAGTTATCTCGGCTTTGCCTCCAACTGCGCTTCGTCATCCAAGCTGTCTCACGATCGTTTGTGGGATACGAGCTGCCGTTTGCCGTCCAAACGCTGTTACTTGCCCCTGATACGGAACGCGTCGACAAAGGCGGAAAACGCCGGAGAGGGATGGCGTCGGCTTGGATAGTACAGGTGGTAACCCTGGAACGTCGGGCACCATTTGGTCAGGACTTCCTGAAGAAGGCCCCTCTCAATGTGTGGCAGGACGAGTTCGCGCGGTAGATAGGCCAAGCCCACTCCGTCAAGCGCGGCCTGGATCGCCGGCCCCATGTTGTTAAGCGTCAGTTGCCCCTCGACCCGAGCACTGAACTCGCGCGCTCCTTCCCGCAATTCCCATGCATAGACCGATCCTGACGTCGGCAGCCGGTAGTTGATGCAGTTATGGTCGGTCAGCTCCTGCGGCGTCTGCGGCGGTGTCCGGTGGGCGAAGTAACGGGGTGAGCCGACGACAGTGTAGGTCACGTCGGCTCCGATGCGCACGGCTACCATGTCCCGGGCAATGGACTCGCCCAGCCGAACACCGGCGTCGAACTGGCGCTCGACGATGTTGGTGAAGGCGTTATCGACCACCAGCTCGACATTGACATCGGGGAAGTCGCTCAGGAACTTTGGCAGCCGGGCGCGGAAGACAATGTCGACCGAATCGTCGGTGCACACCAGGCGAATGTTGCCGGACGGCCTGTCGCGCAGGACGCCGAGAGCGCTGACCTCGGCCGCGATGCCTTCGAAATGCGGTTCGATGCCTTCCTTGAGGCGTTGACCGGCCGCCGTCGGGGCCACGTCGCGCGTGGTGCGAGACAGAAGACGGACGCCAAGCCGCGACTCCAGCGACTTGATGGTGTGGCTAAGGGCCGAAGGAGTGACGCCGAGCTTGGCGGCTGCTCGGGTGAAGCTCCGCATCCGGGTGATCTCCAGAAACGCGCGCATTTCGGCGAACTCGTCGCGTGGCATTGATGAGCCTCATTCACAACCACATCAAAATTATACCCGCTAGTCGCATTTGGCCAGCCCGACTACTTAGTTCGGGAACGGACAGGAGACTGCCTTATGACCATCGATTTCGCACTGGACGAGGCCGCCGCTGCTGACAGCGCGACGACCCCGTGGTCTGCGGTAGTCTGCCTTTCGCTGCTGACCTTCCTTCTGGTCGGACTGGAGTTCCTGCCGGTGAGCCTGCTCACCCCGATCGCTCAGGATCTGGCCGTCTCCGGGGGTCAGGCAGGCCAGGCAATCGCGGTATCCGGATTCTTCGCCGTGGTTATCAGCCTCTTCGGCAACTCGCTGTTGCGAAACGTCGATCGACGGACGGTGGTTCTGCTCTATACGGCAGTGCTGGCCGCATCGAGCCTGGCGGTGGCGCTTGCTCCCAACTTCCTGGTCTTCCTGGCCGGGCGGGCGCTGGTCGGCATCGCGATCGGCGGTTTCTGGTCATTGTCGACGGCCATTCTGGCTCGCCTGGCCGCGGGACCCGACCTGCCCAAGGCCATTGCCTTGCTCCAAGGCGGCACCGCCTTCGCATTGGTGATCGCTGCGCCCGTCGGCAGCCTCCTCGGATCGCTGATCGGATGGCGGGGAACCTTCTTCGTCACTGTCCCCATCGGCCTCGCGGCGCTCGTGTGGCAGTTGGCCGTTCTCCCGAAGTTGCCACCGATGGAGACCGCCTCGGTGTCGAGCATGTTCGGCCTGCTGCGGAATCGCAGATTCGCCATCGGCATGGGCGCGACCGGGCTCGCTTTCATCGGGCAGAACGCGCTCTCGATCTATCTGCGGCCGTTTCTGGAAAACGTGACGGGCCTCGAGGTGAGCACCCTCTCAATAGCTTTGTTGGGCGTCGGCCTCGGTGGCCTGGCGGGACTGTCGATCATCGGCCTCATCCTCCGGCGGCACCTCACAGCCGTGCTGATCGGGCTGCCGAGTGCACTCGCGGTCTTCGCTCTACTGCTGATTGCGTTTGGACCGTTTGCAGGCGCCACGGCCGGCCTGCTGGTTCTTTGGGGATTTTTCGCGACTCCGATCCCGGTGGCATGGAACACCTGGATGACCACGCTCATCCCTGAAGACCTGGAGGCCGGGGGCGGACTGCAGGTTGCCCTGATCCAGCTCGCGATCGCGGGCGGCGCTATCGCGGGAGGCCTGCTGTTCGACGCGGCCGGCTGGTGGAGCGCCTTCCTTCTCGCGGCCGCCCTGCTCACCGGCTCGGCCTTGCTCGCCGCCTCGGCCGGGCTCCGAACCTGAACTCTTTCAATTCTTGTCTAGGAGAATCTCATGTCCGAAGGAATCGAGAACAAGGTCGTCGTCATCACCGGTGCCAGCAGTGGCCTCGGTGAAGCGACGGCACGCCATCTTGCCGCACGAGGCGCTTCCGTGGTCCTGGGTGCACGCCGGTCACACCGCATCGACGCCCTTGTCCAGGAACTGACCGCCGCTGGGCACAATGCCAAGGCCGTCACCACGGACGTCACCGACAGCGACCAGGTCCAGCATCTGGTGAATACGGCGGTCCGGGAATTCGGCCGTATCGACGTGATGCTGAACAATGCGGGCCTCATGCCGTTGGCCCCGCTCGAACGGCTCAAGATCGACGAATGGGACCGGATGATCGACATCAACATCAAGGGCGTCCTTTACGGCATCGCGGCCGCACTTCCGTACATGAAGGAGCAGCGATCGGGGCACATTATCAATGTCTCGTCCGTATACGGCCATGTGGTCGACCCGGGTGCGGCGGTCTATTGCGCCACCAAGTTCGCCGTGCGTGCGCTGTCCGAGGGCCTGCGGAAAGAGGTGAAACCCTACAACATCCGCACCACGGTGATCTCGCCGGGCGCTGTCACCACAGAGTTGCTTGAGCACATCAGCGAGAAGGATATCCAGCAGGACACCAGGGACTTCGTGAGCAAGATCGCCGTGGGGCCAGATACGTTTGCCCGCACGGTCGCCTTCGCG
Organism: Mesorhizobium sp. M0208; assembly: GCF_040322015.1. NCBI lineage: Bacteria > Pseudomonadati > Pseudomonadota > Alphaproteobacteria > Hyphomicrobiales > Phyllobacteriaceae > Mesorhizobium > Mesorhizobium sp. M0208. Next base: position 35,499 of record NZ_JAMYSP010000022.1, on the reverse strand, counting down.
ATCAACGAGCCGGACGATGTCGATATCAACGAGATCTTGTTCCGGCCGACCGCCCAGCCGGTTTGACTTGGAAGGGGCTATGCTTTCGGTATCCCAAGGCCGGCTCCACCATTTCTGGATCGGCTAGACCTTCTTCAGCCCAGCCCTGAATCGCCTGCCGTTGGCCACATAATGCGCGGCCGAGGCGCGCAGCCTGGCGATTGCGGCTTCGTCGAGCGTCCTGACGACACGCGCGGGCGAGCCGACGATCAGCGAATTGTGGGGGAATTGCTTACCTTCGGTGACCAGCGCGCCGGCCCCGACCAGCGAGTTGTTACCGATCTTCGCGCCGTTCAGCACGACGGCGCCCATGCCGATCAGGCTGTTGTCGCCGATCGTGCAGCCATGCAGCAAGGCACGGTGGCCGATCGTGCAGCCTTGGCCGACGGTCAACGGAAAGCCGGCGTCGGTGTGCATGATTGTATGCTCCTGCACGTTGGTGTCGGCGCCGACGACGATCGGTTCGTCGTCGCCGCGGATAACGACGCCGAACCAGAAGCCGGCATTGCGGCCGACCCTGATATTGCCGATCAGCGTGGCATCGGGCGCGATCCAGTTGCTGTCGACGTCCTCGAAGGCGGGCGCTTTTCCGTCAATCGCGTAGATCGGCATTGCTGTCTCCAGATCGTCTCACACCGACAAGCTGCCAGACCCTAGAAGCGAAGCCGCCCATGACGCAATGGCGATCACCACCATGCCCAGCGCCAGCGCCCAGATGGTCGCCGTACAGCCGCAGGAGATCAGCGCCAGCACCGAAATGCGACGCTCGCGCCAGGCGTCCAGCGCCTCATTGGCGAACATCAGCGGTCCGGCGCAAGCCGTCGCGGCGAGCGAGCGCAACATGTGCTTCGACGACACATAGGGCTGGACGAAGGCAAGCTTGCGGCCGGCGATCAGCTCCATCGCCGATCCGGCCAGGCCGCAAGCCGTCAGCCCAGCCATAAAACTGAATATGATTTGTGCGACCGGCCCCATCTTTACTCTCCGTTTACCATGAAATCGCACAGTCGCCCGCAAAAGCTGCGAAGCAAGAGCCGTGCCGCGCCGAGATGTGCCGTTCAGGTACACCCGACGGGACGGCAGACGAGGGTCGCGATGAAGCAGGCAGCCGCCACACAGGGCCAGCAACTCAGCGTCGTCGATTCGACGCTGATGAAGCGGGTGTTTTATGCGTTCGCGACGCTGGCGGTGCTTTCGGTGGCGATCAGCCTTGGCGGCAGATGGTTAGGCCGGTCGATTGCCATGGCCGGGTACACCGACGACACCAGGGTCCACAAGGTCGTCATCGGCAACAACATCATCGCCGTGCCGGGCAATGTCATCCGCTTTGCCCAGGCCCGGCGCGACGGCATCGCCTCGCGGCTCGACCTCTATCTGCGCTATCCCGAGATGGACGGCTACAGCGAGGCTGCCCGCAACGACTTCAACCACACCGGACCCAGCAAGGACATCGTCTTCCTGTCGTTCGAGCCGCAGATGATGTTGCGCGACATGAGCGGCCGCTTCGCGCCGATCTACAGTGCGCTGATTGCCAAGCCGGGTACGCCCGGCCCTGGCGGCACGACGCTTTACGCCTTCAGCGAAAAGTCAGGCTATCTCAACGAAGTGCTGGCGGTCGCCGACCGCCCCGGCAAGGATCCGTTTGTCGCACGCTGCCTGAGCGGCCCGAGCGCGGACGAATCGCTAGCGCCCTGCGAGCGCGACATCCTGGTCGGCGACAATCTCAGCCTCACCTACCGCTTCCCCCGGGAATTCCTTGGCGACTGGCAGGCGCTCGACGCGGCGATTTTGGGCGAGGCAGCGCGTGTGCTGAAGACCGGGCGGTAAGCAACGAAACGAGCCGTTCCGTAGCGATACTTCGCGCCCCTCTCTGTCCTGCCGGACATCTCCACGAGAGGGTAGATCGGCCGTCATCTTGGCTTTCGCCAATCTCCAATGTTGCAGGAAGAGTGCAGCGCCAAGGCTGCCAATCTCCCCCCAAGTGGGGGAGATGGCCGGCAGGCCAGCGGGAGGCGCTGTCCCGCCGGCGTCTTGCAAGGTTCCGTACCGCCGCTGCGCTTGAGGCGTAGCGGCCAGCTAAATCTCCGGCTCAGGCCAGATCGATGTCGAGGATCGCCATCGAGAAATTATAGTCGCCGTCGTCCTCGTCCTTGAAGACGATGCCGAGGAACTCGTCGCCGACATAGACCTCGGCCGAATCTTCCTTGCGCGGCCGCGCCTTCACTTCGAGTTTTGGGTTCTGGAAGGTGCGCTTGAAATAGGCGTCCAGCTTTCTGATTTCGTCCGGCTTCAACAGTCTTCTCCGATCGTCGCTTGCTAAAGTGCGTCGCGTCTGAAGAGATCGATGCGACGCGCTTCGAATCTTGCTTCATCCATGTCGCTATCCCAAAACCGCTGGGCACTTTTGGGCGACATGCATTGGTGAGCGCGCTTCTGGCACGTCGACAATGGCCATGTAAAGGCAAGCCGGCATAGGGGGCAGGAATTCAGCCCCTGCCCGAGCACTCAGATGTCGAAGCTGACGACGTGGTCCATCGTCTGCGATGGCAACAGCTGGTCCATCTGCCGCGACGGCTGATCGCAGCCGGTCTCGCCGACGACGCGGGCCGGCACGCCGGCAACCGTCTTGTTGTGCGGCACCGGCGACAGCACCACCGAGCCGGCCGCGATCTTCGAGCAATGGCCGATCTCGATGTTGCCGAGGATCTTGGCGCCGGCGCCGATCAGCACGCCGTAGCGGATCTTGGGGTGGCGGTCGCCGCCGGCCTTGCCGGTGCCGCCCAGCGTGACGCCGTGCAGGATCGACACGTCGTCCTCGATCACCGCCGTCTGGCCGACGACGAGGCCGGTGGCGTGGTCGAGGAAGATGCCCTTGCCGATGCGGGCGGCCGGATTGATGTCGGTCTGGAACACCGAGGACGACCGGCTCTGCAAATACAACGCGAAATCCTGGCGGCCCTGGTTCCACAGCCAATGCGCCAGCCGGTGCGTCTGGATGGCATGAAAACCCTTGAAGTAGAGCACCGGCATGATGAAGCGGTCGCAGGCCGGATCGCGGTCGTAATAGGCCTGGATGTCGACGCGCACCGTCGTCGACCAATCCTTGTCGTCGGCCGCCATTGCCTTGAATGTCTGGCGAATGAGGTCGGAGCCAATGTCCTGGTGGGCGAGGCGCTCGGCCAGCCGGTGAATGACCGCTTCTTCCAGGTTTTCCTGGTTGAGGATGGTCGAATAGAGGAACGCCGCCAGCAGCGGATCGCGGTTGACCGCTTCCATCGCTTCATCGCGGATCGAACGCCAGATCGGATCTACCGGCTGCACCATGGTGGGACGAGAAATCGTAACGCTGTTCATCTGATGTCTCCGGCCATCCAATGTCTCGGCCATCCACTGTCTCGGTTGCGGCTTGCCTATTCTCCGGCCGCACCTATAAGCCAGATCATAGCACGGGTGAACTCAATTTTCCTTAGTGCTTCGTCAAATGGATTTGGTTGGCGGAATTTCAAGCAGCCATGGAAAACGCAACCTTGATCGACGAGACCCTGAAGCGCGAGCTTTCCGCGCTCTATGAGGCCCAAGATCGCCACTACCACGACCTTGGCCATATCGAGGCGATGCTGGCGCTGGCCAATGATTACAAGGCGTTGCTGCACGATCCTGAAGCAGTCGAAGCGGCGATCTGGTTCCACGACGCGATCTACGACAGCCGCGCCAAGGACAATGAGGCGAGGAGTGCCGCACTTGCCGAGGAGAAGCTCGCCGGCCGCGCCGACGCACAACGCATCGGTCGCATCGCGGCGATGATCACTGCAACTGCCAGCCACGAATTGCCGCCCCTTGGCGATCAACATTCGGTTCGTGACGCGGCGCTGTTCCTCGACATGGACCTGGCGATCCTGGGTGCCGCGCCCGACGTGTTCGACGCCTACGAACAGGCGGTTCGCCGCGAATACCAGTGGGTCGACGAGCCGATGTGGCGGGCCGGCCGTGCCGCGGTCCTGAAGGGCTTCCGCGCGCGTCCGCATATCTTTCACAGCGAGGAATTCCGCCGGCGCTTCGAAACGCGGGCCAAGCAAAACATTGCACGCTCGCTCAGGGCGCTCGACAATCGCCCAGGCGGATCGTAGGTCGACGCGTCGCTCGCTGGCCCGCCGGAGGTTTGCCCGAAATCAGGTGAATGCGCCAAAAGTCGATGCCATTCCCCACAACATGAACACCCCAGCCGCCAGCGACGCACCATTGACCACGATGCCAGCCAGGCCGAGCACACGATTGTCGTTTGGGCGACCAACGGCCATCAACCCGAAGACCACTCCCGTAAGATGTGCCAAAGGCCCGGCCAGAAAAAATACCGCAGCGAAGAAGCCCGTCGCACTGTTCTGGAGCAGCGGAGACGCGTCGCTCGGCATTGCTATCAACGCGGTGATCGCCATCGCCCCTGCCGCTAAAGCAGCCAGCGCTAGAACAACGGACCATTCGCCGAACGTGCTTTTTGCAATGACGCCCGGCAAAGCGGCGTCGGTCCTTCCCCATTGTGCCATGATACCCCCTTGCCCTCCGTTCAGCGCATGGCGGGTTTGAACCGATCCACACGTCGCGCTTATTTACTCCTGTATCGTTGCAAAACCGCTAAGGACCCCAGCTTCAGGCGCAATGGCCGCTTTGGGAGCCGTCCATCAACGCGGATGCTCGGCATAAAACTCCAGCACGCGCTGCTTGAAGGTCTTGTCGCCGACCGCCAGCATATGGTCGCGGCCTTCGATGTGAAAAGCCCTGGCGTTGGGCATCAGAGCGGCGAGTTCATCCGGCGAGCCGCCGATGTCGTCCTTGGTGCCGACGGCGATCAGCGTCGGCTGGGCAATGCGGGCAATGTCGGCCTCGCTCAGCAATTCGCGCGAGGTGGCGATGCAGGCGGCGAGAGCCCGGCGATCACTGCGGGTCTGATCGGCGAAGGCGCGGAACGAGCGGCCGCGCGGGTCGCTGGTGCCTGCCGGATCCTCGGCCAGGAGGGCATCGGCTATCGGATCCCAGTCGCCAACGCCGTCGACCATGCCGACGCCGAGACCGCCGAAGACCAGCGTCGCCACCTTGTCCGGGTTGGAGAGCGCCAGGAACGCCGATATGCGCGCGCCCATCGAATAACCCATGACATGGGCGCGTTCGATGCCGAGATGGTTCAAAAGCGCTGCCGCGTCGGACGCCATTTTTGCCGGCGTGTAGTCGGCTTCGTCATAGCTCTTCGACGACGAGCCATGGCCGCGATTGTCGAAGGCGATCGCACGGTAGCCGGCATCGTTCAGCGTCTTGAACCAGCCGGGCGACACCCAGTTGACGTAATGGCTCGAGGCAAAGCCGTGGATCATCAGCACCGGATCGCCCTGCCCCGATGCCGGTTGGCGGTCAAGGAAAGCAAGGTCGAAACCATCATGGGAGAAGAACTGCATCGGCCGAAGATCCTGCCCGTTCGTTCAGTCGGAATCGACACTCGGCGCGTCGCCCTTGTCGGGCGGCGGCATGGCCGGCCCCGGCGCCGTGCCGATGGCCGGATGGCGCAGCAGGTCGCCGTCCTTAATGCCCTTTTTGGCGGCGGTGCCTGCCTTGAGCTCGAGCACGAAGCGCACCGGTTCGTCCGGCGAGATGATCGCCTCCGACTGCGGCTCGCCTTGCTTGATCGCCCGGATCCGGCCGTCCTGGCCGACGAAGATCAGGTCGAGCGGCATCGGCGTGTTCTTCATCCAGAAGCTCACATCCTGCGGCGCACCGAACACGAACAGCATGCCGTGATTGTCGGCCATGTGCCGGCGGAACATCAGGCCGGCCTCGCGCTCGGCGGGCGTGTCGGCAATTTCGACGCAGAAAGAACGCTCGCCGGCCTTCGTCACCGCGACCAGCGGCGCCGGGTCGACGGGAAGGATCATCGCCTTGCCGTCGGCCAAACTCGGTTGCTGAAAATAGAAGAAGGCGCTTGCGGCGACGATGAGGAAAATCCCGGCGCAGAGCGCGCCCGCCGTCAGCCGGTTCCTGTGAGCCATATGAAATCCTCGACCGGAACTAATGCGAGACCGGCAAGGTACCCATATCGGGGTGAATTTCGGCAGCCATAAGGCCTTTGTCGCCGCGTCCGAAGCGGACCAGCACCACCTGGCCCGGGCGGAGTTCGGTGATGCCGTAGCGGCGCAGCGTCTCCATGTGGACGAAAATATCCTCGGTGCCCTCGCCCCGGGTCAGAAAGCCGAACCCTTTGGTGCGGTTGAACCATTTCACCAGCGCCCGTTCGAGGCCGCTTTCCGGCGTCACCGCGACATGGGTGCGCTGCTCCTGCATCTCCGCCGGATGGATCGCCGTGGTGACATCCATCGAGAGCACGCGGAAGGCCTGCAGCCCGCGCTCGCCCTGCTTGACCAGGCAGACGACGCGGGCGCCTTCAAGCGCGGTCTGAAAACCGTCCTTTCGAAGGCATGTCACGTGGAGGAGGATGTCGCCCGAAGTACCATCATCGGGAAGGATGAAACCGTAGCCCTTGGCCACGTCGAACCATTTGATGGCGCCGGCGACTTCGACGAGATCGGCCGTATCGGCGCTCTCATCCCGCTTCAACGCATCGTTACCGGCCCCGTCCCGCCCCATGAAAGAGGCCTTTTCCCCCATAAGAACGCCCCCTTTTTCAAGAAACACTGCAACTGATTCTTGGTATCAGATTAACACCGCCGCTTCCGGTGTGTGCAAGACCTGACGTGCCTTTTTTCACGGTTCCGTACAGGAATAGCGGATTTGCCGTTTGCCGGCGCTGGCAAGCGTGGCCGATTGCCCTTTGGCCGGGCCGCCCCTATGGTGCGCCGCAACGCAACATAAGGAGGAAATCATGCGCTATCTGCACACCATGGTCCGCATCGCCGATATCGATGCTTCGCTCGATTTCTACTGCAACAAGCTTGGCCTCAAGGAGGTGCGCCGCCATGAAAACGAGCAGGGCCGCTACACGCTGATCTTCCTCGCCGCGCCCGAAGACGAGCAGAGCGGCATCTCCGAAAAGGCGCCGCTGATCGAGCTGACCTACAATTGGGACCCGGAAGACTACAAGGGCGGCCGCAATTTCGGCCATCTTGCCTATGAGGTCGACGACATCTACGCCACCTGCCAGCGGCTGATGGACAATGGCGTTACCATCAACCGGCCGCCGCGCGACGGCAACATGGCGTTCGTCAAATCGCCGGACGGCATCTCGATCGAGCTGTTGCAGAAAGGTCCGGCCAAGCCGAAGGCCGAGCCGTGGGCGTCGATGCCGAACACCGGCAGCTGGTAACCGATCACGCTATCTTGAGCGGACGCAGGCGGGCCCCGGTTCGGTTTTCGCGTCCGCCTTCCCAAGGAGAATTCATTCATGCCGGCCAGCCATGTCGACGTCGCCACCGAACATGCCAGCCGCTATCTGCAGCAGCTGTGCAAACATTGGGCGCACAAGTTTCCCGTCGAATTCGACCCGAACCACGGCACCATCGATCTGACGCTCGGCCGCACGGTTCTCGATGCGGACCCGGCTGCGCTGCACATTGCGGTGACGACCGATGAAGCCGGCTCGCTCGAGCGCCTGGAAACGGTCGTCGCCGAGCACATCAAGCGCTTCGCCTTCCGTGAAGAGCTGGCATTCGACTGGAAACGCGCTCCGGCCGCGTAGACGACCTGTCAACCGCGGGCCTTGGCCATCTCGAGCAGCATCAGCACGGTGCGCCAGTTGCGCGCCGTGCAGTGCACCTTCAGAACGCGCGGGATGAGATTGGCAAAGACCGATTTGCCGAGGCCGTCGGGCGCATGCAGGTAGAGCACGTCGCCCTTGATCTCGAAGCGTTCGGGCCCGGTGCATTTTTCCGCCAGACGGGCCACCTCCTCGGCGGTCGGCCGGCGCTCCAGCGCATAAGCATGCAGCTTGGTCGGCTCGCCGGCCACTTCCGGATAGGGATTGTCCGCCGCCAGCCGCTCGAGCCAGCCGAGATCGCGCACCATGATGCGCGAATGGAAGCCCCATTTCTTCTCGAATTCCGCTTCCAGCCGCCTGGTCAGCATCGCCGCATCGCCGTCTGGCGACCGGAACACGGCGTTGCCGCTCTGCACATGGGTGGCGATATCGGAGAAGCCGAGCTGCTCAAAAAATGACCTGAGTTCCGCCATCTTGACGATGCGATTGCCGCCGACATTGATGCCGGAAAACAGCGCGATAAAAACGTTCGCCGGGGCGTTCGGAAGATCGTTGCTGCTCATATAATGAACCCGGCGAGCGTCTCGTTGTCGGTGATGTCCTGGTAGTGGACGCTCTCGGCGTCGAAATTCGCCTTGAGCAGGTCGAAATTGCGGCGGTCCTTGGTTTCGATGCCGATCAGCACCGAGCCGAAATTGCGCGCCGATTTCTTCAGATATTCGAAGCGGGCGATGTCGTCGTCGGGGCCTAGCAATTCGAGGAAATCGCGCAACGCGCCGGGCCGCTGCGGAAAGCGGATGATGAAGTATTTCTTCAAGCCCTCGAAGCGCAGCGCCCGTTCCTTCACATCCGGCAGCCGCTCGAAATCGAAATTGCCGCCGGACACCACGGCGACGATGGTCTTGCCCCTGATTTCCTTTTTGGAAAAATCCTTGAGCGCATCGATCGCCAGCGCACCGGCCGGCTCGAGCACGACGCCTTCGACATTGAGCATTTCGATCATGGTCGCGCAGAGCCGGTTTTCCGGGATCAGCCGTACGGCATCGGCAGCAAACTCCTTGAGGTGGCGCAACGGCTCGCGGCCGATCTCGGCCACCGCCGCTCCGTCGACGAAATTGTCGACCTTGGCGAGCTTGACGCGCTTTCCGGCGGCAAGGCTCTCGCTCAGGCTTGGGGCGCCGGCCGGCTCGCAAAAGACGAAACGTGTTTCACGCAGCTGGTCGGCGAAATAATGGGTGACGCCGGCGGCAAGGCCACCGCCGCCGACCGGCAGCATAATGATGTCGGGCATGCGCGCGCCGGGCATCTGGCCTGATATCTCGTAGGCGACGGTCGCCTGCCCTTCGATGATGTCCTTGTGGTCGAAAGGCGGCACCATGTGCGCGCCGGCAGTTTCGGTGAATTCGAGTGCCGCGCGGTAGCAGTCGTCGAAAAAATCGCCGACCAGCCTGATCTCGACGAACTCGCCGCCGAACAGCCGCGTCTTGTCGATCTTCTGCTGCGGCGTGGTCACCGGCATGAAGACGACGCCCTTCTTGCCGAAATGGCGGCAGACGAAGGCAAAGCCCTGCGCGTGATTGCCGGCCGAGGCGCAGACGAACAGCTCGGCAGCGTTGCCGGCGGCAAGCGTCTTGCGGAAGAAGTTGAAGGCGCCGCGGATCTTGTAGGAGCGCACCGGCGTCAGGTCCTCGCGCTTCAGCAGCACCCGCGCGCCGCTCTTCTTCGACAGATAGTCGTTTTCCTGCAGCGGCGTTTCCGGAAAGATCTCGCGGATCGCGGCAGCGGCGGCAGCGACGCGAGAGGAGAAACTGGTCATGGCAAGAGCACCCCACAGGCTAGCCGAATTCGGTCCCGCTATTGCATATCCGGCTTCACGAAGCCATTGTCCGGCCACCCTGAAAGGGTGTTCCCAAAACCTCGTTGGCCGTTAGGAGCGTCTGTTCATGCCTGTCGCATCGGTGGCCCAGAAAACCGTGTCGCTGCCGGAGTTCGGCGAGCCGACGGTGATGCCGCTGGTTCCGCGCGCCACCTATGAGGCCCGCATCGCGGCACTGGTTGCACGCGGCGGCGAAGCGGGGTTCGACGCGTTCGTCGTCTATGGCGACCGCGAACATGCCGCCAATGTCGCCTATCTCTGCGGCTACGATCCGCGCTTCGAGGAGACGCTGCTGGTCATCGTTCCCGGCAAGCCGCCGAAACTGCTGGTCGGCAATGAGGGCTGGGGCTATGCCGAGATCTGCGACGGGCCGTACGAGCGCGTGCTCTACCAGACCTTTTCGCTGCCGGCGCAGCCGCGCGACCGCTCGCAGGCGCTTCCCAACATTCTTGCCGATTGCGGCCTGAAAGCCGGCCAGCGCATCGGCGCCATCGGCTGGAAACCGTTCGGCCCCGGCGATGTCGGTTTTGGTGAAACGACGCTCGACCTGCCGTCCTTCATCGCCGACACGCTACGCACGCTTGCCGGCGACAGGGGGGTGATCGTCAACGCTGCGAACCTTTTGATGAACCCTGCCGACGGCCTGCGCGCCATCAACGAGGCCGACCAGCTGGCCGCGTTCGAATTCGCCGCGACCTATTCCTCGCAAGGGCTGCGTAACGTCCTGCAAGGCATCGAACCCGGCATGACCGAATTGCAAGCGGCGCGGCTGATGGGCATCAACGGCCTGCCGCAATGCTGTCACCCGATGCTGTCGGCCGGCAGGCGCGCGGCCTATGGCCTGCCAAGCCCGCGCCTCGAAATCATCAAGCGCGGCGACCCGATCACCATGGCCTACGGCATCCATGGCTCGCTCAACGCCCGCGCCGGTTTTCTGGTCGAGGGCGCGGCCGAACTTCCAAGGGGCATCCAGGACTATGTCGAGAAACTGGTCGCGCCCTATTTCTGCGCCGTCGTCGACTGGTACGAGACGGTCGGCATCGGCGTTCCCGGCGGCGCGCTGTGGCAGGCGGTGCACGACCGGATCGGCGATCCGTTCTTCGGCGTGTCGCTCAATCCCGGCCATCTCATCCATATCGACGAATGGATGCATTCGCCGTCATTCTCCGGCTCCGACATCAGGTTGAGGTCGGGCATGGCCTTGCAGGTCGACATCATCCCGGCGACCGGCACCGATTATTTCACCACCAACATCGAGGACGGGATCGCGTTGGCAGACGACGCGCTGCGCGAAGAGATCGCCGCGCGCTATCCCGAAGCCTGGCGCCGCATCGAGGCGCGCCGCGCCTTCATGACCGACGTGCTTGGCATAAGACTGAAGCCGGAGGTGCTGCCGTTTTCCAATATCCCGGCGTTCCTGCCGCCGTTCTGGCTTTCGCGCAACAGTGCGATGGCCGTCGCGAGGCACTGAGCGCATTTCGGCATCCGCGACTTACTTCTGCCGCACTTCGCCTGTCCGGGAGGGGCGGCGGAGGTGGATGGGCCTTTGGTCAGGCCGGAGTGGAATTGCTTAAGTGCCCTTGAAGACGATTTGCATCATTGTCCTTGCAGCGCTGCTCGCCGGCTGCGGCGGCCGCCAAACCGAGGAACTGCTCGGCAGCGCCATGATGGCGGTGCCGGTGACGGAAATCGCCGGCAACCACTCGATCTTCATCGCAACGACGCGCAAGCGCTCCGACGATCCCAACAAGGTCTTCGACGGCGAGCGGTCGGCGACGCTGAACTATGCCCGCGTCAACGTCACCGTCCCCGGCATCCACAAGACAGGCCAGATCGAGCGGCGCTCGCGCGGCAAGTCGGACGATCCGGCCAAATACTTCATGGCTTCCGAGGTCGTCGGCTACGATACCCAGCCGAAATTCTCCAGCGCGCTCAGCGCCGACATCGCGGCGCGCGGCGGCCGCGTCATGGTCTTCGTCCACGGCTACAACACCGGCTTCGACGACGCGGTCTACCGCGTCACCCAGATCACCCATGATTCCGGCTATCCTGGCACGCCGGTGCTATTTTCCTGGGCGTCGGGCGCCAAGACCACCGACTATGTCTACGACAAGGAAAGCGCCAGCGTTGCCCGCGACCAGCTGGAAGTGACGCTGAGAATGCTGGCGCAGACCGGCGCGCGGCGCATCGACATCGTTGCCCATTCGCTGGGGACCTGGGTCACCATGGAGGCGCTGCGCCAGCTCGCCATCACCGGCGACCGCGATCTCGGCGGCAAGCTCGGCGACGTCGTGCTGGCCTCGCCCGACATCGACGTCGACGTGTTCAAGAGCCAGATGCGCCGCTACGGCAAGCCGGACAAGCCGTTCATCCTGCTGCTCTCCGACGACGACCGGGCGCTCAGGCTGTCCGGCCTGATCGCCGGCGCGCGGCCGCGCGTCGGCGACTACAAGGACGCCGCCGACCTTGCCAGCTATGGCGTGTCGGTCGTCGACCTCTCCAGCGTCAAGGGAGCCGACCGCTTCAACCACACCAAATTCGCCGACAATCCGGAATTGGTGCAGTTGATCGGCCAGAAGCTGCGCGAGGATGACGGGTTTGCCAGCGACCGCGAGGTGACCGACCGCATCGCCTCGGTCGGACAATAGCTGCATTGCGCGGCAGTCGTTGTTGACCATTGCCGCACCATCGGAACAGTTTGAACTGGACCGTGCCGGCCTCTGCCTCTATCGAATAGGCAAGACGTCTCCGGCTCGACGTCGCCTTTGCGGGAGCCCGCGTGATCGTGCCTTCGAAGATCTTTCTCGTCGTTGCGTTCGCGCTCGCGCTGGCAGGCTGCGCCGGTCAGAACACGCACGATCTGCTCAACAAGACGACGATCACCGTGCCTGCTTCGGACATTGCGGCGACGCACAAGATCTTCGTCGCCACAACCCGGCAAAGGGCAACGAAGGAGCCCCGGCAGGTGTTCGACGGCGACCGTTCGCCGACCACCAGCTTTGCCAGCGTCGAGGTGACGGTGCCCAAGATCCACCAGCTCGGCGCCATCGAGCGGGTCAAGGGCTCGGCCAACAGCAATCCGGCGAAGGATTTCACGGCGACCGGCGTCACCTTCTACGAAGGCGCGCCGCAGTTCGCCAAGGCGGTCGGCGCCGACATCGCGATGCGCGGCGACCGGGCGCTGGTTTTCGTGCACGGCTTCAACAACGGGTTCGACGACGGCATCTACCGGCTGACGCAGATCGCGCATGACACGAAATACCCCGGCACGCCGGTGCTGTTTTCGTGGGCGTCGAGCGGCAAGACGACCGGCTACATCTACGACAAGGAAAGCGCCAATGCGGCGCGCGACGATCTCGAAGCGACGCTGCGCATGCTCGCCAAGAGCCGCGCCAAGAGCATCGACATCATTGCCCATTCAATGGGGACCTGGGTGACGATGGAAGCGTTGCGCCAGCTTGCGATCACCGGCGACCGCGACCTCGGCGGCAAGCTCGGCTACGTCATCCTGGCTTCGCCCGACATCGACGTCGACGTGTTCAAGAAGCAGATGATCCGCTACGGCAAGCCCGACAAGCCGTTCGCCGTGCTGCTTTCGGGCGACGACCGGGCGCTCAGGCTGTCGACCCTGATCTCCGGCGACAAGCCGCGCGTTGGCGACTATGGCGACGCGGCCGACCTCGCCAGCTATGGCGTCTCGGTGGTCGACCTGACCAAGACCAAGGGCGGCGACCGGCTGAACCACGCCAAATTCGCCGACAACCCGTTCCTGGTGCAGCTGCTCGGCGACCGCCTGCGCGCGCCGGCCGGCCTCGCCTCCGATGAGACCGCGCCGGCCCAGCTCGACAATCTCGGCCAGGGCCTCGGCAAGGCCGTCGGCTCGGTCGCCGAAATCGTCATCACCACGCCGTTCAAAGTGCTGACCATCGCCACCGGCGGGTGAGCGATCGCTGTCGATCGGCCTGCAGCCGCTAATCGCCGACGCTGGCGATTAAACCTAAGCCACCATGCCTTCGTCATCCTAGGGCGGAGCGAACGCGAAGCGGAGCGCAGACCCTGGGATCCATGCCGTTACATCTGCCGAAGATTGCAGCGGTTCGGAATGGCTTGTATCCGCAACAGCGTCAGTTACCTTTCGGCATCGCTGGATTGCCTGCCGGAGCCAAGAGGCGTTCGATTCTGATCCGCCTTCGTGCGCCACAGATGTAACGGCATGGATCCCAGGGTCTTCGCGACGTCGCTTCGCTCCTGCTCCGCCCTGGGATGACGAAGCGACGGATGTTCGGCTAATCTTCAGGGTACGCGATTTACCCCTGAAGGGACCACCGGAAGCGCAGAAAATTGCCATTTGCAGGCCGGCATATCGACAGCGCTAAACGAACAAATCAACCTTCTGAAAAGTCGTCACGTCGATCAGGCCGACGTCGGAAATCCTGAGCTCGGGGATGACGACCAGCGCCAGCAGCGAGTGCTGCATGTAGGCGTTGTTCAGCGAGCAGCCCATCTGGCGCATGGCGTCGCTGAGTTTGTCCGCCTTGGCGGCGACGATTTCCGCCCGCTCGTCCGACATCAGCCCGGCGATCGGCATTTCGACCAGCGCCAGTTCCTTGCCTTTGGAGAACAGCACGACGCCGCCGCCGACCTCGCCCAGCCGGTTCACGGCCAGAGCCATGTCCTGCTTGTTGGTGCCAACGACGATGATGTGGTGGGCATCATGCGCCACGCTGGAGGCCATGGCGCAGTCGCCGATATAGCCGAAGCCGGAGACGAAGGCGTTGGTGACGCCGCCGGTGCCCTTGTGGCGTTCGACCAGCGCGATCTGGCAGACATCGTTGCGGCGATCCATGGCAACCAGCCCGTCCTCGACAGCAAGATCGGCCTCCAGCGCCCGCGTCGGCGCCTGGTTTTCGATGACGCCGATGACCCGCACCCGCACTTCGTTGGCGCCCATGGGTGCCGCGATGTCGAAATCGCCTGTCTTGAGCTTCTTGCCGAGCTTGATGGTGTTCTTCGCCGTCCGCGGATAATTGTAGGCCGGAATGTCGATTTCGAGCTTGCCGCCCTTGGCCAGCCTGACGCCGCGGCCATAGACCTCGTCAATGGTCATTTCGGCGAGGTCGGAGACGATCAGCAGATCGGCGAGCCGTCCCGGCGCTATCGAGCCGATCTCGCGCTCCAGCCGGAAATGCTGGGCGGTGTTGAGCGTAGCCATCTGGATCGCAGTCACCGGCTTCAAGCCCTGGCTGATGGCGTGGCGCACGACCCGGTCCATATGGCCTTCGTGCACCAGCGTACCGGAGTGGCTGTCGTCGGTGCACAGGATGAAGTTGCGCGGGTCGAGCCCGCTCTCCGTCACCGCCTTGATCTGCGAGGCCACGTCATACCAGGCCGAGCCCAGCCGCAGCATCGCCTTCATGCCCTGGCGGACGCGGGCGATGGCATCCTCGGCGCGCGTGCCTTCGTGGTCGTCCTCGGCGCCGCCGGCGACATAGCCGTGGAACGGCAGGCCGAGATCGCGCGAGGCATAATGCCCGCCGACAGTCTTGCCGGCCCTCACCGTCGCCGCGATCTCGCCCGACATCACCGGATCATTGGCGGCGACGCCCGGAAAATTCATCACCTCGCCGAGCCCGATAATGTTTTCCCAGGTCATCGCCTCGGCAACATCGGCGACGGTCAGCTCAGCGCCGGCATGCTCCAGCCCCGGTGCCGACGGCACACAGGACGGCATCTGCACATGCACGTTGACCGGCATGGCGACCGCCTCGTCATGCATCAGCCGCACGCCCGGCAGGCCGAGCACGTTGGCGATCTCATGCGGATCGATGAACATCGATGTGGTGCCGTGCGGGATCACCGCGCGGCAGAATTCCGTCACCGTCACCATGCCGCTCTCGACATGCATATGCGCGTCGCAAAGCCCCGGCACCAGATAGCGGCCGCCGGCATCGACCACCTTAGTGCCCTGGCCGATGGCATGGCCGGCGTTCGGCCCGCAATAGGCAAAGCGGCCGCCGGCAATGGCAATGTCGGTGCCGGCGATGATCTCGCCCGAATGGACGTTGACCCAGCGCCCGTTGCGGATGACGAGATCGGCGGGTTTGCGACCCATAGCGACATCGACCAGATGCGTCGCCATCTCAGCCCAGGGTTTTGGTTTCGTCGCATTGGCGGTCTTCGGCATCAACAGGCTCCTCTTTGCCCGACTGTGCCAAGCCGCGAGGATTTTGACCAGCGAGGAAGTAAGCGCGGACGGCGAAGTTGCAGCTCTCCCCCCTTGAGGGGGAGATGTCGCCGAAGGCGACAGAGGGGGTCGCCGATCCACGCGCGACGACCCCCTCTGGCCTACCGGCCATCTCCCCCTCAAGGAGGGAGATTGATGCGCCACGGCTTTCGCCAATCGCCAAGGGCATTTTGTGCCGGCCGCAGCAACTTTGTTCTTGCTTTGTGCCGGCAGCTATGCTACTAATTTGGCTATGGTGCTAATTGGCTCCAACGACCCGCCCGCCGAGGCGGGTTTTTTGTTTTAGCGTCGTTCATGGCAAAATGGCCCAAGCGGAATATGATTCCGGCTAATCAGCTTTCGCCGCGTTAGCGGATCTTACTGAATCGACGGTCGCGGAGTGTGACGCACTCCATCGTTCTAGCCTTCGGCCGGTTCAATCAATTCGATCCCGAACTGTCACTTCTTGCTTGGATCGTCTGCCGGGTTGACGTAGGTGATCTTGAATGGCCCCTCGCCATGAACCTGGATGATCGTATCGCTTGTCGTCCAGGCGAAGTGATTCATTCCGGCCGGCGCGACGCCGAAGCCGCCAGCAGTCAGTTCGACACCTTTCGCCTCGTCGAGCTTATCGCCCATTCCAATATGGAAGTTGCCGGAAAGCACCGTTACGTATTCCGTGGTGGGATGATTATGTGCGGCAATTTTGTAGCCGGCGGGTGTCTTCAACCGCAGCACATAGGCGCCGTCCTTTGAGGGATCTCCAGCGACAACAGCCATTTCCGCGCCAGCGGGAATGACAGCTGGAGCAGGACCCCATTTGATGTCTTTGGCGTTCATCGGCATCTCGTCAGCAGACAGAGGCGCCGTCCCGACAAGCAGCAGTGCCAGGGCAGAGGCAAGCTTGAGCATGACAATCTCCCAGTGTCTGTAGACGACTGCGTCGAGTATCGGCGCGCCGATCCACTTGCCGATTGGAGTCTATCAGAGCAGAGCGCCCGAACGCATCCTGCGAACGGGGGACACGCATTCGCGGTAGCCTCGGAAGCTGCCGCTAGAAAACATTTCCAGGTGAAACGATTTTGTTTGTATCTCCGTGGGTGATTGGCCCTCGCTAGCGTCCAGTGCCAGATTTGTCGATGGCAGAAGACGGCTTGACGACCTTTGGCTGGCGGCTGAAAAGGGCTGACCTGCGGACGTGGCGGAATTGGTAGACGCAAGGGACTTAAAATCCCTCGATCTCTGATCGTACGGGTTCGATTCCCGTCGTCCGCACCAGATTTGGACTTGAAAGGACAGATCGAGAGCGGGTCATTTCGCGGGACTGCAATTGCCGACCGCTCGCTTATTGAGCTTGCCAGACTTCAGGTCTGACAGTTGCGGAATGGATGCATCAAATCCAGCGTATTTTTCGTAGACGTTCCTGTCCAACGAGATTTGCCGTCCGGCGGCGGTAAAAGCGACCATCCCTGTACTACCGACATAAGCTTGCGCTGCTCGCATTCTGCAGAAGTATTTTTTCTCGCCGTTGGAAACGAACCAGCCCAGTGAGCCTGACGCACCTCGCGACAGCTTGCCGGTCTTGTATCCTTTGCCCTGCAGGTTGGAGTAGGATTCAGCGTGTGAGGGGGCAATCGATGCCAAGAGAAAGACAGCCGTCGAAATCGCGCCCAACCACTTCGGCAAGTTTTTGATAATCATGGATCTGTTCCCCTCAGCTGCATCTCAGCCCGTTGCGGCAAGGAATTAAAGCCGTTCACCTCCCGATCGGGTTCAGCTTCAAATGCTGGATTAAAATAATCGTCTTGGCGTCGATGATCCGACCATCGTGGATGGAGGCCAGCGCCTCGTCGAGCGGCATTTCCAGAACCTCGATGTCTTCGCCTTCGTCATGCGCGCCGCCGCCGGCCGAAATGCGGTCGGCGGGCGAATAGCGGGCGACGAAGAACCAGAGCCGCTCGGTCACGCTGCCGGGGCTCATATAGGGCGAAAACAGCCGCTGCACGTCCTTCAGGCGGTAGCCGAGTTCCTCCTCGGCCTCCTTGCGGATGCAGGTTTCGGGATCGTCTTCGTCGAGCAGGCCGGCACAGGCCTCGATCAGCGGCTCCTTGTGGCCGGTGACGTAGGCGGGGTAGCGGAACTGCCGCACCAGAAGCACCGTCGACCGCTCGGGATCGAAAGGCAGGATCACCGCACCGTCGCCGCGATCGTAGGTCTGGCGGGTGTGCGTTTCCCATTTGCCGTCGCGCCGGCGATAGTCGAAGACGGTCTTTTTCAGAACCGCCCATTCGTCGGAAAGCACTTCCTCCGAGCGGATGCGAATGCGATCTTCCATGGTCGACTCCCTGCTGCCGCGGCAAGGCGTAGCCGCGAACGCCCGTTCGTGCAATCGGTCCACCAATTGGTCCAGTGCGCCGGTTCACCCTCTCGTGTCTGGCGCTGGCACAATCGGCTGCATAAATAGCGGCAACCCTTTCCGGAGTTTTTTATGACCTCATCGCTTTTCCAGCCGATCACCCTCGACGGCCTGACCTTCCCCAACCGCATCGCGGTCGCGCCGATGTGCCAGTATTCGGCCGAGGACGGCTCGGCCAGCGATTGGCACCTCTATCACTGGATGAACCTGGCGATGTCCGGCGCCGGCATGGTCACCGTCGAGATGACCGATGTCGAACGGCGCGGCCGCATCTCGCATGGCTGCCTCGGCCTCTATTCCGAGGACAACGAGGCGGCGGCGCGACGCACGCTGGATGCAGCCAAGCGGGTCGCGGCGCCGGGCACGAAGTTCGGCACGCAGCTTGCCCATGCCGGCCGCAAGGCCTCCAACCGGAAACCCTGGGAGGGCGGCGGACCGCTGAACGCCGATCAGGACCCGTGGCCGATCGTGTCGGCCTCGGCGATCGCCTACGACACCGGCTGGCAGGTGCCGCGGGCGCTGGAGGACGACGAGATCCTGCAAATCATCGAACGCTTCGCCGAAGCGGCACGGCGGGCGGAGCGGGCCGGCTTCGACTTCATCGAGCTGCATGCCGCGCATGGCTATCTGATCTTCCAGTTCCTGTCGCCGCTCTCCAACCGGCGCACTGACCGCTGGGGCGGCTCACTGGAAAACCGCATGCGTTTCGCCGTCGAGATCGCCAAGGCGGTGAAGAAGGCGGTGCCCAGGCTGATGCTCGGGGCGCGTCTGTCGATCAAGGAATGGGTCGATAGCGGCTTCGAGGTCGAGGATGCGATCGGAGTGGCAAAGGCGCTGAAGGAAGCCGGCGTCGCCTATCTCTGCTGCTCGAGCGGCGGCAACTCGCCATTGCAGAAGCTGCCCTCCGGGCCCGGCTACCAGGTGCATCTGGCCGAAGCGGTGCGCAAGGCCGTCGGCATTCCGACGCGGGCCGTCGGCCTGATCGACGATCCGAAACAGGCCGAGGCGATCGTCGCCGACGGCCGCGCCGACATGGTGGCGCTGGCGCGTGCCTTCCTTGCCGATCCGCGCTGGGGCTGGCGCGCCGCGGCCACCTTCGGCGAAAAAATCCACCCGGCGCCGCAGCTTGCCCGCTCGGTGACGACGATGCAGCACTGGATGAAGGCGGCGACCTGACGGCGGGTTCGTCTCGCTGGACGGGCCAGCACAGCTTCGCATTGATCCTCTGCCGGTGTAGAGTAGCCGGGGCCGCGGCTGGGCGCGGCGGGTTGGGGGAGCAGAGACATGCCGTTCAGGGGGAATTCCATTGCGGCTGCTGCCGCGGTGCTGGCCGGGCTGTCGTTCGCCGCACCGACGCCGGCCGGGGCGCAATATTGCGAAGGCACGGTGCACGGCCTTTCCAGGCACTACAATCTGGCGACGGGAAGCGGCTTTCTCGCCGTTCGAGCCCGACCGAACTCGTCGTCGCGCATGATCGGGCAATTATTCAACGGCGACCAAACCGAGATCTTCGACCGCCGCGGAAGCTGGTACAAGGTCGATATCGGCGGCCGCACCGGCTGGGCGAATGCACGCTGGCTGCGCAACGACTGCGGCTATTGAGCTATTTTCGCCTGAGCTAAAATAGCAGTTGCAACCAAATCGGCCGCTCCGCGTTGGCGGCGATGATGGACAGCAAGCCATTTGAAAAGCCGGTCGTGGTCGAACTCGGCCATGTCGGCAAATATCGGCAGATCCGCAGCGCCCAGGAGGCGGCGGAGTGCCTGATGACGGTCTGGCCACTCAATCGCGGGCCGCGTCATCGTGATGCCCTCGACACTTGCCTAAAAGTGCTGGAAGGTTATCGTTCGACGGCGGATGCGCGCCGGGCACTGATCGAAGCCGCCAGGGAATCGGACGTGCTGGTGCCAGACGACAGGCTGCCAGACGACAGACTGGCCGACGATAGGCTGCATTGAGGCAACGGGCTTTCAACCGGAGGGTTTCATGGCGAAACTGACCTACAAGATCGTCGAGCATGACGGAGGCTGGGCCTACAAGGTCGGCTCGACATTCTCCGAAACGTTCCCCACCCATCAGGATGCCTTGCGCGCCGCCGAGATCGCTTCGGCCGAACAGCAGGTCGCCGGCAATACGGACGGCATCCAGTACGAGGACGCCGACGGCAAATGGCATGACGAGCTCGCCGACGGCCGCGACCGGCCGCAGACCGAGGTTTCGGATTAGAGTGTGCCGACATCCAGGGTGATGCCGGCGTGCTTTACAGGTCGGTTTGGTAGCGCTACCGTCTCACATCGCGCGTGACCGGGGAGGAGCCTGGGCGCCGTCGCGGGCCAGGCAGGAAAGCGGTTTCCTTCGAAGTCGTTGCGGGAATCAATCGGGAGGAGATCGATGGCGTCTGTCGCGATCGGCGATGTTTACAAATCATTTGGGACCGTCGAGGTCCTGCACGGGGTCAGCGTCGATATAAACGACGGCGAGTTCGTCACGCTGGTCGGGCCTTCGGGTTGCGGAAAGTCGACCCTTCTCAGGATGATCGCCGGCCTGGAGAAGATCTCGCGCGGCCAGATCGCGATCGGCAAACGTGTCGTCAACAACGTTGCGCCAAAGGAGCGCGACGTCGCCATGGTCTTCCAGAACTATGCGCTCTACCCGCATATGACGGTCGCCGAGAATATGGCGTTCTCGCTGATGCTCAAGGGCGTTCCCAAGACGGAGAGCGATGCCGGCGTGCGGCGCGCGGCCGAAATCCTGGGACTGGTGCCGCTGCTCGACCGTTATCCCCGCCAGCTTTCCGGCGGCCAGCGCCAACGCGTCGCCATGGGGCGGGCGATCGTGCGCGACCCGCAGGTTTTCCTGTTCGACGAGCCGCTGTCCAATCTCGATGCCAAGCTCCGGGTGCAGATGCGCGCCGAGATCAAGGAATTGCACCAGCGCCTGAAGACGACGACGGTCTACGTCACCCACGACCAGATCGAGGCGATGACCATGGCCGACAAGATCGTCGTCATGCATGACGGCATCGTCGAACAGATCGGGCCGCCACTCGAGCTCTATGACCGGCCGAACAACCTCTTTGTCGCCAGCTTCATCGGGTCGCCCGCCATGAACATGCTCAGGGGCGAGATCGTAAGCGACGGCTCGCCCTCGTTTCGCGGCGCCGGAGGGATTTCGGTCCCGTTGGCCTCGGCACTTTCCATGGGCAATGGTGAGCCGGTCGTGCTAGGGATACGGCCCGAGCATTTACGGCTGTCCGACAATCAGGGCATTCCGGTCACCGTCGTGGTGGTCGAGCCGACAGGGTCCGAAGTGCAGCTCATCGGCCGAACCGCCGGCGGCGAGGAGATCGTCGCCAATTTCCGGGAACGGCATTCCTTCACGCCGGGCGAAACCATCCGGCTTACGGCCGAGCCTGGCCTCATCCATCTCTTTCACGGCAAAACCGGACAGCGGTTCGAAACACCCATCGAGCAGTAGGACGGCAAGGACAATAAGCAGGAGGAAGCGAACATGAAATTCACCAGACGTGACGTGATCCGCACCACCGCCGGCGCGGCGGCGGGAGCCTTGGGAAGCCGGTTCATCGGCTCTCCCGCCTTTGCTCAGGAGGGGTTGAAATACAAGCCCGAGGACGGCGCCAAGCTCAGGCTGCTGCGCTGGTCGCCTTTCGTGCAGGGCGACGAGGATCAATGGCTGGCCAACACCAAGCGCTTCACCGAAGCGACCGGCGTCGAGGTCCGCGTCGACAAGGAAAGCTGGGAGGACATTCGCCCCAAGGCGGCGGTCGCCGCCAATGTCGGCTCCGGCCCGGACCTGATGTTCGTCTGGTTCGACGACCCGCACCAATATCCCGACAAGCTGCACGATGTGACGGAACTGGGCGAATATCTCGGCTCGAAATATGGCGGCTGGCACGATGGACCGCACCAATATGCGACACGGCAAGGCAAGTTCCTCGGCCTGCCGCTGGCGACCATCGGCAATGCCATCGTCTATCGCGAAAGCTGGGTGAAGGAAGCCGGCTTCTCAGAATTTCCAAAGGACACGGCAGGCCTGCTCGAGCTTTGCAAGGCATTGCAGGCGAAGGGGCACCCGGCCGGCTTCACGCACGGCCACGGCGTCGGCGACGGCAACAACTACGCGCACTGGCTGCTGTGGAGCCATGGCGGCCAGATGGTCGACGAGAACAGCAAGGTGACGATCAACAGCCCCGAGACGCTGAAGGCGATCGAATACGCGCAGCAACTCTACAAGACCTTCATTCCCGGCACCGAAAGCTGGCTCGACGTCAACAACAACCGCGCCTTCCTGGCCGGCGAATTGAGCGTCATCGCCAATGGCATTTCGGCCTACAACACCGCCAAGATCAACAAGGACAAGGATCCGAAGCTGGCTGAAATAGCCAAGGACATCCGCACCACCAACCTGCCGATCGGCCCGGTCGGAAAATCCGTCGAGCTGTTCCAGGTGACCACGGCCGTGATCTTCGACTACACGCCCTACCCCAACGCGGCCAAGGCCTACCTGCAGTTCATGTTCGAGGATCCGCAAATGTCGCAGTGGATCACGTCGTCGGCAGGCTATTGCTGCCAGACGCTCAAAGCCTTCGACAACAACCCGGTGTGGACGGCCGATCCGAACAATGCCGCTTACGCCAAGGCCTCGGCGACGCTGCGGCCCAACGGCTATGCCGGCCCGCTCGGTTATGCCTCGGCGGCGACCATGGCCGACTATGTGCTGGTCGACATGTTCGCCAAGGCGGTGACCGGCCAGGCGACGCCGCAAGAGGCGATGGAAGAGGCCGAAAAGCGCGCCAACCGCTACTATCGCGTTTGAGCCGGCTCGGCCGGGCAGCCATGCTGCCCGGCTTCGAATCGCGCATGGCCGCCCGGCCGTTTACGAAACCTTAGAGGAGCCGACCCATGGCCGTGACCTCCGCCGCCGTTCAGCCGCGGCCCTCGATCTTGTCTCGCATCCTGGCGACCTTGGCCGATAGCCGAAACGCGCTTGGCTTCGGCTTCATGCTGCCGGCGGCGGCACTGCTGCTGGTCTTCCTGACCTATCCGCTCGGGCTCGGCGTCTGGCTCGGCTTCACCGATGCTCGCATCGGCCGCCCCGGCATCTTCATTGGCATCGAGAATTACGAATATCTGTGGGATGACGCCGTCTTCTGGCTCTCCGTTTTCAACACCTTGCTTTATACGATCAGCGCCTCGATCCTGAAGTTCGTGCTCGGCCTCTGGCTGGCGCTTATCCTCAACCAGAACCTGCCGTTCAAATCGTTCTTCCGCGCGATCGTCCTGCTTCCCTGGGTGGTGCCGACGGTGCTGTCGGCGATCGCCTTCTGGTGGATCTACGATTCGCAGTTCTCGATCCTGTCCTGGGCGCTTATGGAAATGGGCCTGATCGACCATCGCATCAATTTCCTCGGCGATCCCGAGAATGCGCGGGCTTCGGTCATCGCCGCCAATGTCTGGCGCGGCATTCCTTTCGTCGCGATCACGCTGCTTGCCGGCCTGCAGACGATTCCGCAGTCGCTCTACGAGGCCGCCACGCTCGACGGCGCCAGCCGCTGGCAATTGTTCCGCTATGTGACGCTGCCGCTGCTGACGCCGATCATCGCCATCACCATGACGTTTTCGGTGCTGTTCACCTTCACCGATTTCCAGCTGATCTATGTGCTGACGCGCGGTGGGCCGGTGAACGCCACGCACCTGATGGCGACTCTGTCGTTCCAGCGCGGCATTTCCGGAGGCCAGCTTGGCGAAGGCGCCGCGATCGCAGTCGCCATGATCCCGTTCCTGCTGGCGGCGATCCTGTTCAGCTACTTTGGCCTGCAACGGCGCAAATGGCAGCAGGGCGGCGGAGATTGACATGACCGCGATCGAAACGAGTAAACGCCCGAAACTCGACGAAGGCGGCATGGGCTACCTGCAGAGCGTGCCGCGCCGCGTGGTGACGGTCTATCTGCCGTTGCTGATATTCGTCATCGTGCTGTTGTTTCCGTTCTACTGGATGACGATCACGGCGGTTAAGCCCAATCTCGAGATGACCGATTACGCCAATTTCAACCCGTTCTGGGTGGTGCATCCGACGCTCGAGCATATCCGCTACCTGCTCTTCGAGACGTCCTATCCGGGCTGGCTGCTCAACACGATCATCATCTCGACCGCCGCCACCTTCCTGTCGCTGCTGGCTGCGGTGTTCGCTGCCTATGCGATCGAGCGCTTGAGGTTCTCCGGGGCGCGTCAGGTCGGCCTCGCGGTGTTCCTCGCCTATCTCGTGCCGCCTTCGATCCTGTTCATTCCGCTGTCGGTGATGGTGTTCAACCTTGGGCTTTACGACACGCCCTTCGCTCTCATCCTCACCTATCCGACCTTCCTGATCCCGTTCTGCACATGGCTGTTGATGGGTTACTTCCGCTCGATCCCGTTCGAGCTGGAAGAATGCGCGCTGATCGACGGGGCGAGCCGCTGGCAGATCCTCACCAAGATCGTGCTGCCGCTGTCGGTGCCGGGCCTGATTTCCGCTGGCATCTTCGCATTCACGCTGTCATGGAACGAGTTCATCTACGCCTTGACCTTCATCCAGTCGTCCGAAAACAAGACTGTGCCGGTCGGCGTGCTCACAGAGCTGGTGCGCTCGGACGTCTATGAATGGGGGGCGCTGATGGCGGGAGCGCTGATCGGCTCGCTGCCGGTGGTGGTGCTCTATTCGTTCTTTGTCGAGCACTATGTTTCCTCGATGACCGGAGCCGTGAAGGAATAGCCGATATCCTGATTAGGTTCGGAGGTATTCCCGGCGGCCGGGATGCGCGGGGCGGCACCCTGCCGGCCGATACCGCGTCCGGGAGGGTGTCAGCTGCCGGTGTCGGACTTCGGCGCAAATGCGCGGTCGGCAATGCGTTCGATGAAAGCGACGACCCGTTCCGGCTCGACGAATTGCGGCATGTGGCCAAGCCCCTCGACCGGCTCGAAATCGAGCCCGCTGATCTTTTCCATCACCGGCCAGCCGTGGATACCGATGCCCAGCACGCGGTCGGAAGCACCAAACAGAATGCCGGCCGGCATGGTGATTTCACCATAGCGTTGCTCGATGCGGCCAAGGTCATGCGCGATGGCCACGACATCGGTCGATGTTGCGTAGAAATGGCTTGGCCTCAGTCCGCACCAGCCGCCGCCCTCGACCATATAGTCGGCCGGTGCCGTCTGTGGCGCGAAGATGAAGGCCAGCGTGCGTTCTGCATCTTTGAGAGCCGCCGGGATCGCCACCGTATGAGCCATGATCCGGCGCCGCAGGGGCCAGTTGATGTATAGCGGGCCGAACTTCTCGCGCGCGTCCGGCTCCATATGGGTCAGCGGCGCCAGCAAGGCGACACCGGAAATCGCCTCGGGATGCTCGACAGCCAGCGTCAGTGCGATGGCGCCGCCCAGCGAATGGCCGACGACCAGAGGCTTCTCCAGCCCAAGCGCCTCGATAAAGCGCCGCACGATCTCGGCCTGCTCGGGCAGCCGCCCGCTGGCGCCCCTGGCCCGCACCGAATAACCGGAACCCGGACGGTCGAGCGCAATCAGCCGATAGTTCGGGCCGAAAATTCCGAACAGCGTGTGACGGAAATGATGAAGCTGCGCGCCGAGGCCGTGCAGGAAGACGATCGGCCGCCCCTCGCCCGTCTCGACATAATGAATGCGGTTGCCGTCGATCTCGATGAATTTCCCGCTGGCCGGCACCAGCCTTTCGGCTTTCGCCGCGATCCGCCGTGTCGCCAGCAGAGGATAGGCTGCCACGACGAGCACCAGCAGAACCAGCGCGCCGGGCAGCCATGGAAGAATCGGTACCGGCATGTCTTGCTCAAGGCTCCAAACCGGCACGCAGCATCACCCGCCGAAGGGTCCACTGCAAGGGAGGTGGCACAGGTGGATCCGTCGTTTGGCGGCATTGCCGCCGGCCGTCCGCCGCGCTATCTCAGGCGACCCGTTTGCCGGAGCCTGCCATGACCGAAATCGTCACCGCCGCCATGCTCGTCATCGGCGACGAGATTCTGTCCGGCCGCACCAAGGACAAGAACATCGGCCACCTCGCCGATATCATGACGGCGATCGGCATCGACCTGAAGGAAGTGCGCATCGTTGGGGACGAGGAAGACGAGATCGTCGCTGCGGTGAATGCGCTGCGCACCCGCTACACCTATGTCTTCACCACCGGCGGCATCGGCCCGACGCATGACGACATCACCGCCGATTCGGTTGCCAAGGCCTTTGGCGTGCCATGCGAATACGACGCCAGGGCCTACGCCCTGCTGGAGGCAAGCTATGCTGCCCGCGGCATCGAATACACGGAAGCGCGCAAGCGCATGGCGCGGATGCCGCGCGGGGCAGACCACATCGACAACCCAGTGTCGGTTGCGCCGGGCTTTCGCATCGGCAACGTCCATGTCATGGCCGGCGTGCCGGCGATTTTCCAGGCGATGCTCGACAATGTCGTGCCGACGTTGCGGGCCGGCACCAAAATGCTGTCGGCCACCGTGGAATGTCCGTTCGGCGAAGGCCTGATCGGCCGGCCGCTGGGCGACATCCAGAAGGCGCATCCGGAAACGATCATCGGCTCCTATCCGAAATATGGCGACGGCAAATTCTGGACGGAACTGGTGGTGCGCGCCCGCAGCCAGCAGGCGCTGGACTCCGCACGCGCCGACGTAGAGGCTATGGTGGCGGGTTTGATCAAGGCAAACAAGCCGGGCTGATCGGCGTGACGGAACCAAGCATCGCGCAGTGACGTTTGTCACGATGGGATCGCCGTAAGGAGTGAGGGACTGCCATGCGATTCAAGACCATCGTCGCCATACTGCAGAACGAACAGGACGCCGAGCGCGTGCTCGACTGCGCGATCCCGCTGGCCAGCCGGTTCCAGAGCCATCTGATCGGCATTCATGCCGAGGCGCTGCCCGTGCCCTACACCTCGGCCACCGGCTTTCCGGACACCGAGTTCCTGCAGGTTTCGGCCGACATGAACCGGGAGCGCGCCGAGAAGTTGCAGGCCGCCTTTCACAATCGCATCGAGAATTCCGGCCTGTCGTTCGAATGGCGCAGCCTCGAGAGTTTTTCCGGCGACAGCGCGCTGACCGGCATCTCGACCGTTCGCACCGCGGACCTGATCATCGCCGCGCAGCGCGAATCGGGCAGCGACCCGAGCGCCGACGTCGACACGCTGGTCTACGATGCCGGCCGGCCGGTGCTGGTGGTGCCGCATTCGGGTCCGCTGGTGACCAGCTTCAAGCATGTGCTGCTCGCCTGGAACGGCAGCAAGGAAGCCGCGCGTGCGGCCTTCGATGCCCTGCCCTTCATCATCGAGGCTGAAAAGACGGACATCGTCGTCATCGACCCGCCGGATACGCTCGACGAGGCGCCGGAAACGGCCGGCGCAGAGATCGCCGCCTCGCTGTCCAGGCACGGCGCGACCGTCAGCGTCTCGGTGCTGAGGTCCGGCGGCGCCTCGGTCGACGACATCATCCAGACCAGGGTCGCCGAAACGGGTGCGGACCTGCTCGTGCTCGGCGCCTACAGCCATTCCTGGCTGCGCCAGCTGCTGTTCGGCGGGGTCACGCGGACGGTGCTGCGCACCGCACCGGTGGCGGCTTTCCTGTCGCGGTAGCTTCACAGGGATAGCTTTCCACTCCCCTTGCCAAGCCCAAGCCTTTCCAGTTAATTCCGCGCGCATTCCATAGTGTCTGCGCGCGATGCGCGCTTTGCGGAGTGCGCGAAGATGTCCCTGCCCGAAAAAGCCTTCCCGGTCTCCTGGGACCAGTTCCACCGCGATGCGCGCGCGCTCGCCTGGCGGCTTGCCGGCGCCAACAAGGGGCAATGGAAGGCGATCGTCTGCATCACGCGCGGCGGCCTGGTTCCGGCCGCCATTATTTCGCGCGAGCTTGGCATCCGCGTCATCGAGACGGTCTGCGTCGCGTCCTACCACGACTACACCAGCCAGGGGCAGCTGCAGGTGCTGAAGGAGATCACACCAGCGCTGCTCGCCGATGATGGGGCCGGCGTGCTGATCATCGACGACCTCACCGATACCGGCAAGACGGCGGGCATCGTGCGCGCGATGATGCCCAAGGCGCACTTCGCCACCGTCTACGCCAAGCCGAAAGGCAGGCCGCTGGTCGACACCTTCGTCACCGAGGTCAGCCAGGACACCTGGATTTATTTTCCGTGGGACATGGGCTTCACCTACCAGAAGCCGATCGCCGACGACCACGCCGGCTGATTCGCGGCACCGCCGCTTATTGCAACCAGCCCGCCCAAGGCACCATCCGCAGCCGAGAAATGCCGGCGTGATGCTCGCGCGGCCGCCCCATTTGGGCGAGACCGGCGCAAATCGGCAGAATCTCGCTGGTCCATGAAACATTTTTTACTTTTATTGCTTATAATTAGCCGTAAGATTCATGAGACGGCAAATGATTCTGGAAGCTGGGGCAAGCTTCTCCGATGTTGACGAGGCCAACGACGCACAACCATCTGGCCGAAAGGGTCCAGCGACTCTTCGGCGCGGTGCCGTCCCGCCTGCAGGTTGCAGCGTTGCCTTGGCGCGATAGCGGGGACGGCGTCGAAATCATGCTGATCACCAGCCGCGACACCGGCCGTTGGGTGCTTCCCAAGGGCTGGCCGGAAGCGAAGGAGCCGCTTTGCGAAGCGGCGGCGCGCGAAGCCGGCGAGGAGGCCGGGCTGCGCGGCACGATCTCGCATCAAGAGGCCGGCCGCTATTTCTACGCCAAGGTGCTGGATTCCGGCGAGGAAGTGCCGTGCGAGGTTCTGGTGTTCCCGCTGCAGGTCGACAAGGTCGCCGACCGGTGGAAGGAAAAGCGGGCACGCACCCGCAAGTGGGTCAGCGCCGCCGAGGCTGTGGGCATGGTGCATGAACCGGACCTTCGCCAGATCATCGCCCATTTCTGCGCCGATCCACGCCGGTTCTCCTGAGCCCGAGCGGCGCATAGCCGCGGTCAGGTGCCGCGAACGCCATCGCCGAAGCACCTCCGCGCGGCGCCGAACCTTCCTCGCTGCGCTCCGCTTCTATCCCCGTTATCCACATATGTGACACACAAGATGTTGGGGTCATAAAAGCTACGCAAACGAATCCTTGACGGCGCAAAACGAGTCGCCTTTTATAGGCCATGCGCTCCTGTTGAGAGTGCGACCGGAAAAGTTTCGAGGCCGGTCTTTTTCCCGGAATATGTGCGTTTTGATCCGCATTCCCGCCTGTTTACGAGGCCGGCGGAGGCGTGGGATTTTGAAGCCTTGGGGGGCGAAAGGGGAGGATTGTCGGGCTTGAATAAATTGTCTGTTAACACTATATTTAGTGTTTGCAGATAGGTTCGACGCTAGATAATGTGAATTTCCCTCGACCGAGGGCGTTACAAAAAGTTTTCAGTTTTTGAGGGACCCACAGGGTCCGTGAGCATGTTGGACAGCGGCCTCGCAAGAGGTTCGACCGGCAGGGCGGCGGAGACTGTGAAGATGAGAGCCGGGGTTTTCGAACGCCGGCAGACGGCGGGCATGCGCGTTTCGTCAAGAGGGCAGAAATCCTCGGGAAAAGCGCTATATGTAGACAAAAGGGACCGGACCAATGCGCATCGAGCGTCGTTTCACCAAGCCAGGACAATCTGCCTATGCGGAGATCGAATTCCGCAAGGCGCTTTCCGAGATCAAGAATCCGGACGGGTCGGTGGTGTTCCGCTTGGACAACATCGACGTGCCGGCGCAGTTCTCCCAGGTTGCCGCCGATATCCTGGCGCAGAAATATTTCCGCAAAGCCGGCGTGCCCGCACGGCTGAAGAAGGTCGAAGAGACGCAAGTTCCCTCCTTCCTGTGGCGCTCCGTGGCCGACGAGGCTGAACTGGCCAAGCTGCCGGAAGCCGAGCGCTACGGTTCCGAGACCGACGCCCGCCAGGTCTTCGACCGGCTTGCCGGCACCTGGACCTATTGGGGCTGGAAGGGCGGCTACTTCAAGTCGGAGGAAGACGCGCGCGCCTTCCGCGACGAGCTCGCCTATATGCTGGCCACCCAGCGCGTCGCGCCGAATTCGCCGCAATGGTTCAACACCGGCCTGCACTGGGCCTATGGCATCGACGGTCCGAGCCAGGGCCATTTCTATGTCGACCCGTTCACCGGCAAGCTGACCAAGTCGAAGTCTTCCTACGAGCATCCGCAGCCGCATGCCTGCTTCATTCAGGGCGTGCAGGACGACCTCGTCAACGAGGGCGGCATCATGGATTTGTGGGTCCGTGAGGCGCGCCTGTTCAAATATGGCTCCGGCACCGGCTCGAACTTCTCGTTCCTGCGCGGCGAAGGCGAAAAGCTGTCGGGCGGCGGCCGCTCGTCGGGGCTGATGAGCTTCCTCAAAATCGGCGACCGCGCGGCGGGTGCCATCAAATCGGGCGGCACGACGCGCCGCGCCGCGAAAATGGTCATCGTCGACGCCGACCACCCCGATATCGAGGAGTTCATCGACTGGAAGGTCAACGAGGAGCAGAAGGTCGCCTCGCTGGTCACCGGCTCGAAGATCGTCAAGAAGCATCTCGAAGCGATCATGAAGGCCTGCATCAACTGCGAAGGCAATGGCGACGATTGCTTCGATCCGGCGGTCAACACCGCGCTGAAGCGCGAGATCAAGGCGGCCAAGAAGGACGCGGTGCCGGAGAACTACATCTATCGCGTCATCCAGTTTGCCAAGCAGGGCTACACCTCGATGTCGTTCAAGACCTACGACACCGACTGGGATTCGGACGCCTATCTCACCGTTTCCGGCCAGAATTCCAACAATTCGGTGTCGCTGAAGGACGATTTCCTGCGCGCCGTCGAGCAGGACGGCGACTGGCATCTCACCGCCCGCAAGGACGGCAAGGTGCTGAAGACGCTGAAGGCGCGCGATCTCTGGGAAAAGATCGGCTATGCCGCCTGGGCGTCGGCCGATCCGGGCCTGCATTTCAACACGACGATGAACGACTGGCACACCTGCGCCTCGGCCGGTGCGATCCGGGCGTCCAACCCGTGCTCGGAATACATGTTCCTCGACGACACCGCCTGCAATCTGGCCTCGATCAACCTACTGCCCTATCGCAACGCCGACGGCACCATCGACATCGCTGCCTACGAGCACACGGTGCGACTGTGGACCATGGTGCTTGAAATCTCCGTCATGATGGCGCAGTTCCCGTCGAAGGAGATCGCCAAGCTTTCCTACGAGTACCGTACGCTCGGCCTCGGCTACGCCAATATCGGCGGCCTGCTGATGACCTCGGGCATTCCTTACGATTCCGACGAGGGCCGCGCCATTTGCGCCGCCCTCACCGCGATCATGACCGGCACCGCCTATGCCACTTCGGCTGAAATGGCCGCCGAGCTCGGCGCCTTCCCCGACTACGACCGCAATGCGCAGAACATGCTGCGTGTCATGCGCAACCACCGCCGCGCGGCCTACGGCGAAAGGGACGGCTACGAGAAGCTTGCCGTCAACCCGGTGCCGCTGGTCGCCTCGGATCTCAAGCAGCAGGAGCTTGCCGACCATGCCAAGGCCGCCTGGGACCGCGCCATCGAGCTTGGCGAGGAGCATGGCTACCGCAACGCACAGGCAACGGTGATCGCACCGACCGGCACGATCGGCCTGGTGATGGATTGCGACACCACCGGCATCGAGCCCGACTTCGCGCTGGTGAAATTCAAGAAGCTGGCCGGCGGCGGCTATTTCAAGATCATCAACCGCGCCGTGCCGGAAGCGTTGCGCACGCTTGGCTATTCCGAGAGCCAGATCGCCGAGATCGAGGCCTATGCCGTCGGCCACGGCAATCTCAACCAGGCGCCGGGCATCAACCCCGGCTCGCTCAAGGCAAAAGGCTTTACCGACGAAAAGATCGCGGCACTCAATGCGGCATTGAAGTCGGCCTTCGATATCAAGTTCGTCTTCAACCAGTGGACGCTGGGCGCCGACTGGGTGAAGGAGACGTTCGGCTTCACCGACGAGCAGCTCAATGATTTCTCGTTCGAGATGCTGCCGGCGCTGGGTTTCTCGAAGAAGGACATCGAGGCCGCCAACATCCATGTCTGCGGAGCGATGACGCTGGAAGGCGCGCCGTTCCTGAAGGCCGAACACCTGCCTGTGTTCGACTGCGCCAGCCCGTGCGGCAAGATCGGCAAGCGCTCGCTGTCGATCAACAGCCACATCATGATGATGGCGGCGGCACAGCCCTTCATTTCCGGTGCCATTTCCAAGACCATCAACATGCCGAACGACGCGACGGTGGAGGACGCCAAGGGCGCCTACATGCTGTCATGGAAGCTGGCGCTGAAGGCCAACGCGCTCTATCGCGACGGCTCGAAGCTGTCGCAGCCGCTCAACGCCTCGCTGCTTGCCGACGTCGAGGACGACGAGGACGAAGCGGTCGAGCAGCTGATCGCGGCACCGGCCGCGCAGCGCGCCGTGCAGGTGACAGAGAAGATCGTCGAGCGCGTCGTCGAGCGTCTCTACCGCGACCGCGAGAAACTGCCGAACCGCCGCAAGGGCTATACCCAGAAGGCGGTCGTCGGCGGCCACAAGGTCTATCTCAGGACCGGCGAATTCGATGACGGCCGCCTCGGCGAGATCTTCATCGACATGCACAAGGAAGGTGCCGCCTTCCGGGCGATGATGAACAACTTCGCCATCGCCATCTCGCTCGGCCTGCAATATGGCGTGCCGCTCGAGGAATTCGTCGAAGCCTTCACCTTCACCAAATTCGAGCCGGCTGGCATGGTGCAGGGCAACGACGCCATCAAGAACGCCACGTCGATCCTCGACTATGTGTTCCGCGAACTCGCCGTCTCCTATCTCGGCCGCCACGACCTCGCCCATGTCGACCAGTCGGATTTCGACAAGACCGCACTCGGGCGCGGCATCAACGAAGGCAAGGCGACGCCATTCTCCAAGGGCCTGACCCGCGGCGCCTCGCCGGTCAAGCTGGTGTCGGGCATGGGCGCCGAGCCGAAAGGCTTTGCCGGTTCGGGCTCCGGGACTCCAGCCCGTACCGCCCCGACCGCCTTCTCCGGCTCCAACGTGCTGACGCTGAAGCCGGCCAGCGACGAAGCCATCGCCTACAAGCGCGACTACGAGGAGCGCGCCAGGGAACTGGTCGAGGACATCGTCTACGCGGAAGCGTCCGACCCGACGGAGCTGTTCACCGACGAGGCCGCCAAAGAAGCCGCCGAAGCAAAAGCGCTCGCTGCCAACCGACGCCAGCAATCACTGATGCAGGGCTACACCGGCAACGAATGCTCGGAGTGCCATAACTTCACGATGGTGCGGAACGGCACTTGCGAGAAGTGCGATACTTGCGGGGCTACGAGCGGATGTAGCTGAGATAGCTGATAGGCAAGTTCATCGCTTGGAGGTGGGTTGACGGCAACCCACCTCTAACGGCCAAAGCAAGCCAATTGCCACCACCCGATCAGGCACGCCCGATGCCTAGCTACTCAAAGCTCGCGACGTTGCTCGTGCGGTCGTTCAAACGCTGTGCTCGGCCCTAACCCGATACGCGGGTCAGTAGTCCCAGACAGCCGGCACGCAACGAAAGACATCGCCGTCCACCGCCACATGGCAGATAGACGGGAACGGCAGGTGAGTGGCCACCAGCGGCTCGCGGGTCGCCGCCAGCTCCCGCAAAAGATTGATCCGGACGCGGGCCGCCTCCTCGGGGTCGTGTTCGAAGCCGTTGTGCCAGTCGGGTTGGTCGAACCCGACCTGGAACACGGCGTCGCCGGCGAAGGTCAGCCGATCGCCGCCGGACGCTAGGCGGACCACGCTGTGCCCGGGGGTGTGGCCGCCGGTGAGCGTGACGACCACCCCCGGCGCCACCTCATGCTCCGTCTCAAACGGCCGCAACTGGCTGTGGTAGTCGTTCACGAACCGCTTGGCCGCCCGCCGCAGCGCATCCGGGAACCCCGTTGGCATGGAGACGCGGGAGAAATCGGGCGACTCCCAGAACTTGAGCTCGGCGGCCGCCACGTGAATCCGCAGATCCGGACGCAGCCGGTCCTTCACCCCGTCGATGAGCAGCCCGCCAATGTGGTCCATGTGCATATGGGTCAGCACCACGTCGGTGACGGATGCGAGATCGATGCCGGCGGCCTCCAATCGCGAGACCAACCGCCCGGCCCTCGGCAAGTGCAAGTCCGGGTCCATCCCCAGCCCGGCGTCCACGAGTATGGTCCGGTCGCCGCTGCGTACGACGACCACGTTCAGCGGCCACTCGAGCACGTCCGGCGGCAGGAACATGTCGTCCAGCCAGGCCTCCCGGAGGGCCGGGTCGACGTTGTATGCCATAACCGGCGCTGGTATCGGCAGCACTCCATCGCTGACCACCAGCACGTCGATGTCGCCGACCTGCAGCGCGTAGCGCGACGGAACCAATTCGGGCTCCGGTCTACCGTTGCTGTGCTTGGCGTTCAGGCTGTCGGCGCAGTGCTGGATCGAAGGGTGTGAAATGTTGTCCAAGCTCATGTTTGTCTCCTGCTGACCAGTCGTGCGGGTTTTTGTTTCTGCCTGCGACATGATGCGCTCCTGTTTTGCGTGATCGAGACGTGTGGGTCACAAGCCACGTCGGGGACCCTATGGGGAAGCGTGTCGGCTATCGAGCTACACCTGAGGATGGGGCAGCCTGTGCTCTCAGTGGACCGCAGCGAGGATTTGGTGGTGAAGAGGCTGGCATGAGGGAGTAGACGCTCTCGCCCACCGAACCGCGCCCCGCGCTCAGCGTTGACTCGAAGCCGTCCTCAATATCCGTGACGATGTGCTCATTAGAGCAGGAAAGATCTCAGGAGGAGCTGCTGTTCAACTACGTCGGTGTAGATGATCGGCCGCTGGCCATAATGACATTTCCAACCGAAGAGGTCGCGCAATGCGTTACGTGGCAGTCATCGAAAAGCCGGAAACAATTTTTCCGCTTAGCTGCCGGACCTACCCGGCTGCATTGCGATCGGTGCTCGAGGTGGAAAAACCGAAATTCGCGACGCAATACGCTTTCACATCGAAGGCCTCGCGCGCCGATGGACTGGATGTGCCCAAAGGTGTCAGCCTGGCTCGTCTTTGTGAGCTCCGCCCCCTTGTTTGGGGTTTCGGCGGCGGTTTCGGCCCGGGCGGCCGGGCTGCGGGCGCACCTATCCCGTGATGGCGGCCCATCGGCGCATGTTGAAGGCGATCGCCGCCAATGTCACCTGGGCGGTGGCCTT
>NZ_JAMYSP010000021.1:0-111468 GCF_040322015.1 Mesorhizobium sp. M0208 | reverse complement strand
CACGGCATCAACACCTCCCGGCAAAAACCGAAAAGTGTTACCTATGTGTCCGGTACAAATCGTCACCTATGTCTCGGGCCGCTCAATCTCAGTTGCAGACACCTTGGTCGCGGACTGGCACCTGCGGCGTCTGTCCACAACAAATTGGTGTCGCCGGCATAGAGCGCGATTCGGCTGGCATCTTAGCTTAATGTCGGCTCAATTGGCTGGCAGGCAAATGCATCTTGTGGAGAAAAGCGGTTTTTTGTCCGCGGCTTGGCGTCCGATCTTATAGTCCGATACTTTTATAATCCGAAACATTAGATTTTTTTGCCGCACTTCTTCATATAGTTAGTACCCCCAACGCCACTCCAATAACAATGACGCATTCGCCAACTAATTTTAATAAAAACTAAATTTCTTTTTAAACGGTAACGATCATGTGATCTTGTATTTTCGGCAAAAAAATAGACCCTCATAGAAAGATCCGTAATAACCATCGGAAACATCGTGAGATCACTGCAATTTAAATTTGTTTTCTATCCCATAATGTCAACTATCCGTAAGTATGTTTTTCGCCGCAATGTGACAATCCTGCCGCCGATCAACCATTCTATCAGAGGCTGCAGGTATGTGATTTGGCGCTAATATACACCCTCTAGTAGGCAATCCCCGGGCGCTATCGAATGAGACAAAGGAATATTGGATGGCAACTCTGCACTACGCCTCGGGTGGCTCCGCCACCGAAATCGCAACCGCCGGGTTCAATCTGGCCGACGTTCAATATGTTAGCCAGGTCAACGCATTGCCGGATGGCATGAAGGGCCTGGTGTATCTGAATGAGCACGAGGGCGTAACCTCATCCTTCATCGAGAAAATGACCCCCTTCCTCGGCAATCCGAACGTGTTCGGATTCTATCTTGTTGACGAGCCCGATCCCACCGGCAGGTGGGGCACCTACGCAACCGCTGAGAACCTGAAGGCGGAATCCGACTGGATCCATGAGCATTTTCCAGGCGCCAAGACCTTCATCACCATGATGAACATGGGGTCCCCGACCAATCCGGATTTTACGAACACCTACAATCCGGCCAACACGCATATCGACTATTTCGGAATAGACCCCTATCCGGTGCGCACGGGAACGGACACGGTCGATTATGACATGATCGATCGAGCCGTGGCTGCAGCGGTGAAATCGGGCATCCCGGTTAGCAACATCGTTCCGGTCTATCAGGCCTTTGGCGGCGGTAACTGGGAGACTTCCGATGGCGGAAGACATGTCATGCCCACCCCCGAACAGATGCAAATCATGATCGATCATTGGGCCGCACTGGTGCCGACGCCCGGCTTCGACTACACCTATAAATGGGGAACGCAGAACGGCGACACCGCGCTTGAAAGCTCCTCCGAACTGCAGGCCGTTTTCCGGGAGCACAACCTCGCTACCACCGGGACCGAACCGCCTCCCGTCGAGACAAGCGACACCTTGTATGGCACCAGCGGCGACGATGTGTTTCACGGAGCCGGCGGCCACACGATGATCGGCTATGGCGGCAATGATACCTATTATGTCGACGATGTCCGCGATAAGGAGATTGAGGCTGCGGGCGGCGGTACCGATAAAGCATTCGCCTCCGTAAGTCATGCGCTTGCGGCCGGATCGGAGATCGAACTTCTCGCCACCAACAGCCCGTCCGGCACCACGGCGATCAACCTGACCGGCAATGCGTTCGCCCAGACTATCCAGGGCAATGCCGGCGCCAATGTCATCAACGGCGGGGGTGGGGCCGATACTATGACCGGCTATGGCGGCAACGACACCTATTATGTCGACAATGCTGGTGACAAGGTTCGCGAGGCGGTCGGCGGTGGTACAGACAGGGTGTTCGCTACTGTAAGCCACACGCTTTCGGCCGGCTCGCAGATTGAGCTTCTTGCCACCAACCCGTCAGGCACATCGGCAATCAACCTGACCGGCAACGAGTTCGCTCAGACCATCCAGGGCAATGCCGGCGCCAATGTTATCAACGGCGGCGGCGGCGCCGACACGATGAGCGGCTATGGTGGCAACGATAACTACTATGTCGACAATGCCGGCGACAAGGTGAACGAGGCGGTGGGCGGCGGCACCGAATGGGTGTTCGCTGCGGTGAGCCACACCCTATTGGCCGGAGCGGAGGTCGAGCTTCTCACCACCACGAACAAAGCCGGCACGACGCCGATCAATCTCAGCGGCAATGAGTTCGCTCAGAGCATCGGGGGTAATGCCGGCGCCAATGTCATCAACGGTGGCGGCGGTGCCGATACGATGGCAGGCTATGGCGGCAATGACACGTTCTTTGTCGACAATGCCGGCGACAGGGTGTTCGAGGCGGTGGGCGGGGGTACCGACAAGGTGCTCGCTTCGGTGAGTCATGCCCTTGCGGCCGGCTCGCAGATTGAGCTTCTCGCCACCACCAATCCGTCCGGTACGTCTGCAATCAACCTGATCGGCAACGGGTTCGCTCAGACCGTTCAGGGCAATGCCGGCGCCAATGTCATCAACGGCGGCGGCGGTGCCGACATCTTGACCGGTAACGGAGGCAATGATGCTTTCGAGTTCAACAGCGCTCTTGGAGCCGGCAATATCGACAGGATCACCGACTTCAACAAGCTCCAGGACAAGATCCAGCTCGACGACGCGGTTTTTGCCGGGCTTAAGCTGGGAGGCCTTTCATCCGATGCTTTCTTTGCGGGTGCGGCCGCACATGATAGCTCCGATCATATCATCTACAACAACTCAACCGGAGCACTCTCTTTCGACAGCGACGGGATCGGTGGCGCAGCTCAAATACAGTTCGCCACGCTCTCTCCAGGTCTGTCGCTTGCAGCAGGTTCGTTTCTTGTGATCTGAACGACCCGGAACGGCGGACCTTCGAGCCGGTCCGCCGCTCTAGGCGCCGCTATTTTTCAAGCGAATTGACCAGTCTGGGTGGTGCTTAACTCCTGAGCTAGCGCGACGTGCCCTTCGTAAAATTCACCCGCAAATGGAGTGATATCGTCTGGTGAGCGTCGTCCGGGGATTATCGCAGCGAGCATAGCCTGCCAAAGGACCTCGCTTCATTGGCTTATGCGAGACCTCTCCACGAGCGGAACCCACGCGTTCTGTAGCGGCATGTTCCGATCGTCGTGGGGAAGTCTTGCTGCACGCCTTCTGGCGTCCTTTTCCTCGTGATCCTGCCTAAACAGGCCTGGGTGGTTTCACTCAACGTCAATACTGAGATCTGGGGATAGCCCGCCAGCGTCAAAAGCGCTCAAATATCTGCGATTTGTCGCTGCCTTGACCTTGAGCAGAGATGCAGAGCTCCATTCAACTCGCGACACTCAATTATGCGCTTGTGATCGCCGAGGAGGGCAGCTTTCTGCGCGCGGCGCGGCGCGCCGGTATCGATCACTCCGCGCTCAGCCGGCGCATACGCGATCTCGAATACGCCATGGGGACGAGGATATTTCATCGCCATCCCCGCGGCGTTGGCCCAACCCCAGCCGGCGAGCGTTTCCTCGATCGTCTGCGCTCGGTGCTCCTCGAACTGGATAATACTCTCACGCTGGCCCGGACCGGCATTAAGGATGAACAACAAAGGCTTTCCATCGGCTCCAACGGGATGATCCTTGGCGGGCGAGCGCTGGATGCGGTCATCGAGTTCGGGCAATGTCATCGAAATGTGACCGTCAGCTTGATAGAGGGATCTCACCCTGGGCCAAGGGCTCCTCTGGGCTGCACCGAGGTCGACGTCACCGTCACTTCCTCCTTCCGATCCACTGGCGGCGCATTCGAACTGAAATTGTGGAAGGATACCCTAGCCGTCGTTCTCGCTTCCAGTCATCCTCTCGCAAGCCGTCCCGTGATCGAGTGGTCGGAGCTGGACCAAGAGACGTTGCTCGTGCGTAGGGGCGAAGCATTTCTGCTCGCCGACGCTGTTGGAAATGGCGTGCAGCTCCCCGCGATCGTCGAACACCATGTCAGTGCGGGCATCCTTCTGCGCCTTGTCGGAAACGGCCTTGGAGTTGCTCTGATCCACGACGGAGACGCCAACAGGGTTCCTGAAGATGTCGTCTGGCGTAAGCTGCGGATCGAGGGCAAGTCAATTCAGATGTCCAGCTTCGCCCGTTGGCATCCGAACAACGCCAATCCTGCGCTGCCGGCCTTCATCGCGTTCCTGCGCGATCGGTTTCGGTCCTGACAGCCGTCAGACCGGAATGATCCGATTAGTCATCCCGGCCTAGAGTTTCGTAGGGCTTTGGCAAGCGCTCCTGTCCGTCATGAGCCGTATCAGCATCGGCGCAATCAGCTTTGCCGGATCGAGCAATTCAGCATAAGCGACAAGATCGCGACCAACGGCGCCGGGCAGTTGGACCGTGACCTTGACCGGCCGGTCATCGGGAATGGCGGAGAGTTTCAGCTTAGTCGTGCCGGATCCTTCGACGCCGCACTGGGTCACCACCGAAGGCCTTGGTGATGCGCACCAGATCGCTGAGCGCAGAGCGGATTTGCGGCCAAGGAAATTCGATGCATTCCTCCCAAGCTTCGCCCTCGCGCACCACGGCATCGAGCTTGCCCGCCACACCGGCGAGGGTCATTGCGGGAGTCGTCGAGAACGCTTCCAGAAGATCCTTCGCCCGATCACCAATCTCGCGCTCGGCCCTGACAGCGGCGGTGTAGCCGGTCTCCTCGGCAGCCTCATCCCAACGTGCCTGATGCGCTGCAAAATCGGCTTCGGCCCTCTCGCGGAGAGCGGGGGTATTCAGCCCTTTACCGAGCACTTCTCTAAGCGCCTCAATCGAATGGACCGTCACGTCCTCACCTCCGGGCATGCGGACGGTTACACAAGGAAAGCCGACACTCTCGACAAGCTTTGTTTCCAGCCGCTGCTGCTTCCGGCATAGCCGCTCGGTCTCCTTGTGGGATCTTACCCATTCCTGCCAAAGCGCCAGTGCAGGATCAAAACACACATTCGTGCATCCGGCGCTACCTGCGGACGCGTTACCTTCGAGCGTCCACGCGGTGGTGGCCACCACTGTTGCCGCAAGCACTCGCCTGCGGGTGACGTAAGGCAGAGTCGTGGTATTGTCGGAATCAGCCATGATCCGAGCTCCAATCAGCTTGGGTTGTGGTCAGGCTGGGCAGGTGCAGCAACACCCGCTCAGCCGTCCTAGTATTCTAATTGCCTAGCACCTCCCATTTAGCCTGATTTCTCAGGCGAAAGTCAACCAAAAAGACTGACTTCGGCCAATGAGCTTAATTTCCGTGGAACAATGCAGGGGAGCCAGGGCAATGCTCGATTGGAGCCAGAGCGAACTTGCAGCGGCGGCAGGCGTCTCCAGAGCGACCGTTGTTGATTTCGAGCGTGGGGCACGCATTCCACATCGGCACAATCTTGCTGCAATACGCAGCGCCCTCGAGGCCGCTGGCGTCGAGTTCATCCCAGAAAATGGTGGCGGGCCTGGCGTGCGGCTCGCCCGCCGATCTGACAGCAAATAATCATTACAGGAATCGGGCACATTCGACTCAAAACGGATTTCGCATCTCGAAGACGCCGGTCGCGCAGACCCGATCTTCCCGAATATTTTGGCGTCAGAAACGCCTCTCTGTCAGCTCGACTGGTGTGCCGGAGCGCCCCTCGCGAACCTGAGGACTGAGTTCGTGAGCAGACAAGCGATTGCACAGAGCAGAAATCAGCCGAGGGCCCAGTTGGACAACGGGTAGGTGACTGGCACGCTCCTGCCCCTGCCCGCGCTCGACCACCAAGGAGCGGCCAAGCCAAATGCTGGCCGTCGTATCGTAGACCGGCACGCGCACCCTTCTTACTGTCTCGTCTAAAACAGGATCGACGAGACTCGTTACGGTCGATCTTGCCAATGCGGAACGGCTCGCTGCCAACGGGCTCGGCAGCCCTGGCCGACATTGGCAGCACCACTGCGGCGAATTCTCGGCATAAGGCAAATCAATTCGAACGCCGTAGGCCCTGCAGTGTAGAATTTCCGGGTTTAAGAATCATTGGCGCGACGTGCTCGCAAAGCCCACGAAAAGATCGGTGAAGTTCGCAACACGTTGAATTCTCGGCGACACGTAGGCGTTACAGCCCGCCTGTATGGCAATGGCTCAGATCTGTCTCGGTTCGGTCCACTCGGCGCCCCGAGAGGCGAAGTTTTCCGGATCGAGGCGCATGGGCCACTGCGCGCCAGACAGAGCGATCCGATCCGTGTCATACCGTCAGAGGCAAGACACTAGCAATTGGGGGAGCAGATGAAGAAAGAGAACGACGTTGAGAAGCTGGTGCGCACGCTGCGTGCTCGAGCACCTGATGACGCGGCGGAATTGCTGGCCCGAGAGTCTCCCGAGTTTATTCGGGACACACTAAAGTTGTTGCCGGACGGGCATGCCCGTAAGGTGGCGGAGCATTTGCCACCGCATATGCGGCCTATCAAGCCTCATGGCGATGGCAAGAGCCTCGCGATCCCCGATTCGCTCGTCGAGCTGATGGACCCGATTCCCGCCAGCGTTCCTGTCGGGACGACGGTAGCCGCCGCAGTGGAGGCCGTCAGACGCGCTCAGGTGCCGACCGAGCTCACTTATCTCTACGTCACGGACGAGGGCGATAAACTGGTTGGTCTCGTGGTCCTGCGCGATCTGATGCTGAGCGAAGCGGAGACCACGGTAGATCAGATCATGCTGCCAAAACCGTTCGCCCTCCCCGTCGATCTGTCCTTGAGCGGCGCCTGCAAGGCTGCGGTACGCCGCCACTACCCTGTCTATCCGGTGGTGGACGCGGAGGACCGGCTGCTGGGGCAGGTCCGCGGCTGGCGCTTGTTCGAGCAACAAATCATCGAGATTTCCGCCCAGTCTGGCCAGATGGTGGGCGTCCAGAAGGAGGAGCGTTCTTTTACGCCGCTGTTTTCAGCCTTCCTGAAGCGTCATCCTTGGCTACAGCTCAACCTGCTGACGGCGTTCATGGCTGCTTTCGTGGTCAGCTCGTTCACAGGCACAATCGAGAAGATCGTCGCCCTGGCGGCATTCCTCCCGGTCTTGGCCGGGCAAAGCGGAAACACCGGCTGCCAGGCATTGGCTATGACGCTGCGTGGCCTTGCCCTGGGCGATGTGGATAAGCGACCGAAACTGCACCTGGTGATGAGGGAGGGCGCGCTCGGGATCGCTAACGGCGTGCTCGTCGGTCTTGTGGCGGCTGCGGCCATGTGGTTCTACGCCTCGCGGCAACCGGAGTCGGCAGCCCAGGCGCCCATGCTGGCACTTGTCATCCTGCTCGCCATGTCCGGATCGTGCCTCATGTCCGGAATCTCCGGCGTGCTGATCCCATTGGGCCTGCGGCGGGTCGGCGCCGATCCGGCCGTAGCTTCAGCGATCTTTCTTACCACCGTCACCGATATCGTAGGCATGGGCCTGATGCTCGGGCTCGCCACCATGCTCGTGCTGTAGTTTTGGCATGTCCGCCGATGCGCGTCCTGTACCGGACGCGCATCGGCGGGATCACCAACGTGGGATTTTTGGGGCTTTGAACCGCCGTGACTGAGCAGGTTGCGATACAGAGGGATTTTGCGCGTTTAAGCGCAGGGATGGGCTTTCTGAATCAGGAACTCACCGCGGGCGTGACGACCGCAGGAGTAGCATTGCCGATGTGCGTCTCCTCCGGCGTCCTTGCCCTATCGCCGCTCGGCGCGGATCGAGTGGCGGAAGGCGCGCTTGCCGGCGTCATCGCTGCCATTGTCGGCGGCGTTGTCGCGTCCGCATTTCAACGGTCATTCTTCGTGACGACCATGCCCAGCAACTCGCTGATCCAGGCCAGCCTGCTGGGATCCCTGCTTGTCGCTCTCGACGGCAACACGACCCAAGCGCTGCTTGCCTTCGTCGGCTGCGTGATGCTGACCGGCCTGTGGATGATCCTCATCGGCGCAACCGGTCTCGCCCGGATCGTCAAGCTTGCCCCCCATCCGGTTGTCGCCGGGTTCGTCTCGGGCGTCGGCATCCTGGTCATCAAGAGCCAGACGCCGATGCTTCTCGCGGTCTCCTCCTGGAGCGGCATCGTGGCGGCGGATTTCAGCCTGGCGACGATCACAAGACTACCCTTCGGTCTTGCGCTGATCGCGGCCATGGCGATGATCACGCGGCATGCGCCCAAAGTTCCGGCGCTGCTTGCCGGCCTGATCATCGGCTATGTGATCTACCACGCAGCCCGCCTGTGGGCGCCCGACACTGAGCTCGGCCCCGTTATCGGCTCGATCGATATCGAGGGCTGGGCACCGGTAAGCATGATCGAGGCTGCCTCAACGCTCCGGCTGGGGCTGAAACATATCTGGTGGACCCTGATTGCCGGCTCGTTGACCCTGGCGATCGTGGGAACGCTCGACACCG
The DNA here is from genome assembly GCF_040322015.1 of Mesorhizobium sp. M0208. NCBI lineage: Bacteria > Pseudomonadati > Pseudomonadota > Alphaproteobacteria > Hyphomicrobiales > Phyllobacteriaceae > Mesorhizobium > Mesorhizobium sp. M0208. The sequence goes on along the minus strand of NZ_JAMYSP010000021.1, from coordinate 103,079 downwards.
TCTTTACCCTGCGCACTGCGCGCAATCTGGCCGACGTTCAGGTCGGCCAGGACCGCGCCCTCGTCGGGCTGGGAATCGCCAATCTTGCCTCTCCCCTCATGGGCGGGCTGTTCGTATCCACGTCGGCCGCGCTGACCGCCGCCAACTACCGTGCCGGCGGGCGCATGCGTACGTCGACGTTTGCGAGCCGGGCGGTGCTGCTCGCTGCCATCCTTGCGTTCCCGGATCCGATCTTCTCGATGCCGCTGGTTGTGCTGTCCGCCATTCTGGTCTTCGTCGGCATCAATACCATCGACCGTTGGGCGCTGCGGACGGCGCGGCAAGCACTTCTCGGCACCAGCGCGGCGGGCCGAACCCAGGCACGGCGTAATATGGCCGTGGTCGCCGCTGTGGCGCTCGCCACAGTCCTTGGCCAACCCGTTGTCGGCGCCGTGGTCGGCGTGGCGCTGGCCTGCATTGTCTTCATGATCGAAATGAACCGGCCTGTGGTGCGGCGCAAGGAGATCGTCGGCAAGACGCGCTCCAGGCGCATCCGCTCCACTGCTCAGACCGAATTGCTGGCGATTCACGAGCGGGAGCTGGCAGTCCTCGAGCTGCAGGGCGTGCTGTTTTTTGGCAATGCCGATGAGCTCGCGGAGGAAATTGACCGGCTGCCCAGCGTAGTGCGGGTGATCATTCTCGATTTCCGCGCCGTCAGCGACGTCGACGCCTCCGGCGCGTTGACCTTGCAGCAGGTCTCCGCTCGCTGTGCCCGGCGCGGTCAGCGATTGTTCTTCAGTGATCTCAGGGATGCCGAAGCCCTGGAGGAGTTTACCTCACAAAGCGATGGACCCAATATCTACCCCGATCTCGAGGCGGCGCTGGAGCGCTTCGAAGAGGAAATCGTCGAGCGCACGGACAGTGTTGCCCCCTCGGTGATAGCGGTGCCGCTCGAGCGCACCGATTTCGGCATGACCATGGCGCAAGAAGATCTGAAAGTGCTGATGAGTTATCTCGACCACGTCGAGGTCCCAGAGGCACCGTGCTGTGCCGCGCTGGCGATCAGGCTGACCGACTGTGGATGCTGACGCGCGGCTGTATCAGCGTCTGGGTGGATGCGCCTGGCGGACGGCGCCGGCTGGCGAGCATCGGGGCTGGATGCACAGTGGGGGAAATGGGGTTCCTGACCGAGCGACCGCGCTCGACCGACGTGATCGCGGACGAGGACGTTGTTGCCTATGAGCTGACCTCGTCGGCCGCCAACAAGATATCAAAGGCCAAGCCGCATATCGCGCAAGCCGTTTTGAGAAGCATTGCTCGCCAGCTCTCCGATCGCCTCCGCAATGCGACGGAAGACCTTCGGATGAGCCATATGTGACATCGATGGGTCGGGCAGCGACCAAATACGTGCAGAATCACGCGAACTATATTGATCTTGAAGCAAGCCAGGTTCGCTAGCGCGCGGTGAGTTTGTTAGTTTGTATCGCGATCGAATATTTCGACCAATACAGCAACGCCGAGAAGATGTTTTTGCAACCAGCGCAGCCGAAATACGAATGGACCCGATAGTTTGTTGCGCGGCTGCAACAGCTGTTGAAAACTCGGACGATTTCGACAAAGTCCAGTCGCCTTTTTTCTTGTGGTCGTGCTAAGTCCTTCGCACTGGTCGGGTTTGGGGTGGTTCTCGGCATGCAATCTTCGTTTCGAACAATCGTCGGCTGCGCCGCGGCGCTGCTTTGTAGCGGCGCATTGCCGGCTGGCGCGCAGGGTCTTTTTTCGGCCTATGACGATGCTTTTTCAGCCCGCATCGCCAGTCCGTCGGACAACGGAACGCTCGCCCAGTTCGTCACGGTTGCCGTCAATGCAGGGCAATACGACCAGGCGATCTCCTCGATCGAGCAGTATCTGATCAAATATCCCCGCGATGCGCGCGCCCGGCTTGCGGCCAGCCGTTTGTACTATCATGTCGGCTCCTACGAATTGGCCCGGCGGCAGGTGCAGTACGGCATCGAAGTCGGCGGCCTGTCCGCAAGTGAGCAGCAGGAAGCTGTTCGCCTGCTCGCCCGCATCGAGCGCGCCTTGCGTGGCGTTACCTGGGAACTCGCCCTGACCGGCGGCGTGTTCAGCGCATTCACCGATTTTGAGCCCGGCGGGGCGCAGGACGACGACAGCTTCGTCTCGCCCTATGGGCGGGCGGAAGGCTTTGTCCGGTGGGACCTCGGCACGCCAAGCGCCGACGCCCTCGTCCTTTCGGGGTCGTTGACTGCGACACAGCGCTTTTTCACGCCAGACCTGTCGGTTCCGGGTAGCAAGGAGACTTTCATCCACGGCAACGCCGCGATCACCTGGGACAAGGGGCTGCCCAATAGTGGGATCGATTCGCTGCGCCTGCTGCTTTCGGCGTTTACCGTTACAGATCGTTTCGACAGCGATATCCACGAAACCGGCATCGGCCTCAGTGGACGCTTTCTTGTGCGCCCGACCGTCGAGACGACGCTTTTTGCCGGCGGCGGCTACATCGATCTAAGCGCCTCGCAAGGCATTTTCGCCGATAGCAGGGTTTTCTATGAGGCAGGCGGCAGCTACCGCTTCCGCAATGGCCAGGCGCTCGGACTGCGCTTTGTCGGCTCGAATGACTTCGCCTCCGGATCTGGCGAAATCGGCCACGGCTACACGGGCGAGGTCCGCTATGGCGGCCTGTTGATGACGGTACCGGATCTCTTCGCATGGTCGCACCAGGTCGCGTTCTCGGCCGGCCACAGCAACACTCCCGATCTGTCCGTTGGCATCGGCACAAATATCAAGAGCGACTTCTGGCGCATTGCCTCGGAAAGCGATTTTCAGCTGACGGAGGCGCAGAAGATCAGCGTCGATCTCGCCTATCGCGAAACCAACTTCGACATCGCCAACCGCGACCGAAAATCGTTCGAAATGCTCATGAGCTACACGTTGACGCTCAATTGAAAGAGGCCGCGATGAGGACCCCGTACCGTCAGATCGCCATTTTTGTCGCCTGCCTTGCCTTCGCGGCACCATCCGCCGCTGAAACGATCGGGTCGATGACGGCCTACCAGACCAACATCGTCCGCAACAACGGCGGGACAATGAACGTCGGTGCCGGCGTCGAACTCGGCGATCAGCTGCGCAGCGATCCCACTGGTCTGGGAATGCTGGTGTTCCGGGACGAATCGAGCGCCAAGATTGGTCCGAACACCAGCCTGACGATCGATGAATTCGTCTACAATCCGGGCTCCGGATCTGGAAAAATCGACATCGGGATGAACAGCGGCCTGGCCCGGTTCTATGGCGGCCAGGTTTCGAAAGGCGGCGTCATGCAGGTTGCGACGCCGCATATGGTGCTCGGCGCCAGAGGCGGCATCATCGAAGTGCTGGTGGCAGCCGGCCAGACCGTGGGCATTCTGCGCGCCGGCCGCATGATCTGCACGATCAATGGCAAACGGCTGGTCATCACAAACCCGGGCTACGCCTGCACATCGGAAGATGGCAAGCTGCTGACCGGCTACGGCGGAATCGACACCTTCCCGATATTGGACAGCATCGACCGGATTGCCGGCACCGGCCTGCCAGGCGCACTGGGTCCGGGATTGGACGTAAGCGCACTTTGTGCGTCGGCACTCGGCGGCTCGCTCAAAGTCTGCGACTCCACCGACGGCGCATTGCCAGGAGTGGTCATGGAGTTCCCCGACACCCCAACGCCACCCGTGGGCGGCGGCGTGAATAAGGGCGAGTGTGAGGGTGAGGGTTGCTGCTACTACTGCGAATAGGCCTGGCCGCACGACATGAGCCTCTTGGTCGGTTGGCGCTGGGCTGATTGGCGGCAAGCTGGCAGGCGCAAAGTATCCGGCCTTGCGGTCGTGCTCCTGCTGCTCGCTTGCCATTTGGCTTTTGACGGGCCGTTGTCGCGCCTGCGCGAACGCACGTACGACTTCTACCAGTTTCTCGCTCCGCGCCAGGCGACGAGCAATCCTGTCGTGATCGTCTCGATAGACGACGCCAGCCTCAAGGCACATGGGCGATGGCCCTGGAACCGTGGCCTCTTGGCCGATCTGGTCGATGGCATCACCAAGTCCGGCGCCGCGGTCATCGGGCTTGCGCTGGTACTGCCCGAGGCCGACACCTCGCCTGAGGGCATCGCCGGAGACAAGCGCCTGGCAGCGGCGCTGGCGAAAAATCGAACGGCGCTTGCCGTCAGCCTGGGCAATGAGGCGACGGTTTCAGAAGCAGAACCCAAAGCCGGCTGGTCGATCGTCGGGCAGGTACCCGACACACTTCCCGGCTTCACCGGCCTGACCGGCTCGCTTGCCGAATTCTCCAACGCCGCCGCGGGCCTCGGCGTAATTCGCACCTTGCCCGATCCCGACGGCGTACTGCGCCATGTGCCGCTGCTGTGGCTTCGCAATACCGCTCAAGGCGTGCAGCTGTGGCCGTCCTTCGCGCTCGAGCTTCTGCGCCTTTACGCCGGGCAGGACGGCTACATAGCCCGGATGAATGCCGCCGGGTTCGACGCACTCAGGATGGCCGGCGCCATCGTGCCGCTCGAGCCGGAGGGGAGCATCCGCCTCTGGGAAACCAGCACCGATACGCCACGCATATCTGGCAGCACTATCCTTTCGGGCGGCAGTGATCCACGGCTGCGGGACGCCATCGCCATTATCGATCTGTCGGCCGTGGGACTGACGCAGTACCTGCCCACCCCGACACGTCCAGCGCGACCAGGCGCGGACATCCACGCCGATGCAATCGGCCAGTTGCTTGCCGGGCGCTACCTAACAGAGCCGCCGCACGCACGCACGGTGGAGCGGCTCTGGTTTGTCCTCAGTGCCGTCATCTTCATCGGACTTTCCGGAGTGCTCGCCGGGCGTGTCGTGCTTGGTGCCCTGGCTCTCGTGCTGCTTGCCGTCACGCCGTTCGTGTTCGGCGCTCTCGAATACAGCCTGCAGGGTGCACTCTATGACCCGCTGCAGCCGGCGCTTGCGACAATCCTGGTAGCTGGCTTCGAAGGCTATGTCCTCTACAGGCGCAGCGAGCAGCGCCGGTCCACCTTGGCACGGCAGTTCTCCCAGTATCTGTCGCCTTCCGTGGTGCAGCGCCTCGCAAGCTCGGACACCGAAGCGATCCTGTCCGGCGAGAAGCGCGAGATCACAATCCTGCTCAGCGACATACGCGGCTTCACGACGATGAGCGAACAACTCGATACCCAGGAAATCGCCAAGGTGGTCAACCACTTCCTCGGTATTGCGACGGATGAGATCCTCAAGCGCGACGGCACCATCGACAAGTTCATGGGCGATGCGGTGCTGGCCTTCTGGAACGCGCCGCTTGATCAGCCGGACCACCGCGAGCGCGCGCTCGACGCGGGGCTAGCCCTGATAGAACGGGTAAAGCGTGAAGACGCCGCTTTCACCGCCGACGGCCACCCCTCTATCGCAATCGGCGTCGCCATCGAGACCGGCATCTGCTCGGTAGGCAATTTCGGCTCCGAACGGCGCTTCGATTACACCGCGATCGGCTCCCCGGTGAACCGCACGGCACGGCTCGAGTCGACGACCAAGAAGCTGGGCATCCCCCTGGTGCTTGGTCCTGGCTTTGCGGCAGGAGCATCGATGCCGGTCGTCCAGGCGGGCGCCTTTGAGCTCCAGGGTTTCAAGGGCGAGGTGCCGGTTTTCACCGTTCCGGAGATGCAAGCTGCTCACCAAGGTATGAGACGCGAAGTAGAGAGCCAACGTGGTGAGCAATCTGGCGCCCCTGCCGTGGTGGTTGGTTCGCCGCCATCCGTGCAAATGGCACCGCCTGATCTTGCACCCCGAACCCGAAGCACACGCTGACCGGATCCAGCGGATCGCAGGGGTGCCGACCTGCTTTGTGAACTAATACTGCTGGGGAGGCCTAGGCGTCATCAAACGGCCCTTTAATTGCGGGTGGCTGTCAATTCGGATCAGCGCGACAGCGGATGAGACGCGGATAGACGGCGAAGGGATCGGTCGAGGTAACCCGGCAATGATTGTCGAGGCCGCGGAATTTTCGAGCGAGAAGATAGGCCGTGTTATCCAGTTCACCACGAATGGCAGCACGGCTTCGTTGAGTTCGCCGGCGCCATCATGTGGAGGCAGCGCGTGGTTCAGATTGTTTATCCTCGCCGCCGGATCATGCCCTCGGGATGTTCCCAAGAGCATCCAGCCGTAGCACTCCCCGAGCTGCCCTAACGAGAGAGTTCGCTGGGCCGGGATTATGGCCGTTATGAACCTGACGCAATCATGCAGCTGGCGCTGGCCTCGTCGGGCGCGTGGGCGGTCTATCGACATCAATCGGTCGCCGCGGATGTTGGGATGCGCATGCGTCGGCGCATGTAGCGTCGATACGCCTTGGGCATGCGGGCGTTGACAGTGACATGGCCGGAGCGACGTGTTTCAAACGCCGAGCGATTCCAAGGACTGAGCACCAGAACCGGACCTCCCGACGGATTTTCGCGAGCTGCATTCCTCCCTCCCATCCTTATCAAAACCGCCGCTCGCGAATTCGCTGGCGAGTATATCTCCGGTATGATATACATATATCACTCATGAGGATATACAAATGCCGCTCTTCATTCGCGATCCCGACGTCGACGCCATGGCCGTCGAGCTGCAGCACATTACCAACGCGCGCAGCAAGACCGAGGCCGTCAGAACCGCCTTGCGCCACGAGATCGAGCGCAACCGCGGCAGCGTCCCGCTGCGCGAGAGACTTGCCAAAGTCAAGGAAATGGCACGGCGGATCGGGCCGGCCAACCCTGATTTCGATATGAAGAAATTCACCGACCAAATGTGGAGCGACGACTGATGTTCGTCGATGCTTCGGTGATCGTTGCCATCCTGAATGAGGAACGTGGCGCGGAAGAACTGGAAAAGCGGCTCGCGGCCGCGACCAAGCCGCTGTATGTCTCCCCGCTCGTCCGGTTCGAGGCAGTCCAGGGTCTCGCGCGAGCGTCGGCCGAAGCCATCAAAAAGAACGCCAAGCCCACGGCCAACATGCTGGCGCAAGCCCGTGATACCGTCGACGCCTTTTTGATCGAGATCGCCGGCAAGGAAATCATGATATCCGGCGACATCGGCGACCGGGCGATCGAAGCCAGCATGAAATACGGCAAAGCAGTCGGGCACAAAGCCGATCTCAATTTCGGCGATTGTTTTGCCTACGCTTGCGCGAAGGCTCACCGGCTTGCCCTGCTTTACAAGGGCAATGACTTTTCACAAACTGATCTGGCGTAAGGCTTTCCTGGCCTTGCATCGCGGCGCGAGAGCCGATGGGCCCTTTTGCATGCTTTGGGCGAATCGTCGTCTTTCATGGTTAAACGCAATATTGCGAGGAACGTTCGCTGCAGCACTGGTTTTCTTCGGCACGATCACCGTCCAGGCACAGCGGGCAGACGGCATCTTCTGGGTGCTGCGATCGGTGCGCCATGCCGCGATCTGCCAGGGGGCGATACGGCCCACGCACCACCTGCTACAATCGCTTCGTCGATGGCGGAAAGCAGGTGTGTGGGACCGCCTCATGCATGGCATCACCAAAGCCCATGATGCAACGGTGCAGATGATCGATACCTCCATTGTTCGCGTCCATCAGCAAGGCGCGACGTCTACGTCCTAGTCTAGCGCGTGGCCTCCCCGGTTTGTCATTCGCCACGCATGGTCGCCTGGAACGCCGGCAGGTGCTTCTTCTGTGCCTCGAGCATTCTCTCGCGATAGACGCCATAAATGACGTCGGTGTCGTGCAGTGTGACGCCAGCAATCGTCGGCGAGGCAAAAACCGGCAGCTCGATGCCGCGCTTCGAAAGCGCCTCGGCGGTGCGGGCGATCAACTCATGCGCCAGGATCATGGCAAGCACGGTCGACGAACCGGAGACCGGCCGGCTCCAGCCCTCGACCGGCACGATGGCATCCTCGATCGGCGAGCAGGTGTCGATGACAAGGTCGGCGGCATCGGCAAGCCGTTTGCCGGAAGAGTGTGTCGCCGGCTTGTCGAGATTGTTCTTGCTGGTCACCGCAACGACAAAGATGCCGCGTTTTTTCGCGTAAAGCGCGGTGTCGATGCCGGACGAATTGCGGCCGCTGTGGCCGAAGATGATGATCGAATCGCCTTTGTTGAGCGGCTGGTGATCCAGGAATTTCTCGGCGTATTTCTCGGTCCGCTCCAGCCACAGAAGTTCGCGCACGCCGCCGGCGCCGAGCACATTATGCCACATGACACGCGGGTCGGTCAGCGGATTGAAGCCGACATAGCTGCCGTAGCGCGGAAACACTTCCTGAACCGGCAACACCGAGTGACCAGAGCCGTAGAGATGAACCAAGCCACCGCTCTCGAGCGTGTCGGCAAAGCGGCTGGCCGCCTCACCAAAGGCTTCGGCATTGGCTTTCGAGGCCTGTTCGATGAGGGCGGCAAGGCGAGGTATGTAAAGATCGGACACGTCGGTACTCCTGTTATGGGTCGGCTTGGGTATGGCTCAGCTTCTTGCGGTTGGCGCGGCGCGACCGGCACGCAGCGTAGAGCGGATTTCGTAGCGGTCGCCACGCATGACCGAGACGGTGAATTCGAACGGGCCGCGCTCGTCGGTGGTGATGCGCTCGACCACGAAAGCGGGACTCCCCGCGGGCAGATCGAGCAACTCGGCATCCGCCGCCCCGACCGCACCGACACGGTAGTTTTCGCGCGCCGCGACCGGCACGATGCCGTAATGGCGCTCCAGCGCTTCGTAGAGCGAGCCCTGCAGCAGGCCGGCATCGAGAAAGCCGGGCACGCGCGCGGCCGAGAGCTGCGCCGTCTGGATTCCGATCGGCTCGTTGTTGCCGAGCCTGAGCCGGCGGACGCGCACCACCGGGTCGCCTTCCTCGATCTCCAGCGCTCCGGCCGCGGCGGCATTGGCCGTGGTCAGGCTGCAGTCGAGCAAGCGCGAGCCCGCGACCACGCCCATATTGCCCATTTCCTGCGTGAAGCTGGTCAGTTCGCGGGTGCCGGCGACCAGCGTGGTGGAGCGCACGAAGGTGCCACGACCATGTTCGCGCCTGAGCAGCCCGTGCTCCTCCAGATTGCGCAGCGCGTGACGCAGCGTGATGCGGCTCACCCCGAACAGGGCGCACAGTCTGTCTTCGGCCGGAATCTGGTCGCCAGTCGCCCACTCGCCACTCTTGACGATCGCGCGGATGGCCTCTTCCACCTGATACCAGAGCGGCTCGGGCCTTTTGCGGTCGGGTTGCTGAAAGCTCGGCTCGCTCATCTTATCTGCCTCCACTGTGCTCCGGCGAGACCGGCCAGCGAGGCGCCGACGAGACCGGCGCGGGAGCCGAATTCGCCGGACCGAAGAACGACATCGCGCAGATGTGGCGGCAGCTGACGCCGCAATGCCGCAAGCAGCGGCGGCCCTACCACGTCCAGCGCGTCGGCAAGGCCACCGGAAAACAGGACTGCCTGGGGATCGAGCAGCGCGACCGCACCCGCAAGGGCAGTGCCCAGCCGGCGCGCCGGCAGCTCCAAGGCGTCAAGGGCGGCCGTCTTGCCGGCCCGGGCGGCCTCGACCAGCCTGCCGCCATTGGCCAGCCCGATCTGGCGCGCCGCGGCGTCGAACGCCCGCCCGGAAGCGAAGCGCTCCAGCCAGCCGCTGCGGTCCTCGCCTTCATCCTCGATGTCGGCGCAGGCCCAGCCGAATGAGCAGGCGCCGCCACGTGCGCCGGCGACGATGCGGTTGTTGGCCAGAACGGCGGAGCCGATGCCGGTGCCGATCGCCAGCAGGATGGCATCGGACAAGCCTGTTGCAGCACCTTCGACCGCCTCGGCCAGCATGGCGATCTGCGCGTCATTGCCAATGGCAACAGGCAGACGAGGAAACAACGCCGCGATGTCGACACCGTCGAGATAGGGCAGGTTCGGAACCCAGTGGCAGACCGAGCCTTCTACAAGCCCCGGCACCGCCAGGCCAAGTGCCTCGACCGGACCGGCCTCGGCGCGCAACGCGCCGATACGGGCGACGAAGGCATCAAGGCTTGCTGGTGCGGGCTCGCGGCTGAGCATCTCCAGCCAGCGAACATCCCCGGAATGGATAGCGGCGCGCAAGTTGGTGCCGCCAAGATCGATGGCCAGAACGCGTGTCATCGAGAGCGACTCCGACTGGCTGCCGGCGCGAACAGGCCACTGCCGGCATGCCAAGACTGCGAGGCCGCGGCAAAACCCTGCGCGTAGCGCGTGCCGCGCAGGCAGCCGCGCAGCCGATAAAGTGCGCTGTAATAATCGACGTAGGGGAAACTGCTCAGGCCATGTGCCAGTTCATATTCCCGCACCGCCTCGCTCCAGGCCTCGAAGCCGTCGCTGACGTCGACAAGGTGCTCGGGGCGAAAGCCTTCGTCGTCCTCCCAGTTTTCGCCGAAAAGCAGCAGTTGCGGTGTGTGCGCGGCATGGTCGCGCTTCAGCGTCGGCAATGCCGCAAAGAAGATGCCGGTCTGCGTCAGCCGGGCTGCGGCGCGATGGTCCTTGTGCCAGCTGCCATGCCAGTGGGTGATAACGATTTGCGGCTTCAACTCGCGCACAACATCGCAAACCTTGAGCGCCGTCTCGTCGTCGCAAGGCAAGAAGGCGTCGTGCAGCCCCAGACTGCGCATGGCAGCGCCTAGCCTGGCTGCGGCCTTTGCGGCCTCCTCCTGCTTCTGGACGCAATAGTGCTCGGGGATGAGGCTTGGATGGCCCTGTTCGCCCATGCTGAGATGCAGGAAGGTGACTTCGGCGCCACCTTGCACTGCCGCCGCCGCCAGCGGACCGGCAATCACCTCGGCATCGAAGGCATGCGCCCCGACGACCAGGATTGAGCGTGCGGCATAGACCTTGTCCTCGATCATTTCACCCCTCCCCCGGTGCCGACGCCTTCGCGAATCTGGCGGGCGAGCAGACAGTACATGATCAGGATGGGCGCCATGGAGATCGCAAGCGAGGCGAACACCAGGCCCCAATCCGTGCGGAACTGGCCGACAAAGACGCTGATGGCCAGCGGCACGGTCTTGTAGCGATCATCGAAGATGAAGATCAGTGGGAAGAAGAAGTCGTTCCAGACGGCGATAGCTGTGAAGATGGCGACGATCGATATTGCGGGCTTCACCATCGGCAGCACGATCTGGAACAGGATGCGCGCCTCGCCGGCACCATCCATGCGCGCCGCCTCGTCGAGTTCGGACGGCAGCACCCGCATGAAATTTGCGAAGATGAAGACGGCGAAGGGAATGCGGATAGCCGAATAGACGAGGATCAGGCCGGTCAGCGAATCGAGCAGGCCAAGGTTGCGCATCAGCGTGAACAGCTCCACCGAGGCAAGCCGGATCGGCAACATGATGCCAGACAGGAACAGGCCGAGCATGATGCCGTTCCAGCCCAGCCGATAGCGGCTCAGCGGAAAGGCGGCCATTGCCGACACGAAGATGGTCAGGATCACCGCACCGCCGGTGACGATCAGGCTGTTGATGAAATTCTGGCCGAGATCGGCGCGCGTCCAGGCCGCAACGAAATTGTCGAAGGCAAAGCTTTGCGGCAGGCCGAGCCTGTTGTCGTAGATCTCCGCCGTGGTCTTGAAACAGGAGACGACGAGAATATAGAGCGGCAACAGCACCGCTGCGGTCCACAGGACCAGCGCCGTCCAGCCCGGCAGCCGTGCGAGCTGTTGAGGGATGACGAGGGCGTTCACAATTGCACCGTGCGACGGTCGAAGAAGCGCAGCATCAGAAGCGTGCCGATGCTGAGGATGAGAAACAGCAGCGTTCCCAGCGCAAGCGCCAGGCCTATATCCGTGATGCCGACCGCGCCTTCGGCGCCGAAGGCGAGCCGGTAGAAATAGGTTACCAGCGTGTCGGTCGAATAGCTTGGATTGCCCTGCACGCCTTGCATGACATAGACGATGTCGAACTGGTTGAAGGTGTTGATGAACGACAGCGTCGTCAGCGTGCCGATGGCCGGCATCAGCAAAGGCAGGGCAACCGAGACCAGCATGCGGCCGCTGCCGGCGCCGTCCAGCCTGGCAGCCTCGAATATCTGGCCGGAAATCTGCCTGAGGCCGGCGGTGTAGATCAGCACCGGCAGGCCCATCCAGTTCCAGGCGTCGACGGCAATGAGCATCGCCAACGCGGTGTGGCTGTTGCCGAGCACGGTCAGGCTGCCTTGATGCAGGCCAAGGCCGTTGAGCATCCATTCGATGGTGCCGCCTGGCGCCAGCAGCAGGCGCCACAGGGCGCCGACGATGACTGGGCTCAGCACTGCCGGGAAGAAGAAGACCGACTGGAAAAAGGCCGCCCCTTTGGCGCGCAGGAACAGCAGCCAGGCGAACAGCAGGCCAAGGCCGTTCTGAAACAGCATGATGCCGAAAAACCAGGCGACGTTGTGCCAGAGCGCTCCGTAGAGCCGTCCGCCGCTCGGGAAAACGAACAGGCGGGTAAAATTCGACATGCCGGCGTACTCCAGCATGCGCAGGCCCTTCCAGACGAAGAAGCTGCCCCACAGCGACATCAGCAACGGATAAAGGACAAACAGCGAATAGACGGCCAATGCCGGCAGGATGAACAGCACCGCCATGCGCTGCTGGGTGCGCTGAAGGCTGCTTTTGCGGCGACGGGCGATCATGTGCTTGTTTCGCGCAGGGTGTGACGGCCTACTGCTTCGGCTTGAACCAGCTGCTGACGGCCGCCTGCATGTCGGCCGCCAGCTTCTGCGGCGTGATGTTGCCTTCGACCATGTCGATGATCTCGGACTGCAGGATCGAGGAGGCCGTCGGCGTCTGCCAGCGGAAGCCGACAAGCGTCAGATAGGGTGTGGAATTCTTCGACATTTCCATCATCTTGGCGAGCACCGGGTCTTTGACGGTGACGTCGGTGCGGGCCGGCGGCCAGCCCAACTCGTCGGCGAAGAGCTGCGCGAACTCGGCCGAGGCCATGAAGTTGAGCACCTTGGTCGCCGCCTCCTTGTTGGCGCTTTCAGAGACCAGGCCATAGGAGCCGTCTGAAAAGGCCGAGGTGTAGAGCTTGGTTGCCGGGTCATCGGCGGGGAACGGGAAGATCGAGAATTTCAGCTTCGGGTTCTGCGCCTTGAAGCTGCCGTTCTCGAACGAGCCGCCGAAGAACATGGCCGCCTTGCCGCCGATGAATTGCTGTGTCGATGTGGTGTAATCGACCCCGGCAAAGCCGTCGGAGAAATACGGTTTCAACTCGGCATAGCGTTTCAGGGCAGCCACGTAGCGCGGATCCTCGAAGGTCGCCTTGCCGCTCATCATTTCGTCGTAGAAGCCCGGGCCATAGATGGTCGGGCCGACGACGCCGACGCCGATCTCCAGCGCCCAGGCGGAGCCGTTGGCGCCGCCGGCGGCTATTGGCGTTATCCCCGCCCCTTTCAGCTTCTCGCAGGCGGCGACGAAATCCTTGTAGGTCTTGGGGATTTCGATGCCCTGGGCGGCGAAGATGTCTTGATTGTAGAAGACACCCATCATCGGCACCGAATAGGGCACGCCGTAGATCTTGCCGTCGGCGCGGCCACGAGCGCCGCCGAGGGCGGCATCAGCGATGTTCTTCAGCTCCGGCACGCTGTCGTCGAGCGCGTCGAGATAGCCACCCTCGATGAAGGGCTGCAGTTCGCCGTAAGCCTTGAGCTGGGCGATATCAGGCCCGCGGCCGCCACGCAGCGCCGTGCTCAGCCGGTTCTGGTAGTCGGCGTCGTGGGTGAACTGGACGTTGACCTTGATGCCTGGGGTCTTGGCTTCGAAGGCATCGAAGATGCGGCGCATCGCAGCCTCGTCCTCGGTGCGCCAACTCCACAGGGTCACGGTGTCGTCAGCCTTTGCCGGCAGTGCGGTGAGGACCCCGGTGCAGACTGCGGCAAAGCCGCCGATCAGGCCGAGTGCGGCGCGTCGATGAATTGAAAACATACTCAGTCTCCCATTCTTGTCGATTGTCATTCCCACAGCGGTTCAAAAGCCGAGAGGCGGCCATAAGCTTTTCTCATCTCATTATAACAACATGACTTCGACCGCAAGTGCCTTGCAGTATGTTCGGACATGGCCGGCAGGGGAGAATCAGCTCGAACTTTATCATCTAATTATTTGTTTTCACAATGTAATCTCTTACGTTTGCGGACCGCAGTAAGAAAGCGCCGCAACACCGGCAGGAGCTCTCCACGAAGATAGCGCTTGCATCGTTGCTTCATGTTGTCATAACGTCATGGACATCGCTGTGTGGCTATGCGGAGGGTCGGATGTCTTTGGCTTGGATTTCGAAACTGGCACTGGCTGCAGGGTTGTTGGCCTCGCCCACCCTTGGTTGGGCCCAATCGGTCAACATCTCCTATCTGACCCACTGGTCGCCCGAAACGGTCGCTTTGCTGGACGCCGCGGCCAAGGACTACGCCAAGAGCAATCCGGATGTGACCGTCACCATTCGCGCCGTTCCCTTCGGCGATCTCCTGACGACACTGCGTTCCCAGGGCGGCAGTTCCGATGGGCCGACGATCGGTGGCATCTATGATTTGTGGCTGCCCGAACTGGCGCGAGACAAGCTTGTCGCGCCGGCCCCCGATGCGGTTGCCGGCGAGGTCAAGAGCGCATGGCCGGCTGGTGTGGTCAGTGCGGCATCGGTCGGCGGCACGCTCTACGGCATTCCAAACGAGATCGACGTCTATGCGTTGAACTACAACAAGGAGCTGTTCAAGCAGGCCGGCATTACGGCCGCACCGAAGACCTGGTCCGAATTGAAGGATGCGGCCCGGAAGCTGACCCGGAAAGACGCCGGCCAGCAAGGTTTCGGCATGATCAATTCCTGGGCCGCGGGCGTCGTCCATCCCTTCGCCTCGCTGCTGGTCTCCAATGGCGGCGAGCTGGTCAAGGACGGCAAACCGATGCTCGACAGTCCTCAAGCCGGCGAGACTTTCCAGCTCTACGAGGATCTGATCAAGTCCGGCGCCAGCGATCCGGCGATGGCCACCGCCGACGCCAACACCACCGGCCCCTTCCTAGACAATTTCGTCTCAGGCAAGACCGGCATGATCATCATGGCCAACTGGTGGGAAAGCGCATTGAAGAGCGGCATGGGCGACAAGTTCTCCAATATCGCCACCGCACCCATCCCGGTCGGTCCGAGCGGCGACAAGCCGCACTCGATCTCTTATTCGTGGATGACGGTCGTCAACGCCAATGCCGGTCAGGCCGAGCAAAAAGTGGCATGGGATTTCCTGGCATGGCTGAACAGTCCGAAGTCCGGCAAGAACGGCGCCTCGGCCATGTCGGATATTCTGATGTCGATGGGCATCCTGCCGACGCGGACCTCCGACATCGAAGCCCACAAGGACAAGCTCGGTTCCGAGTTCCTGTCCGGCTATGTCAGCGTGCTTGCCGACGCCAAGCCCTTCCCTGTCGTCCCGGGAGGGCAGGAGTTCAGCGAATCGCTCCAGCAGACGCTCGAGGCGTTGCAGTATGGGCAGCTCTCGGCCAAGGATGCGCAGGCGAACGCGCAGGCCGATGCCGTCTCGATCCTGGAGCGTGCCGCCAAATAGCGAAGGCGCTGTTTCGCGAGCCCGACGCTTTGGAAGCAGAGCGATGATCAAGACCTATCGTGCCTCCGCGGGCATCATGCTGGCGCCCGCCGTGACATTGATCGGCGTTTTCATCCTGCTGCCGATGCTGCTCACCATCTGGCTGTCATTCCAGGACTGGTCGACGCAAACACCTTTTTCCAGTGCGACCTTCATCGGCTTCGACAATTTTCGCGAAATATTCGGCCCGACCTCGGTCGGGCGGGATTTCAAGCGAGCACTGCTCAACACCGCGATCTACACGGCGTTGTCAGTGATGCTCATCCTGCCCCTTTCGGTAGCGTTCGGCTTGATGGTCTACCAGCGCGATGTCGCAGGCGGCACGGCGCTGCGGACCGTGTTGTTTTCCACCTACATGGTGCCGATGATCGCCGTGACGCTGGTCTGGTCGAAGCTATATTCGCCGAGCGAAGGGCCGCTCAACCAGATGCTCGGCCTCGCCGGCATCGGCCCGCAACCCTGGCTGTCCTCGCCAAGATCGGCGTTGATCTCGATCGTCGTGCTCAATGTCTGGCAGCAGATCGGCTATTTTACGGTGCTGGCCGTTGCCGGGCTGACTCAGATCCCGGGCAGTCTTTATGAGGCGGCGACTCTCGACGGCGCCAACCGGCGCGAACAGTTCCGCTTCATCACCTTGCCGCTGCTGCGGCGCACGCTTCTGTTCAGCGCCGTCATCGCCATCATCAATGCCGTGCAGGTATTCGAGCCGGTCGCGCTGATCACCCAAGGCGGGCCGGTCGGCTCGACCAACGTGCTGACCTATCACATCCGCCGTGTCGGCATCGAGCGCGCGCAAGGCGGATTGGGCTCGGCCATGGCAGTGATGCTGATGCTGGCGCTGATCGTCGTTGTGTGCGCGCTGTTTGCCTATGCCAACCGGAAGGATGACCAATGAGCGCGCCGGGCCGCTCAGGATCGAGCCGGTTGGCGCGCAAACGCCTGGCGGGCCGCAGAGCGCTGCTCGCCACGCTGATGCTGCTGGTTGCCGTGGCCTCCGCCTTCCCACTCTTGTGGATGGTACTCTCCAGCCTGAAGACGCCGGCCGAAACCATGCAGGTGCCGCCGGTGTGGATACCGCGCACGCCGAGCCTCGAAGCCTATGAGAAAGTCTCCGGCGTCATCAATGTCGGCCGCGCGATGTGGAAGTCGCTGGTGATCGCCTCGATCACTACCGCAGGCATTCTGGTCACCAGCATGATGGCTGGCTACGCCTTCGCCAAGCACCACTTTCCCGGTCGCTCGCTGCTGTTTTCCGTGCTGATCGCCACCATGTTTCTGCCGCCGATCGTCACGCTGATCCCGTTGTACCGGCTCGTCGGATCGATCGGCCTGAATGCCAGCCTTGCCGGCATCATCGTGCCCAACCTCGCCAATGCCTTCGGCATCTTTCTGATGCGCCAGTTCATCGCCGGCGTGCCGGACGATTTGATCGACGCGGCACGGATGGATGGGGCGTCGGAACTTGTGATCCTGTTCAAGATCGTCGCGCCGAGCGTGGCGCCCGCGATCGCAGCATTGGCGCTGTTTGCCTTCGTCTATCATTGGAACAGCTATCTCTGGCCGCTGACGGTTCTACAGGGCAATGCACAGGACTATCCGATCGTCATCAGCCTCAGCCGCCTGCTCAGCTACAACAGAGGCGCCCTCAATACTGGACTGGTGATGGCCGGCGCCACGCTTGCCGTGCTGCCGCCATTGGTGCTGTTCGTCTTCCTGCAGCGCTTCTTCGTCGATTCAATCGTCGGCTCGGCGGTCAAGGGATAGTGTCAGCGGCACTGGTTATCTGTTTATCGCGAATCTGATGCGAATGCCCCCGCTGTTACGACGTAGGGCGCTCCATTGCAGCACAATTCGAGCCGACGCGCCGGCCGGCTCGATCGCGCCACGTCGCGACTTTTATGGCGCTGCCAGACCTGATCTTCGCCCTACGGCTTGAGTCGACCCGTTTCAGTCGTCCGGGATGTTCCCCATCCAGAGCGCTTTAAGTGCAGTCCGGTCATTCGCGTTCGAGCATGCTATAGTGCACCCTGGCTCCAAAGCAGCCATTGATGGCTAGGTGTGAATCAGCATCGAAGGTTGACCCCTATCATCGGTCCCGTAGCCTTGATTTGGCGAGATGAAATGGAGATCGGATGGGGTCCGATCGGCGCCGATCATGACCCCACCCGCGTTGCGAGTTTGCAAGCAAGGTCAGGCACTTGCCGCCGTTTCGAACGGGGTCAACCTTCGGTGCTCGTTCACAGGGACTGTCAGGATTTCCGTGTGCGGGCGGGCATAATGGGTAAAAAGGAATCCCACTATGACCCGACGCAAAGAACCTGCAAAACCGAATGATCTTCTCGACCAACTGCTGGCAGGAGGCGCAGCCAGTGCTGCCTTCGAACAGGGCGGCCTGCTTGATTCGCTTAAGAAGGCTCTGACAGAGCGCGCGCTGAACGCGGAGATGGACCATCATCTGGCGAGCGGCGAAGACGCTGGCAATACGCGTAACGGCTATGGCCGCAAGACCGTAATGACCGAGACGGGCAAGCTGGAGATCGAAGTCCCGCGTGACCGCCAGTCGAGTTTCGATCCGCAGTTGATCGCCAAGTACCAGCGCCGTTTTCCCGGCTTTGATGACAAGATCGTATCGATGTACGCGACGGCCTACGCGAAGGCCGCCAGCTCCGAAAACACGCGAGACGCCTACGCCAGGGACTGGCGGCATCTCACCAACTGGGGCCGCCGCGAAGGCTTCGACCCGACGCCGCCCTCCAGCCAGGTCATCGGCCTCTATATCGGCGCCTGCGCCGCCGGTGAGCCGAAACGCGGCCTTCCGCCTCTCTCCGTCGCGACCATCGAGCGGCGACTCTCCGGCCTTGCCTGGAACTTCACCCAGCGCGGCCAGCCGATGGACCGTGCCGATCGGCATATTTCCACAGTACTCGCCGGCATTCGCCGCAAGCACGCCAAGCCGCCGCGGCAGAAGGAGGCCGTCCTCGGCGACGACCTCATCGCCATGATCGCAACGCTCGGTCATGATCTGCGCGGCTTGCGCGACCGCGCTATTTTGCTGCTGGGCTTCGCGGGCGGGCTGCGGCGCTCCGAAATCGTCGGCCTCGACGTAACGCGCGACGACAACAGCGACGGCGCCGGCTGGATCGAGATTTTTGCCGACAAGGGGGTGCTGGTGACGCTGCGCGGCAAGACCGGCTGGCGCGAGGTCGAGGTCGGCCGCGGCTCCAGCGACCTCTCCTGCCCGTCGTGGCGCTCGAAACCTGGATCAGGCTCAGGCGCATCGCGCGAGGCCCCTCTTCCGCCGCATCTTCAAGGACAACAAGACCGTCGACGTCGAGCGGCTCTCCGACAAGGATGTCGCCCGCCTCGTCAAGCAGACCGCACTGGCCGCCGGCATACGCGCCGATCTGCCGGAAGGCGAGCGTGAACTGCTGTTTGCTGGGCATTCGCTGCGCGCCGGACTCGCCTCTTCGGCGGAGATCGAGGGAGCGTTACGTGCAGAAGCAGCTCGGCCATACCTCGGCCGAAATGACCCGCAAATACCAGCGGCGGCGCGATCGGTTCCGGACCAACCTCACCAAGGCGTCCGGGCTCTAAAAGGTCCGCTCGAAGCCGGCTGCCAGCGTTGTCAGGATGATGTCGCTGGCGACAGCACCTCTTTGAGCAGGGCTGTTGCAATGGCAAGGCTATCAGCAGCCATCTCCTCGTAGTCTGGCATGATCATGAGCTGTGCGATCGTCCGTCTGACGAACTCCGGATTCAGCTCTGCAAGCCGCTCCCTTGTTCGAGCGACACGATCCGGAAATGCCCGGAGGGCGCCGACAACGCCGGCTCGATGCGATCGCGCGGCCGCTGCGATATCGAAGATGTCCCGCGGTCTGGCCTCCGCGCCTCGGTAATAAACCTTCTTGGCAATGATCTCGGGAATGGTCTCAAGCGATACCGGACGGCCTTCTACCTCTCGCTTTTCGAAAGGTGTCCCGGTCAAGGCCCCGGCCACGATGAAGTCAATCTCGCCCAAGCCCTCGAACGCGAATTTCTGAAACCTCGTCCCGTCGCCGTCATATGCGGCAGGACCCATGCTGAAGCTCAGTTGGCTCTTGGATGGGTCAATGAAGCCGAGTAGCTGAGGGTCGTCGAGGAAGATATCGACATCGTGGCTTTCGCGATGGTTGATCTGGATCATCATCGCCGTGCCGCCGCCAAACGACCATTCGAACTCAAAACCTCCGGCCTTCTCCCGGAGCTGGTCGATCAGATCGGCAGCAATGGCGAAAAGCCGCCGCCATTCGGACGGGCGACGGCTATGGACCTCGATCATCAGGCAGCGAGTTGATAGCTCTCGCCGGACCAGGCAGAGAAATGGGCCGCGAAAGCCTTCAGATCATCAACCGCTATCTGGTGCGCGGCGGCGAACTCCATCTGCTGCTCGACCGGCACTTCTCCAAGGAAGGCACTGACCTGCCCAGGATACTGCTTCGCCAGATCTAGATCCGAAAGACAATGAGCCAGCGCCACCCCGTCGAGCTGTTCGCTGTAGGGCGCGTTCACTGTCGTCAGAACCAAGGCCAGATGCTCACTCATAGTCATGCAAAATAGTCAATTCGTGGATGGGGCACAAGCTGCGAGACTCGGGCAATTGCAAATGGCTCGGGAGACTCACAATCGAGCTACAGAAGCGCGGGCTCGAACAACATTCGAGCCGACTGCGAACCTATCGTCGAAAGCATGACTCCGGCACGTCCCGCCCTTACGAAGCTGCAGGGCACGATCGGCTCCGCGTCGACCTCACCAAAGGCTCTGAAAGTCCCCTCCCCGCGCTTGAAGTCGTAAGGTGTAAACGGCGGTTCTGAATTTCAGCTTACGGCTTCAATTGAAATCGGGAAGTAAAAGCCACATCGGTGGCGCGGACGACCGGCCCGATCAGGGTTTTCAGGGACAAATCGCCGATGTCGTAAGCCATTGGTTTCATGATGGCTGATTCGCGATGGTCAAGCTATCGGCCATTTAGGTTGACTTGCAGGGGATTTTTCCGTCGGCCTTATCACTATCGATAAGTAACGTTTATCGACAGTGAGCGGACCAAGGCTTGATCAACATGCAAAAATTGCTCTAGCGTCGTCCAAATTGCCGATCGTCGTGCAGTTCCACGCTCCGCTCGACGAGAGCGCCCATGCCCACGAGGAAACCCATGACCATCACCGTCAAGGTCGGAGAGGCCAAGACACACCTGTCCGACCTGCTGGCCAGGGTCGAAGCCGGCGAGGAGGTCATCATTTCGCGCGGCAACGATCCGATCGCCAAACTGAGCCGAATCCCCAAGACCAATGACCTCGGCGCCCTGATTGAAGAAGTCCGCGCCGCGCGGGCCAGGGCCAAGCCGGTCACCACCGAGGAGATTGTGGCCTGGAAGCATGAAGGCCATCGCTTCTGATGGTGTTCGTCCTTGACGCGTCCGTCGCCGCCGCCTGGCTGCTTCCGGAGGAGCACAGCGAGGCGGCCGAAGGGCTGATTGGCGCGGACTTGTCGGGAACTTCAACGCGCCCGGCTTGCAGAGTGCGATAAAACTGGCGGTGCGCGCCAGCGCCCGTCCCCGCGGCCGCAAGAGCAAGAAGCCGGTGACCGCCGATGTTTTGTCCGCCCTGATCAAGGCCTGCGCCGGCGATCGCCTCGTCGACGTGCGCGACCGCGCCCTTCTCATGATCGCCTTCGCCTCCGGCGGCCGCCGCCGCAGCGAAATTTCCGCTCTCCGCGTCGAACAGCTGGTCGAGGAGGACCCCGTTCCGGCCGATCCAAAGAATCCCGATGGCGACAAACTGCCGTGCCTGTCGATCCAACTCGGTCGGACCAAGACGACACAGGCCGACAGCGACGCTTTCGTGCTGCTCGTCGGCCGGCCGGTGACGGTGCTGCAATCGTGGCTCGAGCGCGCCGAAATATCTGAAGCCGCCGTGTTTCGCGGCATCGACCGGTGGGGCAATCTCGAAAAACGGGCGCTCACGCCGCAGGCGGTGAACCTGATCCCGAAGCGCCGCGTCGCAGAGGCCGGGCTCGATCAAAAACCTTCTCGGCCCACGGCCTGCGCTCCGGCTATCTCACCGAAACCGCCCATCGCGGCATTCCGCTGCCCGAAGCCATGCAGCAGTCGCAGCATCGCTCGGTGCAACAGGCGTCCAACTACTACAATGACGCGGAACGGACGCTCGGGCGGGCAGCGCGGGTTCTTGCCTGACCAGATTGGCAGAAGGCTGAGATGCTCTTGGTCCCCGGGGCGTTCACTCCCACGGCTGCGGCACTCGGCATCTTCCCTCACCTCAACGGTCGTTCGCTCGTCTGAGTTCGTCTCTGCGAGTGCGCCGTCGCCGATAACGACCAAGACGCACCGCTCAAATCACCTCCACTCGCCGTTGGGCACCCGCAACTGGAAACGATGGTGGGCGTTTCTGTGACTGAACGGCTACTGTGGCAGCAAGCCTGATTAAGGAAAAGTCCCACCGTCATGAAGCCAATGAACGAAGAGCACCTCGCGGTCCTACGCAGGCACATGGTCGAGATGATTGCAATCCATGCCGACCTTGCAAGCGAAGAACTCGGCAAGGCGGCGCTCGATGAGCGGGTGATGGCAGCGATGCGGCGAGTGCCGCGGCATCTCTTCGTGCCAGCCTCGGTTGCACCTTATGCCTACCAGGACATGCCGCTGCCGATCGGCTTCGATAAAACCGTCTCGCAGCCTTTCATCGTCGCTCTCATGACCGATCTCCTCGCGCTGCAACCGCACGAGGCGGTGCTCGAGATTGGCACCGGCCTGGGCTATCAAACCGCGATCCTCGCGGAACTCGCCGGGCAAGTTTGGAGCGTCGAAATCATCGAGGAATTCGCAAGCCATGCCGAGGCTCTGCTGCAGGGCCTCGGCTTATCCAATGTCGGCATTCGTGTCGGAGACGGGTCGCGCGGCTGGCCTGAGCACGCTCCATTCGACAAGATCCTGGTCACCGTCGCGGCTGGACGGGCGCCGCCGACTTTGCTTGAGCAGCTCAAGCCGGGGGGCCGCCTGGTTCTGCCTGTGGGACCTGAACAAGTGCAGTTTCTGACTGTCATCGGCAAGGATGCGGCAGGGCAACTCAAGACCCGGAAACTCATCCCGGTTCGGTTCAGCCGGCTCGAAACCGCCTAATGAGAGTGCGTACAACTGGCGCGACCGCGCTTTCCGACCGTCAACCAGATGCCAGCCTTCCGCGCTTCTTCCCCTTGGCGAACGCGAAGAATCGTTCGACCGCCTCACCTCAGCGACGCGATTTGACCCGTTGCGGAAGTTGAACATCAACCGCGAACAATCGCTCTAGGTGTTGTCCATTGTATGGCTTAGACTCGCCGCATGGGACTATTGACGTTCAGCATCAACGTCACCCTGGACGGCTGCGTCGACCACCAGGAGGGAATTGCCGACGAAGAGACGCACGCCTTCTTCACCAGCCTTATGGACGAGGGCGGGGCGATGCTGTGGGGTCGCGTCACCTACGAGATGATAGAAAGCTACTGGCCGGCAGTCGCCCGCGGCGACGAGGAGGCGCCGCCGGCGATACGCGACTGGGCCGTCAAGCTGGACACCAAGCCGAAGTACGTAGTGTCATCGACGCGAAAGGCCTTCCCGTGGACCAACAGCCACCACATCGCCGGCGACCTGCGCACGGGCGTGCAGAGGCTCAAGGACGCGACCCCGGCCGGCGTGCTCCTCGGTAGCGGCAAGCTCGCGACCGAGCTGGACCGGCTGGATCTAATCGACGAGTACAAGCTCCTCGTGCACCCCAGGATCGCGGGCCACGGCCCGACCCTCTACCAGAGCGGGCTGCCCAGCACGCGACGGCTCGAGCTGATCTCGGCCAAGCCGCTCCGCAGCGGCGCGGTCGCCATGCATTACCGGCGCGCGCGCTGACCCAGCGCAGCCTCTTCGCGCCCAACTCGCGGGCCTGCGGGTCACATGGGAAGCCTTCTCCCCGCGCAATACGGCATACCCGCTGCTTCTGCCAAGGGAGCTCGGTTGATCAGGCCGAGGCCTTGTGGGCAATGGCGGCTTCCCACCGATTGTGTTGAAGAAGTCGACTGATGATAGCGTGTTCGTTGGTCGCCATTTGAGGATTTTCGAAGGCTAGGGCCTCTCACGCCGGTTTCGGCATCGGCATCGGGATCAGCTTGGCCAGTTTCCGGAGGTTCTGGGCGGCGGCTGCCAGATGGAACTCGTCTCGGGCGCCATTCGGTCCCCGTAGTCGCAGGCGATCGAGTTTCAGGATGCGTTTGAGGTGCGCAAACAGCATCTCGACCTTCTTTCGCTCGCGGCGCGAGGTCACATAGGCGTCGGTGGTGGCGATATCACGGGCCATGTCGCGCGCACCCTCGTGGAATTCTGGTCAACGATTTCTTCAACTACGGGCTGAACAAAACGCCGCTACCTTGCCCTGCGGCGCATCGCTCGGCCGATGAATGGAGCAAGATGCTCAACGGGCGCGGACGCGTGATCTTCACCGACCGACGCGACTCGATGCCAGGCATCCTCCTCAGCCATCACCTCTGGTTGCTGAGGTCAGTCGCTGATGACGCGCGCAACCTTCGCTTAGCCAATAAGTCGCCGCGACACGGCGAGATTTAGGAGTTTTCCGGAAATGCTAAGACAAACGCAGGACGGTCCCCTCGACTGTCTGACTGAAGCGCTACGCGTCTACGATCTGGACGGCGCCGAAAACGACCCCGCCCGCTCGCTCGACCAATGGCAGTGGCAGGCGGATCGGCTGCGTGCGGCGATGCTTAACAACGCCGTGAATATCGCCGAGCCTGTCGAGGATATAGACGCCTTTTGGACTCTGGCGACCCAGACCGATGCCGGAATCACAAATCTGACTTCTTGGGACACGCTCGAAAACGGCCGGCGCCTTCAGTTGGAGCGCGTCCTGGCCGAGATCTATGGCTCGGAGCAGAGCGTTCTCGTGAATTGCGGCATGTCGGCGATTGCCGTTGCGCTCGGCGCCTGCAAGGTGAAGGCTGGCACGCGCCTGCTTGTCGGCAAGTCTCGGTACTTCGAGACATCGGGATTGATCGAGCGGCATCTCCTGCCGCTTGGCGTCGAGATTCGTGCGGTCGATGTGGCGCGGCCGAACGCCTTGCGAGATGCGCTCGCGGCCTTCGGTCCTGAGGTCGTTCTACTAGAAACGATAGCCAATATGCCAAGCGTCGATCCGGTGCGCGATATCGCTGCGTGGTCAGCGTGCCCGTCGGCACCGATCTTCATTCTCGACAATTCGGTGCAGAGTGGGCTTACACGGTGGTTCGATCTGCTCGACTTTTCAGACCGTCTTCTCGTCGTGGAAAGCGGCACAAAATACATCACAAACGATGCTATGTGCGGTGTTATTTACGGTGCAGGGGATCTCATCGCATCGACACGCAATTATGCGCGCGACACTGGGCAATCCCTACAGGCCCGGGCCCTATCATATCTCTACGCTTCGCACAGCTGCCGCTGAGAATGGCGACACACAGCCGAAACGTCAGGACTTTCGCGGCGGAGCTGTGTCGTTCCGGCATGACTGATCTTAAGCTTACAGTGCTCGACAGTTTCGCCGACGAGGGCAATGCCAAGGTCTTCGCAAAAGGGGTCGGTTCGCTCATATACCTCGTTTTCGGAGACTGCGAGGGGTCGCATTGCAAACAGCTACTGACGCGGTGGCGGCAGAAGGCGCGCGCCCATGACCATGCGGTTGTGCCCGATGTCCGAGCAGGATTTGGTTGGCTGAAATCCAGCGCGCGGGTTTACCAGACGACGCGGCTGAACCGCGCTGACGGGCCCTCATATTTCCGGATTTCCCTCGGATTAGAAGACACTAAGGCGGTTGGAGCTAGCGCCAATGCTTGTCTGACGCCGCGAAGGAGATCCTAGCTGGCCGACAGCCGGCGCTGGAACCCGCAGAGTTTGGGAGGAACTAAGGTGACACTGACCAAAGGAACCACTTCGACCGCAAGGACACGTCTTGATGAGCAAGGTGCGGCCCCCAAACCATGCAGGGGGAATTGCGCTATCTCCTCGATATGTCGCGGCCGCCGCGGGAAACCTTCGACAGGTTTCCAAACTGGCTTCAGCCGTTGGCGCATGGCTCCGATCTCGAGCACCGGAACGATCTAGGTTGGACGCCGCTCATCTCGGCGAGCGCCAATGGCAATCTTGAAGCCGTTAATGCCTTTGCGAAGCTAGGCGCCAGCCTCGAAGCCCGAGCGGTTCTCGGCTGGACTCCTCTTATCGTCGCTGCCCAAAGCGACGAGGCGGACGTTGTTTCCCGACTTCTCGAACTCGGGGCCAGACGCGATGCCGTGGACAACTTCGGGCGCACGGCGCTCTCCGCCTTACAAGGGGGCGAGGCTACAGCCATCGGCCGACACCAGGCTGGCACGAGATGCAGAATGCCCGCCGCTGCATTTGCGAAGCGACGGGCCTCCACCCCATTCCCCCATACCTGACCACGCAATTGCGGTGCCAGACGTCTTGACCATTGCGAGGCACCTTATGGCTCAACACAGCGCCATCTTTGACGGCGAGCGGCGGCTGATTGGCGCAGGCAGCACGACATCACCCCAACATGATGCCTGCCACCTGTGCCGAGTCCCCGCCAGGACATTGCAAGCATCTACGCACTGGGCCGATTTGTCGTTAGCTTTGCATCCTAATTATCCTGGCGTACATATCTTGCTCGGCGCGGCGCTCTTGCACCTTTCCAGACCGGCATATTGCTGTCCACGCCTCGGACCCTGAGCGTGTTCTTGCAGCCGCCGAGGATGAGCTGGTAGGCGCATCCCATGGCTAAATCAAAGATAGGACGGGAACCGACGACTCCAGTTCCCGTTCCATCGAACGATTTGCAGGACATCATTACTCGAACGATCTGGCCAGTGGACCAGGTCATCCATCGCAGTCATTTGAATCTGTATGCCGGCTCGCAGTTCAATCCAGGCTTCAAAGGCAATGCCCGCTTCAGCCCGATCAAGAATGCAAATGGGGCAAGTATCCCAACTCTGTCGGTGGCACAACCTTTCACTGTGCGGCGATGGAACCTGTCTTTCATGATGTGCCATTCGCAGCAGGCCTGAAGACCTACGACAAGGTGAAACTGGCAGGTCAAGTCTATTCGCGAGTGTTGCCCCGGCACGATTTGGTGCTGGCTGATTTGAGCGTCACGGCGCTTAGAAAACTCGGCATCAAACGCAACCAGATCATAGACACCTAGACACCGAGAAGGCCCTCTATCCCGCAACACGCCTATGGGCCGAAGCTATTCACGCCCAGTGCCAGGATATCCAAGGGCTTTTCTGGATTTCTCGGCAGGACGACCGGGCTCTCGCCGTGATGCTATTTGGCGATCGAATCCCGGCAAAGATGTTGGTACAGTCAGGCGTGTCACTCGACTTGACAGGGGATTCCGAGGTCTATTCCGATTTGATCGAGCTCGCCGATCGTATCGGCGTAAAGATCGTGGGCGTCGGCTTCTGATGCGGCAACACACGTGCCCTCAACACCGGACTGGTGATGGCCGCCGCGTCGCTTGCCCTGCTGCCATCGGTGCACATCATTCCTGAAACGCTTCTTCGTCGATTCGTTCGTTGGCTCGACTATCTAAGAGCATCGTCAGGGCGGACCTGCGGTTTTCCACTATTATGATCGGCTCGTGCCCCAATTTTCTACCAACCTCGCCGCGACTCAAGTATTAGATTTTGCTTATGGAGCGTCGGCACGCCATCCGGAGGATCAAGGACGGGCTTTGGGAGGTCTATGACATAGACAATGAAGAGGTTGTCTTCGTGGACAGCGTAGCTCTGACCAATCTGCGGGACGAAGACGCACTCGATGCATTGGAGTTGCTAATGGGTGGATTTCTTGTTCCGAGCAGGCTTCCAAGGCTCGGTTGATGGTTTCTCCGGGAACCATGTTCGCGCGCACTTCGCGCGAAGCGACCCCAGGCTCGTCATTGTGGGTTCCATCAGAACCAGGGCACGAGCTTCCAGCGCCGGTTGCCCTGCGACGAGACGTTGGGGTGGCACCAAGCAGGCGGGAAGGATGATCGCAACTACGCACCGATCTACGCGGCAAATCTTGGCTCCGGAACTCCCGTTACACCGAGGCCGGTGACGGCAAAAAGGCTGCCGCGTAAAACCCCGTCGCCCGGAAAGCGCGGCAGTGGCGGCTTGGCCATCGACGTGACGTACAGGGTGTCGAGCTTCGGCCCGCCGAACATGACGCTGGTGATCTTCTTGACGGGCATGTCGATGATGCGATCAACACTGCCGTCGGGCGCGTAACGCACCAGCCTGCCGTCATAGACCAGCGCGTTCCAGAGGAATCCTTCCGCATCGACAGTCGAGCCGTCGGCCGCCCCTCCCCGGCTGGTATCGACGCGCGTGAAAGTGCGCCGGTTGGTGGCGGCACCGGTTTCGATATCATAGTCGTAGGCCCAGATCTCGCCGGTCCAGGTGTCGGCGAAATAGAAAGTGCGGTCGTCCGGGCTCCAGCACGGGCCGTTCGAGCAGATGATGCCGGAATCTATTCTGGTGACGGAGAAATCGGGATCGAGCCGGTAGAGGCCACCGGACGGTCCCTCTTCCATGGTATCCATCGAGCCGGCGAAGAAGCGGCCGCGCCGGTCGACCTTGCCGTCATTGAGTCTGTTCATCGGCCTGTCCGGCTCCGGATCATGGATCGGCGTCACCTCGCCGGTGGCGAAATCGAGCAGATGGAAACCGCGCTGCAGCGACACCACCGCGCCACCGCCGTCCTTGCGCAATGCCATCGAGCCGATCTTCATCGGCACGTCCCAGCAACGGATCTCGCGGCCGTCGGCGGTCGCCCGAAACACGCGCCCATCGAAACTGTCGATCCAGTAGAGGCGCTCCTGCTCGACGTCCCACAGTGGTCCCTCGCCCAGCGTGGTCTTCACGTCCACTACGACTTCGATCTTCATGCGCTCCTCCTCTGTTTCGGCGCTCTCGGCAACGAGTCAGAACGCTACCTTGTCGCCGCCTTTCAATGACAGGATTTCGCGAGCCTCGTCGGGCGTCGCCACTTCCATGCCGAGGCCTTCGATGATCTTGCGGGCGAGCACCACCTGCTCAGCGTTCGACTTGGCAAGCTTGCCCTTGCCGGCCCAAAGACTGTCTTCAAGCCCGACGCGGATGTTGCCGCCAAGCGCGGCCGATTGTGCAGCGATGCGCAACTGGCTGGCGCCCGCCCCCAGCACCGACCAGCGGAACTGATCACCGAACAGGCGATCGGCGGTGCGCTTCATATGGGCGACGTCTTCGGGGTGCGTACCGATGCCGCCGAGCAGGCCGAACACGGACTGCACGAAGAACGGTGGTTTCACCAGCCCGCGATCTGCGAAATGGGAGAGGTTATAGAGATGGGCAATGTCGTAGCACTCGAACTCGAAGCGCGTGCCGTTGTCGTAACAGGTCTCCAGTATGTACTCGATGTCTTTGAACGAGTTGCGGAAGACCAGGTCACGCGTTGCTTCCAGGTGCGGCCTTTCCCAGTCGAACTTGAACGTTTCGTATTTGTCTACGAGGTGATAGAGCCCGAAATTGATCGATCCCATGTTGAGCGAGGCGACTTCCGGCTCGAACTGCGCGGCGGGGCGCACGCGTTCCTCGACCTTCATGTAGGGACTGCCGCCGGTGGTGATGTTGATGGCGGCATTGGTGCCTTGCTTGACGCGCGGCAGGAAACGCGCGAACGCCTCCGGCGTCTGGTCGGGCTTGCCGGTCTCAGGGTCGCGGGCATGCAGATGCAGGATCGCCGCACCGGCCTCGGCCGCCGCGATCGCCTCCGAGGCGATCTGGTCCGGCGTGATCGGCAGATAGGGCGACATGGTCGGCGTATGGATTGCGCCCGTCACCGCACAGGTGATGATGACCTTGCCCTTGGTCTGCTGGGAGCCGGGCTTGCGGCTTGTTTCCGTCATCGTCCAAACTCCTGATCCGATTTTTTCTTGTGCGCAGCCAGCGCCATCAGTCGGCGGTCGCGCCAGACCTGCCGCTCGCCGAGTTCTTCCCGCGGCAGCCGGTTGCGGCGCTCGGCCTCGACCGTCTCCATGACCTCGCCGGCCCAGTCGACCCGACGCAGCATCTGCGGGAAGATGTTGGAATAGATCGTCTGGTAGCGCTCTACATAGTCGCGCACACCACCTGGCGCGTTGAGGTCGATCGTTTCGAACGGACCCATGAACGACCAGCGCAGCGCCAGCCCCTCGCGCAGGCCCGTGTCGACGTCCTCGACGCTGGCATAGCCGTCGGCGACGAGCCGGAACGCCTCCTCCAACAGCGCACCCTGCAAGCGGTTCATGATGAAGCCGTCGAGTTCGCGCTTCATCACCAGCGGCGCATGGCCCGCCTCGACAAGAAAGGCGCGGGTCCTTTCCACCGTTGCGGCGGAGGTCCATGGCGCCGGCACGACTTCCGCTGCCGGGATGAGATAGGGCGGATTGATCGGGTGCACGACGAGGCAGCGATGGCGCCCCTGAAGATGATCGCTGAATTTCGACGGCAACAGCGCCGAGGTGGAACTGGCGAGCACCGCCTGCGGACCGGCAAGGGCGTCGATCCGGGAGAACACTTCCCGCTTCACCTCGAGGTTTTCCGGCGTGTTCTCCTGGACGTGGACGGCATCGGCCAAGGCCTCGCCAAGCTCCGCCACAATGGTGATGCGGCCAAGCACGGCATCAACCGCCTGTCCCCGCAGCAAATCGTTGGCGGCAAGGTCGCCGAGCACGCCGGCGATATAGTCGCGCGCACCGCTGGCCGCGGCCGGCGCCTGGTCCCACATGCGCACATCATGGCCTGCACGAGCGAAGCTGATGGCCCACGCTCGCCCGATGAAGCCGCTTCCGACAATTGCTACCTTCGCCATGATCTCCCCCTCAGAGTGTCTCGACGTTGCCGTCGACGCCAAGCGACTGGCCGGAAATGTTGATGCCCGCATCGGAAAGCAGGAAGGCCACCATTGCCGCGACGTCATATGGGCTGGTCATGCGGCGCAGCGAGATGTTCTGCAGATAGCGTTGTGTCATCTCCTCGTTTGAAACGCCGAGCTGCTTTGCCCGGTCGGCAATGACCTTGTCGATGCGCGGCCCTTCGATGATGCCAGGCAAGATGGCATTGACCCTGATCCCATGCGGTCCGAGTTCCTTTGCAAGACTCTGGGTCAGGCCGACAACGCCGAACTTGGCAGCCGAGTACGGCGTTCGGAACGCGTAGCCATGGCGGCCGGCGGCCGAAGACATCGAGACGATCGAGCCGCCGCCCGCCGCCTTGATCAGCGGCACGGCACGCCGCGCGCACAGGAACTGGCCGGTCAGGCAGATATCTATGCAACGCCGCCAGTCTGCCGGATCGATCTCATCGACGCCGCCGGTCGGCCCGGCAATGCCGGCATTGTTGATCAGGGCGTCGAGCCCGCCGAGCTTCTCCTTGATAGTCTCGAAGAGCCGGTCGACATCGTCGTCGCGCGAAACGTCGGCCTTGACCGCAGCGGCAAGGGCAATCCTTTTCGGAGCGGACGCCAATGCCTCGTCCGAAATATCGCAGATCACGATACGCGCGCCGAGCCGCGACAGCGTCTCTGCAATGGCAAAGCCGATGCCGCCGGCGCCCGCCGTGACCAGCACGCGCTGGCCTTTGAGCCCGGTCAGGAATTCGTCCGCCGATGCCGGTGCGCTTGAGCTCATTGTTCCATCCCTTTCACTGAATCCGCCTTTCACGCAGCGCCATGACGGCACCGAGCACCACCAGCCCGAACAGGATCGCCCGCGTCGCATAAGGAAGCGTCGTGCCGGCGAGCAGCATCTGCAACGCGGTCAGGAGCAGCACCCCGCCCAGCATGCCGAGATAATGGCCGCGCCCGCCGGTGATCAGCGCACCGCCGACCACGACGACGGCGATGGAGGGCAGCAGATAATCGTCGCCCATGCCGAGGCTGGCCTGGCCGGAAAAGCCGGTCAGCATGATGCCGACCAGCGCCGCGCAGACTGCCGACAGCACATAGACGAGGATGAGCGTGCGACCGACCGCTATGCCGGAGAGCTGGGCTGCGCGCAGGCTGTTGCCGATGCCGTAGACGCGGCGGCCGAAAGCGGTGCGGCCAAGCAGCAGCACGGCAAAGACGACGAAGGCGATCATGAACAGCACCACCGGCGTGATGGCGAATACCTTGCCGGTCATGAACCAGCGCAACATCGGCGAGGAGAAGCCGGCCGGCGTACCTTGCGAGTAAAGCAGCGCGACGCCTTGCAGAATGCCGTTGGTGGCCAGCGTCATCACGATCGGCGAGATGCCGAGAAAGACGATACCGATGCCGTTGGCGAGACCGATCAGGCAAGCGATGAGCAGCACCGCCGGCAGCGCATAGGCGAGTGCAGCGTCGGATCCGTTGACCATACCGGCAAGCAGGATGCCCGACAGGCCGATCGTCCACGGCACTGACAGGTCAAGTCCGCCGGTAAGAATCACGCTGCCTTGCCCAAGCGCCAGGATGGCAAGGAAGCTCGACAGCACGAACAGCGAATTCCAGTAACCAAAATTGACGATGGCGCGTCCGAGCCAGATCTGCGTGACGATCACGACAATGGCAAGACAGACATAGGCCGGCAGCGCGTAACGCAACGTCTCGGCGTTACGGACATGGAAGGCCGGCTGCGGCGCCTGCTGCTCGCCGGCGCTGCCCCGCGCAATTCTCAGTCGCCGGTCGGTGCGATCGATCTGCGAGGGCAGCATTCCGGCCCGCCACGCGGCCAGCCGAGCCCGCAGCGCACGCAGTTGGCGGGCAAGCACGGAATCATGTGACAGCGAGCCGGCAAGCACGGCAAGGATCAGGATCGTGCCTTCGGCGATCGTCGAATAGTAGGCCGAGACGTTGAGCACGAGCAGGATATTGACGACCATCATCAGGATGTAGGCGCCGAAGACAGTGCCGACGGGCCCACCTTGACCGCCGCCCAGCCTTGTACCGCCGACGACGACCGCCGCGAACATCGACAGCAACAACGGGTTGCCGACCAGCGGATCGCCGCTGCCGGTCTGGGCGCTGATGAAAACGCCGGCAAGCCCATAGCAGCCGCCGGCAATGACATAGACCAGGAAGCGTACGAGAACGACCCGCACGCCGACCGAGGCGGCTGCGTCCGGATCGCTGCCGACGGCATAAAGCGCCGTCCCGAAGCGTGTGCCTTTGAGCCAGAACCAGCCGAGCAGGACCACGCCGATGACCACCAGCGGCATCGGTAGCCAGCCGGCGATAGCATCACCGAGATAGAAGGCGCCAAGATCGGGCGAGACGAAGCCGCCGGGCTTGTCCATGACCAGCAGCGTTACCCCCTGCAGGATGAACATGGTCGACAGCGTGACGACGATAGGCTGCATGCGCAGGACGGCAATGAAGAAGCCGTTGAAGGCGCCGACCAGCATGCCGACCCCAATTCCGGCCAAAGTCCACAGCGCAACACTGGTGCCGGTCGCCATCGGATCCATGCCGTTTGCCAGGACGACATTGACCAGCGAGATCACCGCGCCGGCGGACAGGTCGAAACCGCCGGACAGGATGACCAGGGTCTGGCCGATCGCCGCCAATGCGGAAGTGGCGCCGCCGCTCGACAGGAACGAAATGTCGAAATAGGTGAGCCGCCCGGCACTGACCAGATCGACGATCAGCAGGAGCAGGGCAAAGACGATCGCGGCGATGATGGCGCCGTGATGCCGCGCGAGGAGCCGTGTCGCGGTCGGTGCCGCGGCGGCCGAGCTCGTCACACTCATTCCGCCGCCTCCCGGACCACGTCCCGGTGGCCAAGCGCCGGCCGCATGATCGCGCCTTCGGTGATCTCGTCGCCGGCAAGCTCAGCCACCAGATGGCCGTCATAAAGCACGAGCACCCGGTCGCATTGATGGACCAGCTCGGGAATCTCGGTTGAATGCAGAAGGATCGAGCCGCCGGCCGCCACATAGTCGCGCATCATCACGTAGAGCTCGTGCTTGGTCCCCACGTCAATGCCCCGGGTCGGATCGAAAAGCAGCAGGATCCGGCTTTCGGCGACGAGCCATTTGGCAATGGCTATCTTTTGCTGGTTGCCGCCCGAGAAGGCCCCTGCCCTCGTCCACAAGGCACTGCGGTCGACCTCCACGGTCGAGAAGGCGGACTGTACGGCCTTTGCCTCCTCGTCTGTTCTGATCAGGCCATAACGGGTGAAGCGCGCGACGACCGGCAGCGATGCATTCTGCCGGCCCGAGAGTTTCAGGAACAGGCCTTCGGTTTTGCGGTCCTCCGGCACCAGCCCGATTGCCATATTGGGCTTGAGCGCATCCGCGGGCGAGCCGAGCCACACTTGGCGCCCGTCGACCAGGATGTGGCCGCGCTCGATCTCGGCCATGCCGAAGCAGGCGAGGAACAGGTCGAGCTGACCCATGCCCTGCAATCCGGCAATGCCGAGGATCTCGCCCTTGCGCAGGTCGAAATCGATGCCGTCGAGCTTCCTCCCGGCTTTGAGATCGCGCACGCCGAGCACCGGCGGACCAAAGGCGGCCTCGCTTTCTGGTTTAGGCGGGAAGGTCTGGGCGATACTGCGGCCGATGATTTTTTCAATCACCTCACCATCCGAAACGTCGGCAACCGGCGCGGTGACGATGTGGTGGCCGTTCCTGAGAATGGTCAGCGTGTCGCAGAAAGCCCGCACCTCGCGCATGCGATGGGTAATGAACACGACCGTGGTACCGGCCGCTTTCAACCGCGCGATGATCGCGGCAAGCCACTCGACATCGCTACCCGACAGCGTCGAGGTCGGCTCGTCGAGCAGTAGGATGCGCGGCTTGCGATAGAGCGCGCGCGCGATTTCGATCTTCTGGCGGATGGCGAGATCTAGAGTCGCTACCTCGGCATCGAGATCGACCGTAAACTCCAGATCGGAGATGTGCTTGCGGACTGCCCTACGCGCGCTCAACCGCCTTATCAGGCCGACTGGGCCAACGGGCGCGTAAGGCAGCAACATGTTGTCGAGAACGCTGAGATCGCGTACCAGGGTCATTTCCTGGAAGGCTGTCTGGACGCCTTTGGCATGCGCGGCCCGCGGCGAACCGAGTGGCGCCGGTTCGCCTGACAGGGTGATTTGCCCGTCGTCGGGCCGCACCAGCCCCGACAGCAGCTTGACGAGCGTGGACTTGCCCGCACCGTTCTCGCCAAGCAAGGCATGCACGCTGCCGGAAGCGATCTCGAAGGAAACGCCATCGAGGGCGACTGTTGCGCCAAATGCCTTGCGGACGCCCTCTATGCCGACAGCTGTCGAATGCGCTGACATCATGATCCCAGTCCCGGCCGAAAGGTGCGTGGAGCGCCTCGAAAGCACCCCACGCCCACTTTCGGAGTGCCTACTCCTCGGGCTGGCCTACAAGGGCTGCTGCGAGACCGATTTCAGGTGTCTTATCGGAGAAGATCGAGGCGAACCAGCCTGGGTTCGAGACCAGCGACGGTTTGAACGCGTTGCAACCAGCCTTCATCTCCGCCCAGGTGCCCTCGTCGCAAAGCTTTATCGTCTCGTTGGTGACGACCGGCAGCGGCAGGATCGTCTTCTTGGCAACGTCTTTGCCTTCAAGCGCTTCGACGGCAAGCTTGAGAGCGAGCGCCCCGGAATATGGCGGCGATGCGTAGGAAATGCGCGGGGCGCCGAGCGGCGCATAGGGAGAGGTCGCGCCCTCGACCTCCGTGCCCTCCGGCAGCATCTGGATACGCCCGCCATTCGATCCCTCGCCTGCGCAAGGCAGGAGTTCGCTACTCTTCTTGCCGGCCTCGAGCTGCATGGAATTGGCGGTGAAGCAGCCGACCTGCATCCATAACCCGTTGATGTCGTCCCAGCTGCGCGTCGCCAATATCTTGGAAAGTTCGGTACGCGCCACCGCCTGGCTCCACATGCCGACAGCCTCGCCGACGATCTTGATGTCGGGATGCTTGGCAAACACCTCCTTCGCGGCCTTGGTGCGCAGATCATCGACCGAGGTGCCGGGAACGCCGGTCACCGCGATGATGTTGCCCTTGCCATTGAGCTTCTTTACCAGCCACTCCGCCGTTACGCGGCCAGCCTCCTCCTGGTCGATATGGACATTGTAGGCGCAAGGCTCCGTGATCTCGGCATCATAGGCAAACACCTTAACGCCCTTATCGCAGGCGTTCTTCACCACCTGGTTTAGGGCTGTTGGCGAAATCGGGAAGATCACGATGGCTTCGGCGCCGGCCTGGACCATGGCATTGATCTGCTGGATCTGGCGCTGTGCGTTCGGCCCCGCCACCTGGACCTGAAGGTCTACCTTGTCGACCATGCTCTTGTGCGAGGCCATCGCCTTGACCATGTTGGCGGCCTCGGCCTGCCAATCATTGCCGATGAAGCTCATGCTGAGAAATATCTTGTGCTTTCCGGCCGCTTCGGCGGCGGACATCCCAAAAGAGCAAACAGCCATGCCGGCAAGCAGCGCAAGCCGCCGGGCTTTCGATCCGATACCCATTCGAAACTCCTCCCAGTTCAGACGACCGAATGCCTCCCAAGGGCACGAAACGTACGCCTTGTCATTCGATGCGGCTGACCGTATCATGATTTGATCAAAGATCAATGATGAAATGGCTGAGAGGCAAAGCTGGAGACGCGGGCGCTTGACGCGGCAATTCGAACCTTGCATTCCGGGCACAGGCGCCGGGTATGACAAGAGCGTCGCCCGAATGGGGGAAGGTTGGCAGAAATGGCTGGGGCGGCATTCAGGAAGCCGGGCGTCGAAATCACGCCACTTTCCAGGGAAACCCTGCAGGACAGGGTCTACCGGCACGTTACCGAGTTGATCCTCGATGGCAGTATCGTTCCAGGTGAAATGGTGACGGTGCAGAGCCTTGCCGACGCTTTTGGCGTCAGCCCGATGCCGGTTCGGGAGGCACTGCGGCGTCTGAGCGCTGCCAACGCATTGATGGTGGTGTCGGGCCGTTCGATCGGTATCCCGGCATTAAGTCGTGCGCGGCTTATCGATCTCAGAAACGTCAGATTTGAGATCGAGGCGATCGCCGCCGCATGGGCCGCAGAACGCATTGACGATCACGGCGTGATGCTGCTGGGCCAGCATCTGGAGGCACTCGAGCAGGCCAATGCCGCCGGAGACGTAAAATCCTATCTCAGGGCCAATTACGCTTTTCACTTTTCCATCTACCGGGCCGCGGGCTCGGAAAACATGCTCAGCATCATCGAGAACCTGTGGCTGCAGATCAGCCCCTATTTCAACATGCTGCACGATTCTGGAAACTATTCGACCGCCAACCAGCACCATCAGCAGATGTTTGCAGCTCTGCGAGACCGCAATGCGGAAGCGGTTCGGGCGGCGGTTCGCGCCGACATTGACGCGGCTTTCGCAGTGCTGATCAAACTGCTGAAGTAACATTCCTCGAAGTCGCGCCGGTTGCGGCGGCGAGCCGCCGCTAGGCACGAATATGTCTATCTGCATGTAGCGCCCGCCCGTCTGCTTCCCTGAGATCAGGAAGATGAAGACTCCGGCTCCATTTCAGAGGCTTCGAGCGCGGCGACCTCGTCCGCGCCGAGCTCTGCGGTCAGCTCGACCCGCCGGTCGCGCTTCAACAGCCGGACAAAATCCTCGTAGGCCAGCAGCACCGTGTGCGGGCGACCGTTCTTGGTGACCGGGTCGTGCACCGCGGCATCCTGATAGGCGCCGAAATTTTTCAAGACGGCGGCGGTGGTGACGGTGGTGGTCATCCGCGAGACTCCTTTGTTCCGGAATATACGGGCTTTCCGCTAGTGTCGGGCGCCCGCCAGAGGGAAACGAGGCAGTAACAGGGCAACCTCCAAAAACCCCAGAATGCTAAATCGTCGCTACACAGGCCGAACACTCGACGCGCGCGATTCCGTGCTGCCCTTCGACCGCCGCCATTTTCTGGCCCTCGGACAGGGTGACGATCGTCACCCCTGCGAAACTCAGGCGCCGGAAGACACCTGCCACGTCCTGATCGCGACTGATGCGATCCAGCGCCTCCGACAGAACCAGGTCGAAACGGCCCGCCTGAGCATCGGCAAGAACCGACTGAATACCGGAGCGGATAAGGATGTTCCCGAGATGGCCCGGTCGGATTAGTTCTCTACTCGGCCCCCCTCGCGCGGTGCGCTCACAACACTGGCGCAACTGGTCCTCGATGGAGGACGTCGCGCTGGTTGTCGGAGGAATAACGGGCGTAAAAGGCAATACGGGTCATGGGGCTGGCTCTCTCGTCACGGGCCGGGGGCGCGTTCGCTACAGGGTGTATGGTTCGCGTATCCCCGGATCGTCAGGTGGAAAGTCTTTGGTATTGCGGGTCACAAGCAAGCGTCCGGCGGTCTGCGATGTAGCCCAGATCACGGCGTCGGGCAGCTTGATGCGATGTGCTCGCCGCAGCGCTACTGCACGGTTGGCGATCTCGTCGTCCAGAGCGATGACTTTGAAGCCTTCGAGGAAAAGCCGGGTCGGCTCGACGAGATCGGCGTTTGCGCCCACCATCACTTCCATCCAGGTGATGATACTGACGGCACGGCTTTCGAAGCGCTCGATTTCCTCGCGGGCCTGGGGGACGGCGTTCAGATAGTCGATGAGGATATTGGTATCGAAAAGCGCGCCTACCATTCGCGGCGCACTTTCTCCTGATAAACCAGCCCATCAACCTTGCGCTTACCCCACAGGCCGAAGCCATCCTCGACCTGTTCGCGATGATGGCGGTCGAGATAATCGTCTATTGCCGCCCGGATCAGGGCCGCGCGGGATTGGCGCGCCCGTTTGGCAAGACTGTCGAGGGCTTCAACCTGGGCATCGTTCATGTCGATAAGGGCTCGCATCGCACACTCCAGTGATATGCCTTATACATATCATATGCTGCGATGCAGCGGAAGGGAAAAGATCGTCTCGAGCATGTCTCGAGGCTGTCTCTTTACTCCCTGGCGGCCTCGTCTTCCATGGTCGGGGTGTTCAGAGGTTTGTTGTCGTTCGTTGCCGTGCGCGCGGCAAAATCCTCACGCGCCATGCGGCGGCCGATGATGTGCGCAAGCTGGAGGCCACGTCGTTGACCTTTCGCAGCGCCTCGGGATCCGGGGCCGTCGCGTCGCCATGACCATTGGCCCGCTCTTTCTCTACCGGTGCGTTTCCGCTCACCGGTCACAGCCGGCTTCTCCCTCTGGCCCCACCTGACCGGATCGGCAACCCACCCGTTGATATCGGATTCCCGCCATCCTGCGCCGTTGACGCTGATCCTGAACTGGGCCGGGAACGTCCCCTCGGCGATCTTTGCGGTAGATTGTGGATCGTGACAGGCGGTGCGAGCAAGGACGGTGTTCAGGCGGCAACGCCAACCCTATCTCAGGGCCAATTAACTTCTCGATATAGGGCCGCCGGCTCGGAATACATGCTCAACATTATCGAGAACCTGTGGCTGCAGATCAGCTCCTATTCCAACAGGCTGCACGGTTCTGGAAACTATTCGAGCGCTAACCAGCACGATCAGCAGAGGTTTGCGCTCCGACACCGCGAAGCGAAGGCGGTCAGGGCTGCGGTTCGCGTTGGCATCGACACGGCTTTCACAGTTTTGATCATATTGCTGTCGGTGTTCGGGATGGACGCCCCACCTAGAACCACCAGCTCGGTGTAGGTCTGGGCCTAGCGAGCTGCTGACTACCAGGCGCGGCCGGCTCTACACGCACATGGCTGGCGCGCTCGATCTCGGCAGCCCGGATAAGACGGTTCGCGATTTCACCGATGTTCAAGGCGCGCCTTTTCCTGGCTGTTCTGTTCCTCACCACCGTCCGTGCGGTTGATTGTCACCATGCACGTGATCAGGGTATTCCGGGCCGTGTTCAATGACGTTATGAAGCTCGGAAATCTCTTCTAGAAAATGCTCGATCGCAACGGGGCCGTTCTGGTGGGCGGAGACTAGAACCGCTTTCCAGCGCTTGTCACCATGAAGCGTTACGACGTTACTCATGCCGAGTGTCTCCTGGGTCACCAACAAATCCCGCTGGATGCCGCGGGCCAAATGCCTTGACCACCGCTCATATGGTACGCGTCGAGTGCAAACCTCAGTGGGACGACGCCGCGAAGACTCTTGGCATTCGTTCGGGCAGCCACCCCCTATATCGCCGGTCGCCCGCGCTCAATTTTCGCCGAGCAAGCTCGCACCAGCCTCAGGCGGCGGATCGCGGCCGACAACGGGACGTAGAAGGAAACGCCAAGGTCAAGCCGCAGATCGCCATTGCCGCGCGATGATACGCCCAGCTGATCTCTTCAACAATCGATCCGGTGGCAGCACGGGGGCCAACTCGTGGGACGGGCAATCGAACTCGCCTCCTGAGGATGCGTTCACTTGTTCTACCCACGGGTGCATGAAGGCGAGGCGTTTGCAAAGGCGATGATCGAAACTGTGGAGCGGCTGACCCGGACTATTGACGATTGCCACCGCTATCCGGGCCAGCGCTCCCAAGATCAGCTCAGTCGTAGACCTTGATGATCTTGCGCGTGCTCGGATCCACCAGAACGGTCCGGTTGTCGACGATCACATAACGGTATTTGACGTTTGGCACTTCATGAAGCTCGACTGTATCGGGCAGAGGCGAGCCGATGTTGAGCTCCACCCCAGGAATTTTCACCGAAGCGAGCGGCTGCTTCTTGACGTATTCCTTGATGACGGTTTCCTGCTGCGGTTCGATGATCACGTCCTGGGCGGCAGCGGCACCAATGCCGGCCAACAACAGAAATCCCGCCGCTGCGATGGAAAGATGCATTCTCATAGCCGTCTCCTTGTTGAGATTTTGCCGGGACGCAGCTTCATCGCGCCAAGCTCACCTCAACGCGAGCCAACCAACGAACGTTCCTCGAAGGGGCTTAAACCACTAGACCGTAGGACTTAAGTCTGGCCTGGCCGCGCAATGGTCCGGTGCGCAGGACGCGGCGGGAACCAGCCCTCGCCATTGCCTGTTGGTAGCGTCATCTCCGGGAGGAGATTTGGCGCATAAAAAGTCCCTTCATGCGCTGACGGGGTCCGCCGGCCATTGCTGGATTTGGCAAGCGGACCCTTAGTTCCCAAGAGGCCCCGGATCATCTCTGAGCCTAGCAGCGAAACGTTTCGCCGCGAAGAAACGCGAAAAACCGCCACCTGTAGGGAACTACCCCAGAAGCATTGCAGCGCCGATTCCATAGCGAACCAGAACTGCGGCCCGCGCGACCCAAATCCCGGATCCGCCAACAACGCCATTTCACTGCGAAGCTGCTCCATCGCGTGGTTCCAAGTGGTTTCAGCCCTCAGCCGCTGCTCCCGGAGCCGAGCGGTCTTTGCGTCTCGTGCCGTGCGCTCGTCGTCGACCAGCGCCCGTGCGGCATCTGCCGTACGCTCTGTCGTGTCTTTGCTTCTCGATGGCCAAGCGGCGCTCTCCTATGCGGGGCCCGATCGGGGGGATAGTGCTACTTATCGAACCATCGCCGCAGGCGGATGTTCACCCAACGCAACAAAAAGTCCGCCGACCGAAGCCGACAGGCCAGGTGTGACCGACAGCCGATCACGATTGCTATGTAGCTGGAGGACAAAGTTCCAACACGCGAAAAGCCCGAAAGTCTCCGCAGATGTTAATATACAGCAGGTTCGGGGCTAGCCCGGAATTCCCGGTGGGAGGCCGAACCGTGGAACCTTTCAAAAGCGCATGGCTTTTGCTTTCTTGTGGAAGGAGATGCGAAATGAGCCTTGACATAGGAAAGGTCGCCATAGCGTTGCTGGGCCTGCTTGCCTACAAGAACAGGGACAAGATCGGCGAGTTGATCGCTGGC
The DNA here is from genome assembly GCF_040322015.1 of Mesorhizobium sp. M0208. NCBI lineage: Bacteria > Pseudomonadati > Pseudomonadota > Alphaproteobacteria > Hyphomicrobiales > Phyllobacteriaceae > Mesorhizobium > Mesorhizobium sp. M0208. The sequence continues at coordinate 61,619 of NZ_JAMYSP010000021.1, read as the reverse complement.
AGGAAATCGACCGATCCCAACGCTAGCGCTGGTCCCCCAGGCGGCCTCGGCGACATCCTGGACCGCCTCAGAAATGTGGGTGCGGGCGACGAAGTTGATTCGTGGGTGAGCAAAGGATCAAACCGGCCCGTTCAGCGCGAACAGGTTGAGAAGGCAATCGACCCGCAAACATTGGACGATCTTGCCGAGCAAACAGGATTGTCCCACGACGAGCTTATCGACCGGCTCACAAGAGAACTCCCCGACGCAGTGGACAAGCTTACGCCCGAGGGTCAGTTGCCAGCGAGCAAAGGTCCAAATCTCCTGGACGAGGTCCCAAGGACTGGTCGTACTTAGCGCCACCTCGCCACCGACAACTACGTCATCCCGGGTCGCTTTTCGATCGCAACCACGCCGTGCGGAAATTGTTGCGAATTTGGTCCTTAAATGGCGGCCCCTTGGCGAAGGAGAAAGTGGTCATCCGACCAGCCAGTCGCAGGATACCACCCCTTACCGGGCGGAAGAGGGCACCGCGACGGAAATGACAAACCCGCCGAGCGCGAGGCGCGGCGGGCGGTCACGCGTCGCACCAAGCTGGGCGGGGGGCTTGGGGTACGCCTAGTGCGAGCAGACGATAGGCTATTAGCAAGCCGACAGATCGTAGTCTACCACCGTCGATGGAGAAGTCGGTCGCCGACGTGCGATGACCGCCTTTGTCGATTATCAACGACGCGGCTCACCCATCCGCCTTTTTGGAGGGGTCTTGGTGATCTTTCCACCAGATGACGTACATTGATCCGATCCTGACCACCGGCACGCGACGCTCCCGCTCGCGGACGCGCAGCTCGCGATAGCTCTTCACCTTCAGCGTGCCCCCAGGCAGCCTGATGCGTAACGCCATGATCAATATCCTTAATGGCGGCAATCTACGCGCCTTTTGTGACGGAAGAGCAACCCAAGTTTGCTAATTGGCCGATTCTGCATTTGTGGACGCTATGATGCAGCCGCGAGATCGTGCCGTTGCTGACATTGTAGCGGCTGGCGACCTGCTCCTCACCTCCCTGTGGTGGAACGAAGGGCAGCCCTCGCGCGAGCCGAAATCCAGCCACTGCCGCGCATCAGGCTGTTCGCAACCTCGTTGCCGCACCGCCCGCCTCTGGAAATGCGGTATTTCGAGGTGTCCAAGCGATACGATGCGGTTGCCACTCAGGCGCAACCATCGAAACAGTTTCTTGAGGCTGCCTCAAAGCGAGAAACTGGTAAGATTGTAGACGCGACTGTAGGTTGCCTTCTTGGGGTTCGTCAGCCAGCCATACCCTTGCGGCGCGTTCAAGCCCATCTGCGTTTTACGATCTTCCTGACCGACGTGCGAGCAGCAAAGCTCTTCTTGAGGCTCGGCCTGCGCATTGTTCATGGGGGATGGTTGTTCGATGGTGCAATATCTGCAAGCTCTGCTCATACGCGCTCGCCGTCAGCGTCACAGCCTGTCGTCAGTGGCGGACCGCGAAGACCTTCGGGCCGATCGAGGTTGACGACACGACCTATCCAATGCGATGCGAAAAATGCCCGCGACAAGATACGGTCGTCATCAGCTGCGAACATCCTTCGGCCGAGCAACGGCAGGTAATGACGGTGCGCCGGCTGAAACGAATTTACTATGTCCGCAGCGTCGAATAGTACGCCGCCCCGCCGCCGTAGCGACCAAGCATTGAAAAAAGCTACACAATAGCGTGATGATGGATACGCTATTGGGGCTACACATATGACCTTGAACATCCGAAACGATGAAGCTGACAAATTGGCGCGGGAGCTTGCCCGCCTCGACCGCACCAATATCACCGAAGCGGTGATATCCGCTCTCCGTGAGACAATCCGAAACCGGATGCAAAAGGAGCGGCCGCGCGAGACTGCACAGAAGATTCTGGCAAAACATGGCCTGTCATTCCAACCTGATCGAAAGCCGGTCCCACAAGAAGCCTATCACGACCTGGATCATGATCTGCAGGGCGACGAATAGTGTTCGTGGATGCCTGTGCCATCGTGTCGATGATAGCTGGCGAGGACACGGCCGATAGCTATGAAGCCGCCTTGCTGGGAGCGCCTCCCCCTTCACATCGACGCTCGCCGCGTGGGAGGCGATTATTGGTCTATCCCGGCCGGACCAGCTGAATTGCCCGTATAGGGCCGCCGAGGCCGTCGTGGTCGAATGGCTGGAAGCCAGAAGAATCGCGCTTCGCGAGCCAGGATCGCCGCTGCGGGTACTGTCCTATGCCGTCGCGATTGCCGAAAAACACGAAATTGGCAAACGCTACCTCAGCAATTTCGATTGCTTTGACTATCCTATGCCAAGACGATGCGTACGCCGCTGCTGACGCTCGACGGGCTCTTGCGCGAACCGACGCGAAGACCTTGCCACAAAGCACAACGGCCCTTTCCGCGGATAGCCGGAACGCGCCCCCATAGAGCGCTGTGTGTATGCCATTGCGATGAAGTCGGGCGAGCCGTTCGCCTTGGCGGCGCTCTGGGAGAATTGGCGCGACCCCGCTATCGGCGACAACATCCGCTTCACGGTGCTGACCTGCGAGCCGAATTCGCCCATGGCGACGTTCCACAACCGTGTGCCGGTCATACTGGAGCCCGAAGACTACATGATCTGGCAGACGGCCCCCAAACGGACCAGTCATGGGACTGAACGCCTTCCGATATCCGCGCCCAAAGCAGCTGCTTGCGGCGGTGGCCGAGGCGCCGGTTACCGCAGCTTTCGGTAAAAAGCGACGTTGCGCTCTCTGCTTTCGCATCCGGGTATGCCGAAAAGTCCGTCGGTCAAAAGTCGACCAGCGGCGTGTCAACGATCTGGTGCTCGAATAGCAGCCAGAACGGCGATCCCCGGGATTCGGAGAACCAGTGCTCAAAAATCGCAAGGGCCTCGCCGATATTGGTGGCGGGTTCGACGTCGGGCAACTTCCCGGCCTGGAACAACGCAAGCGCAACGGGGCCAAAATGCGTGATCGCTTCCGTGCGCGCCTCGCTGTCCGCATTCCAGCCGAGCCGCAAGCGCAGGACGGCCAAAGCGCTGGCCACGGCGATCTCCTCACTTTCGGCCGAGGCCACGGCGTCGGAGATATCCTGCATGAGGTTGAGCCGCCTGAAGGCGAAAGCGCGCTCCTGCTCCAGAACCGCGATCTGATTGGCCGCTTGTCGCCTGAAGCTTGCCTCGGTTGTCCTGGCGGTCTCAGCCGCCGTTTTCAGGTCATTCAGAAAGGAAGCCGTCGGGTTCATCTTGGCTCACTAGGATGGCGGAAGAGAGTGGGAGTCGAACCCACCAGAGACCGACTCGCGGCCCCTCCCGGATTTGAAGTCCGGACGCCCCACCGGGGACGATGCTCCTCCAGAAATTTGCGCCATCGGCGGCTCACCCTCGCCTGTCAGGCGGAACAGGTCCAGCCTGCGCCTGTTCAGACGGCGCAAGTCTCCCCGCCGCAGCGTCACGCCGTGCCGATCGAGAAATTCGAGGATATGGATGGCGACCTTGCGTCCGCTGCCCACGCGATCGCGAAATTGAGCAGCGGTGAACTGCCCTGTAGGCATCGACGCAGCAAGGTCGCGCGCGATCTCGACGATCTGCGCCAATGCCTCGAGCTGGAAGAAATGGTCATGAGCGACCTCGTGGACCTTCCCCATGCGGCCGGCAAGCTTCAGAAGCCGCCGGATTTCGGTCTCCGGCGAGCCCAGCACCTTGGCAATATCCCACACCCTCGGCGGATGGAATCGTTCGGGTCCGCCAATGAGAGGCTGGATCTGCAGCCAGAGATTTTCATCCTTTGCCGTCAGGTGCGCCTCATGACCGGGTAGTCGCACAAGCGCCGTCCAAGGCAACTTCTCCAGCGTGCGAAAGGCTCCGCAGAACTGCTATGAAAGAGGAGGCCGGCAGACGTGGATCAAGCCCGATACGCAGTCTCTCCATTCCTACGCCGGGCAAATCCGGATTGTCGGCATGGAAGGTCACCAGGGTCGCGGCCAAGTCGCGCTTAAATCGCAACCAGCGCTCCGGCGACAGCACGAGAAGCATTTCTCCGACGGTAAAACGGACAAGCCCGAGTTGATCGATCAGGCCTTTCGTCTCGCAGTCACTAAGCGCCCTGTCGCGCGCAAAAGCCTTCAGGTCGAAATAGTGGGGCGGCGCATCAAGGAGTGCGGCGGCGGCCAGTTCGGGCGCCAATAGCGCGTGGGCATCGAGTTGGATCAGCCGTTCCGGCGCGCGGCGTTTGCGGCTGGGCGCCCGCAGATCGAGAAAATGTCCGCCGCCGATGGTTCGCTGCGCCGAGGTGTCGCGCACCACGTAAACGTCGCCGGCAGCGGCCGCGATCGGACTATCCAGCACCAATTGAACATTGGCCGTGCCGCCAGGCCCGATCGGTTCGTCTCCGAGGAGTACGATGCGTGCCCCGACCTCCGTCGCGGCATGGTGGAGCCGCACCGGAAACCATTGGCCGATCGGCTTGCGTTCACCCGGCAGAACGCGAAGGCTTGCATCGATCCGGTCCGACGGCGCGTGAAGCTCCGGATCGACAATAACGTCGCCGCGCCGGATCGCGTCCTTGAAAACCCTTTCGCCGGTCAGATTGAGCGCGCAGCGGTCTCCCGCCCGACCACGTTCGGCCGGCCGGTTCTGGGCGTGGATCGATCGAACCCGCGCAAGCAATCCTGACGGGCTTACGACCACGTTGTCCCCAACACCGAGAGAACCCGAAAGCACGGTGCCCGTCACGACGGTGCCCACGCCGCGCAGCGTGAACGAGCGGTCCACCGCTAATCGAAAACGGCCCGAAACTGCACGCCGGGCAAGATGCGACGCCTCCTCGAACAAAAGATACCTGAGTTCATCGATACCTTCGCCGGTAACGACCGAGACGGGAATCAGGTGGGCCTCGGCAAGCATCGTCCCGGCAAGCACCGAGCGGATATCGTTCGTCACCGCAGTGCGGCGCTCGGGACCGGCCAGATCGCATTTCGTGAGCAGGACGGCGCCGCGCTTGACACCGAGCAGATCGACGATGGCGAGATGCTCCCGGGTTTGCGGCATGACGCCGTCGTCGGCGGCCACCACGAGCAACACGAAGTCGATGCCGCTGGCGCCGGCGAGCATCGTGTGTACGAAACGCTCGTGCCCGGGAACATCGACGAAACCGATGCTATCCCCACCCGGCACCGGCAAATAGGCGAAGCCGAGATCGATCGTCATGCCGCGTGTCTTTTCCTCCTGCAAACGATCGGTGTCTATACCGGTCAGCGCATACACCAGTGCAGTTTTGCCATGGTCGACATGTCCCGCCGTGCCAACGATCATGATGATGCGGCCTCCGGCCACGGCGCGGCGGCGCGACGCTCGGCCTCGGCGGCATCGCCCGCGCTCAATTCGGCCCGCACCGCAGCCAGATAGCGGCCGGCAAGGGCGCTGCCGCCTGCCTGGGCACGCAGGAGCCAAACCAGCGCCTCAACCGCGTCAGCCGGCACGCCCGTGCCAAGATGGCAGGCGGCACCGAGCATTGCCTGCCCTTCCGCGTCTCCTCGCATGGCAGCACGGCGCCACCAGCGGACAGCCTCGTCCGGATCGCGCGGCACGCCGAGCGCATTGTGATAAAGCATGCCGATCCGGGTCATCGCGGATGCGATGCCTTGATCGGCCGCGGCAAGCGCCCAGCGTCGCGCCTCGCCGACATCGGGAAGCATCACCTCGCCCTCCAGCAGCATCCAGCTCAGCATATCCTGCGCCGGTCCGTCGCCAGTTTCCGCTGCGGCCCGATAGAGCTCGGCCGCCCGGCGAAAGTCCTGCTCGACGCCTTCGCCGCGGAAATAAAGCGACGCCAGATTCCTTTGCCCGACAGGATCCCCTGCCTCGGCGGCAAGCGCCAGCCAGCGAAAGGCCATTTCCGCATCACGCTCGACGCCGAGCCCTTCGGCGAAGCAGGCGCCGATATTGTTCTGAGCGCGGGCAACGCCCCGGTGAGCGAGCGGCTCCCATATGGAGAGAGCCACGGCATGGTCGCCTCGCCGCGCGGCTTGGAGAGCCTCGGTCATGCGTGCGGCCACAGGCGTCTCGGCTGGGCGGCGCGCAAGGCGGTCACGCCAGCGCATCGGTTCCTCCCGGATTTAAGCCGGCTAGATTGGCGAGGAAGTTCGCCTCGTCTTCCAGACAGCGCAAATCGAGCACGAGCGCCTGGTTCTCGATGCGCCCGATCACGGGGACGCCCAGCCCACGCAGCGCAGCCGCAAGCGCTTCGAGCGCCCGGCCGCTCCCTGAGCGCGACTTGAGAGCAAGCCCGGCGCTTGGCACAGTTTCGAGCGGCAGCGCGCCGGATCCGACTTGGCTCCGGCACTCCACCGTGTCGACCGCAAAGGCTTCGGCCACGGCGTCAGCAACCAGGGGAGCAAGGCGCTTTGCCTGCGCTGCAATTTCCCTCACCGGGCGCGAGAGCAGCCTTAGCGTCGGCAGGCGCTCGGCCAGGCGGTCGGGGTCGCGGTAGAGCTTCAACGTCGCCTCGAGCGCGGCCAAACGAAGCTTGTCGACCCTGAGCGCCCGCTTCATCGGGTTGCGGCGGATCGCTGCGAGCAGGTCCCTGCAGCCGACGATGAAACCGGCCTGCGGACCGCCGAGCAGCTTGTCGCCGGAGAATGTGACGAGATCGGCGCCGTCGGCGACCGCCTCGCGCACGGTCGGCTCGCGCCCAAGGCCGTAGCGGGCTAGATCGACCAGCGTGCCCGAACCGAGATCATGGACCAGCGGTATCCCATGCGCCTTGGCGATTGCAGCGAGCTCGGGGGCCCGGATCTCGGCCGTGAATCCTTCGACCCGGTAGTTCGATGTGTGCACCTTGAGGATGAGCCCGGTCTGCGGGCCGATCGCCGTGACATAGTCTTTGCGATGAGTGCGGTTGGTGGTGCCGACCTCGACAAGCCTGGCGCCGGCGCGCGTCATGATCTCGGGCATCCGGAAAGAGCCGCCGATCTCGATCAACTCGCCCCGCGAAACGATCGCTTCGCGACCGAGCGCCAGCGTGTTGAGGACGAGAAGGACGGCAGCCGCGTTGTTGTTGACGACGGTTGCATCCTCGGCTCCGGTCAGCTCGCAAACGAGCGATCGAAGATGATCGTCCCGTTCGCCGCGCCCGCCGTTCTCGACATCGAATTCGAGAGCCACCGCTTCGCGCATCGCCAGCCGAACAGCATCGACCGCCTCCATCGCAAGGAGGGCACGTCCGAGATTGGTATGCAGCACCGTTCCGGTCAGGTTGAAAACTCGGCGCAGGGAAGGTCGTTCGCCATCCTTGAGCTGCAAGAGTGCGTCGCCGGCAAGATCGTTTGCCTCCGGCACGATCGCTCCGGCATTGCGGGAGGCCATTCGCGCATCGGCGACGGCTCGGCGAATGGCCTCCGTCGCGGCCTGCCGTCCGAAGCGCTCGATTGCGGCCGCCGCCAGCGGGGTCTTCAGCACTTGGTCGACCGACGGAAGATTGCGCAAAGGGTTTGCGGATGAAGCGGTCATCGTATCCTCAATAGCCAATAAGGAACGGATTGAACGATCCGCGGCGATGGCCACCCTCGCGGACGAGCAGGTCGAGGCCGAGCGTCGCCACGTCGTCGGCGACCGGATCGAGAGCCGGATCCTTGTGCTGGGATAGGATCTTTACATAGCAGCCGCATGCATCGCAGGTCTCGGCTTTGACCGTGCCAGAGCCTCCCTCGATTTCCTGATAGCCTATCCCCTTGGTGGAGCCGCACAGCGTACATTTGATACGGACGTGGTTCCACAATGTTCCACACAGCGCGCAGACGCAGAACCGCGCCCCGTGTGCGCCGTGCCAACCGACGATGATCGAGGATACGGGCGGCCCACCGCAGGCCGGACAGGCCCCGTCGGCAACCGGAACCAGCTTCGAGCTGTCGAGACATGCCGCGAGGCGGGCGAAGTGGACCTGCAGCGCGGCCGCGACATAGACATGCTCGGCAAGCGCGTTCATTGGGATCGCATCGGTAAGCACATTGCGCACCATGGATTCGACCCCGAACGCATCGATATTCGCCAGCCTGTCCAAGGCGGCTGCGGCCGCCTCGGGTTTTTCGATCGTGGCTGCCACTTCGAACAGGCGGCCGAGCGTCATTCCAACGGCGGCATCCGAAGTGAATTGGTTGCGATCGAGCGGCGGCATACCGAAGGTTCGTGCACGCTCGCGCGCCTCCGCGGTGGGCAATTCGACATCCGGCAAGCCGTCCTGAATGCAGTGCTGCGCATCCGTCAGTCCAGCGAGGAAGCGGAGATAGGGGCCGAGCTGGTGGCCATCCGCCAACACATTCAATCGCTCGGAGCGGCGAATGAACAAGGTCCGCGGATCAGGCAGGCGCGCAAAGGGTGGGGCCGAGACCTCGCCAATTACAGTCGGGTCAGGGCGTGAAGGATCTTGTTGCCTTGGCATTTTAACCTCACGAACCTCACGGGCCACGTGGTCGGCTTGATACTGCTCCAGAGCAATTCCACGAAAAGTATAACGGCTTTCCGTCCGGAATTGCGTAAAAATAAATGCCCGCTCATTCGGCGGGATTCGATCCCGAACGTCCGTCCGGTTTGCGTGCGATCAGTTCACGCAGCCATTTGCGATGATGCCGCCAAGCCCAGCCGCCGGTCACCCGTCCGCGCGTCATGGCGGGAATGGTGCCGCGTACCCAGATGGCCGAATAGAAATGGATAATCCACACGCCGATGATCGCCACGGCAGCGATCGAATGAACAAGCAGCGCCACCCGCTGCTGACCGATCGTGGTGTAAGCGGCGAAATATTGTTGCCAGATGACAATGCCGCTCGAAATCAGGATGATGATGAGGATCGACATTGACCAGAAGACGAGCTTCTGGCCGGCATTGTACTTGCCTACTTCGGGGACGTTGTCCTCGTGATTGGATAATACGTCACGGAAGCGTGCGAGCCACGTTCCATCCTCGGGCCTCCACAAATTGGCCTTCCAGAACCGAACGAAAAGCCCAAGGAAGCTGAAGAAGAGCAAGACGCCGATCCATGGGTGAACGAAGCGTGTGAACTGGCCGCCGCCAAACAGCCCCGACAGGAAGAACAGGCTCGGGTGAAACATGGCAAGGCCGGACAAGGCGAGCAGGATCAGGCTGGCCGCCGTGATCCAATGGTTGATCCGCGCGCCCACCGTGTAGCGGTCCACGATCACTGGCTTGCCGGGATGTACCTGCTCGTTCGGCTTCACGTCATACGCGGCCATCGTATTCGCCTTCCGTCAGCTCTTCGGCATGCTCCTCATCCGTCCCGGAGACCCTGTTCGGTCCCATGACCAGATGGTGAAGCAGGCCGACGCCGGCCGCCACGCCGAGAATGGTGAGGCCGGCATATTTGGTCACGCCCTTCCACGCCTCCACGAGCGGGCTGATCTTCGGCTCCTTCGGCAGACCAGAATAGAGTTCCGGCTGGTCGGCATGGTGCAGCACATACATCACATGGGTCCCTCCGACGCCGGGCGGATCGTAGAGGCCGGCATTCGAATAGCCGCGCGATTTCAGGTCCTTGATGCGGCCGTCGGCGTGCTGTTTCATCTCGTCTTTCGTGCCGAACACGATCGCCTGGGTCGGGCAGGCCTTGGCGCAGGCTGGTCCCTGGCCGACAGCCACGCGGTCGGAGCAGAGCGTGCATTTGTAGGCCGTGTGATCGACTTTGGAGATGCGCGGAATGTTGAACGGGCAACCCTTGATGCAATAGCCGCAGCCGATGCAGTTCTCATGGACGAAATCGACGATGCCGTTCGAATACTGCACTATGGCGCCCGGCGCCGGACAAGCCTTGAGGCAGCCCGGGTCAGCGCAGTGCATACAGCCATCCTTGCGGATCAGCCATTCGAGTTCGTTCGTCTCGGGATTGTCCCATTCGCTGTAGCGCATCAGCGTGAACATGTCCGGCGTGAGATCGGCAGGATTCTCATAGACGCCGGCATTGAAGCCGATCTCCGGATGCGTGTCGTTCCACTCGATGCAGGCCGTCTGACACGCCTTGCAGCCGATGCATTTCGAAACATCGATGAGCTTGGCGACCTCCGTCAAGTGCTGCTCGGGCGCGGGAACCCTCGAGGCAGAGCGGCGGATGAGGTCCTTGTCGGAAAAACGCGGTGCGGTATCCGTCGTCGAAGGATTTGGAAGTGGACGAAACATCGCTTACGCCTCCTACGCTACCGGCCCGGCGATGGGCTCGATGTTGACAAGGAAGGCCTTGTATTCCGGCGTCTCGATGTTGGCGTCGCCGACAAAGGGGGTGAGCATGTTCGGGCCAAAGCCTTTCTTCGCCGCTCCCGTGAAGCCCCAGTGCAGCGGTATCCCGACGATGTGGACGGTCTTGCCATCGCAGGTGAGCGGCCTGATCCGCTTGGTCACCATGGCCTTCGCCACAACGGAACCGCGCTTCGACCAGACGCGTACCCAGCCGCCTTTGGTGATGCCCTTCTCGGCCGCAAGCTGTTCCGAAATTTCCACGAAAAACTCCGGCTGCATCACCGCATTGGTGATGACGTGCTTGGTCCAGAAGTGGAAATGCTCGGTCAGTCGGTAGGAGGTCGCCGCGTAGGGGAACTCCTGCGAAGCCGATTCGGCGAACTGGGCCAGATCGCCTTCGAACACCCGCGCTGCGGGGTTGCCGCGGACTTTGGGAGCTATCGGGTTCGCGATGGGCGACTCGAATGGCTCGTAATGCGCCGGGAATGGTCCGTCGCGCATCATGCCCCGGGTAAAGAGGCGCGAGACGCCTTCCGGATTCATGATGAACGGGCCTACTTGATCGGGCTTTGCCGTTGGCAAGATGTCGGGGACATCATAGCCCGACCATTTCGTGCCGTCCCATTCAATCACCTTGCGGCTTGGATCCCAAGCCTTTCCGGTGAGGTCAGCCGACGCCCTGTTGTAGAGAATGCGGCGGTTGGCGGGCCATGAGAACGCCCATTTGGAATAGGCACCGGTTTCGTCAGGATCGGTGGTGTCCCGCCTGGCCATGTTGTTGCCGTTTTCGTTGAAGCAGCCGGAGTAGATCCAGCAGCCGCAGGAGGTGGAGCCGTCGTCGCGCAGCGCGGCGAAGCCCGGCAAGAGCTTTCCGGCCTCGGCCAGCACCTTTGTCGGGTCGGCCGTATCGGTTACCCTGGCCAGCGCCCTGCCATTGATCTCCTGGGCAAGCTCCTCGGCCTTCGGATCGCCGGGATCGGCATAAGGCCAGTTGAGCTTGACGATCGGATCGGCGAAGGCACCACCTTCCTTGGTGTAGAGTTCCTTCAGGTGCAAATAGAGCTGCGCCATGATCCAGGTATCGCGTTTGGCCTCGCCGGGGGGCGTGCCGCCGGCCCAATGCCACTGCAGCCAGCGCCCCGAATTGACCAGCGAGCCGTCATCCTCAGCGAAGCAGGTGGAGGGAAGTTGGTAGACTTCCGTCTGAATCTGCGACGGATCGACATCGTTGTACGGCCCGTGGTTCTCCCAGAACCGGCCCGTCTCCGTGTCCAACGGATCCATGATGACGAGGTATTTGAGCTTCGAAAGGGACTCGATCACCTTCTTCTTGTTCGGAGCTGCCTGTAGTGGGTTGAAGCCCTGGCAGAAATAGCCGTTCATCTTGCCCTGGTGCATAAGCTCGAAAGCCCGCAGCAGATCGTAGCCCGGCAGGTCCAGCTTCGGCAGGAAGTCATAGGCGAAATCGTTCTCCGGTGTTGCCGCGTTGCCCCACATCGACTTTTGGAAGCTTACGAAGAACTTCCTGTAGTTCTGCCAGTAGCTCATCTGGTTCGGCCGGAGCGGCTTGAAGCCCCGGGTCGACATGTAGGCTGCCAGATCGACCTCCTTCTCAGTCGGCAGCGTCAGATAGCCGGGCAGCAGGTTCGACATCAGCCCGAGGTCGGTCAGCCCCTGAATGTTGGAGTGACCGCGAAGCGCGTTCATGCCGCCGCCGCGTATACCGATGTTGCCGAGAACAAGCTGCAGCATCGCCATGGCGCGGATGTTCTGCGAGCCCTTGGAGTGCTGGGTCCAGCCGAGCGCATACATCGAGGTCATCGCTTTGGTCGGAGACGACGTCTCGGCGACCATCGCGGCTACCTTCAGGAACCGATCCTTCGGTGTGCCGCAGATGCGCTCGACCATCTCCGGCGTGTAGACTGCGACATGCTTCTTGAGCAAATTCCAGACGCAGCGGGGATTGGCCAATGTCGCGTCGACAACGGCAAAGCCGTCCGAGCCTATGTCATAGTCCCAACTGGACTTGTCATAGTCTCGCTTCGCCTCGTTATAGCCGGAGAAGAGGCCGTCCTGATAGGTGAAGCCCTCCTTGACAACATATGTCGCGTTGGTGAAGGCCTTCAGATAGTCCCATTGCACCTTGTCGTTTTGGATGCAGTAGTTGATCAGCCCTAGCAGGAAGGCGATATCCGTTCCCTGGCGAATCGGCGCGTAAAGATCCGATACCGAAGCCGAGCGCGTGAAGCGCGGGTCGATGACGATGAGCTTGGCGCCGCGGTTGGCCTTCGCCTCCGTGACCCATTTAAAGCCGCAAGGATGCGCTTCGGCGGCATTGCCGCCCATGATGACGACGAGATCCGTGTTCCTGATGTCGGTCCAGGAATTCGTCATTGCGCCGCGGCCGAATGTTGGGGCGAGACTCGCCACCGTCGGGCCGTGTCAGACACGTGCCTGGTTGTCGAACACCAGCATGCCCGCGCTGCGGACCACCTTGTAGGTCGCGAACGCGGTTTCATTGGTCGAAGCCGAGGCGGCGAGGAAGCCGGTGGTGATCCACCGGTTGACCGTCACACCGTCATTGTTCGTCGCGACGAAGTTCTTGTCGCGATCGTCCTTCATCAGGCGGGCGATGCCGCCGAGTGCGTCTTCCCAGCTTATCGGCTCGAACTTGTCCGAGCCCGGTTTGCGGATCATCGGATGTTGCAGACGGGTCGGCGACTTGACAAATCCGAGCAGGGCCGACCCTTTGGGGCACAAGGTGCCGCGATTGGTCGGATGATCAGTGTCACCCTCGATATGGGTGATCTCGGCTGGCTCGCCCTTTCTGAGATCGCCCTTCGAATACAAGATTATGCCGCAAGCCACCGAGCAGTATGGACAGGTGTTGCGTGTTTCGATGGTGTTCGCGAGCTTGAAGGACCGTATGGCCGCCGCGTGTGCGGCCTCGCTATCGCCGAAGCCGAGGGCTCCGAGCGTAGTACCGGCGAGACCCGCGCCTGCTGTTTGCAGGAACGCGCGTCGAGAAAGATCGATGTTCATGGGTTCCTCCCGAAGCCGATGCCGCACAAGGCAACTCGAACCAACGGTTCAATCCGGGTAACTAGTCTCGGACCAAATAAAATCAATGCCAAGAACGAGGTGCGTACGGTGCAGCAAAAGTGCCCTCCGAACGGCCTTCCCGCAGCAGGTTTGTGCCCGCAAATCGGCACTGTGAATTATTGTTGAATTTCTTGTCATGTTTTCGTGGCCGCGACTGCGATTGACGAAAACGAAGGTATTACCATACAGTAAGGCGTGGCGATGAAACAGCTCCCGCGGGTCGGGGCGCCTTTCGATCGATACCCAATGACGGCGGTGCCTCGCACGCCGGGTACGGTCCTTGCCTTTCCTAACTCAACGAAACCCGCTGAGAGCAAGCGTGCTCCAAACGTGCCGTGCGTTGCGCGATCGCATTTTCCATTCCGGTTGATTTTGATCCCTACTAAAGCGTGCCAGCAGAGGAGGCTCGATGACCATGGCAATCGCCCTCTCGCCTGAAATCACGGAAGCGCCCGTTGTGCGCCTGACCAGCCTCGCCCATGGCGGCGGTTGCGGCTGCAAGCTGGCACCGTCAGTGCTGCAGCAGCTTCTCGCTGATCCGGCGGCTGCCAGTCCCTATCATCAGCTTCTCGTCGGCACGGAGACCGGCGACGATGCGGCAGTCTGGCAGCTCGACGGCGCGACTTGCGTCATTGCAACGACCGACTTCTTCATGCCCATGGTAGATAGCCCCTACGATTTCGGCCGGATTGCCGCAACCAACGCCCTGTCCGATATCTATGCGATGGGTGGCCGGCCGATCATGGCGTTGGCTATACTCGGCATGCCTCTCGACAAGATCCCGACGCTCATGGTCCGCGAAATCCTGAAAGGTGGCGAAGCTGTCTGCGCCAACGCCGGAATCCCGGTTGCCGGCGGCCATTCAATCGACTCGCCGGAGCCGATTTACGGCCTTGCAGTCATCGGCACATGCCGACCCGAGGATATCCGACGCAATTCTGATACCAGGCCGGGTGACACCTTGATCCTGACGAAAGGGCTCGGTGTCGGCATCTATTCCGCCGCCATCAAGATGCAGGCGCTTTCCGAGAGCGGCTATCGCGAAATGATCGCCTCCACCACCCTTCTCAACCGGATCGGATCGGAGCTGGCGCAGGACGCGAGCGTCCACGCGGTCACCGACGTGACCGGATTTGGCTTGCTCGGACATGCCCTCGAGATGGCACGCGGTTCCGGGTGCACGCTGATAATTTGCAGCCGCGACGTGCCGCTGTTTTCCGAGGCTGCCTCGCTCGCGGTCGACGGCCACGTTACCGGCGCATCGTGGCGCAACTGGGCGAGTTATGGCGACGCGGTAAGCTTACCTCCCGGCATGCCCGAGTGGCGACGCCACCTTCTCACGGACCCACAGACTTCGGGCGGGTTGCTGGTTGCTTGCGAGACCGACAGCGCAGCGGCGCTCGTCGAGAGGATCGTCGCGGACGGCTACCCTTCGGCTCGCATCATCGGCCATGCCAGGCCCGGCGCGCCGACAATAGTAGTAGAGGCCTGAACGGTTCGGCGAACCTCGGGCGAACCATCCTATAAAGCATTGATAAATAATGGTAATGGTGGGTCCGGAGGACGTTTGGGGCTTCGCGGCATTCACATGAATTCCAATGTTTTTCGATGTTTTTGTCCCACCTACGGCGCTAGATTCCACCCGATCAAAGGCCTCGCTCACCGCTAACGGAAAAGAGAGGGCCATGATGTGTTTCAGTCTAAAGTTGGAAGGTCGCGTGGCGCATTGACGATACTTTGCGACGAGCAAGGAGGGTCTCGATTTGGGGCCGGAGGCGGATTGGCAGCTTCGAGGCTCGGATTATCAGAAGCGGGCCTTCAGTAATCACGTGTCTTCCTGTTATATGGAGACGAGGAGATGCCCCCCTGTGAGCGAGACTCGCAAGTTAGCCGCGATCCTGGCCGCCGACGTGGTCGGGTACAGCCGGCTGGCGAGCGCGGATGAGGACCGTACTTTGGCCAGGTTGCGGGCACTGCGCAGCGACCTGATCGACCCGACCATCGCTGTCCACAACGGACGCGTGATCAAGCGCACAGGCGATGGGGCACTGGTCGAGTTCCGCAGCGTGGTAGACGCCGTACGCTGCGCCCTCGAAGTGCAGAACGGCATGGTCGAGCGCAATGCCGGCGTGCCGGAGGACCGCCGCATCGAGTTCCGGATCGGCATTCATTTGGGCGACGTGGTCGAGGAAAGCGACGGCGATCTGATGGGCGACGGCGTCAACATCGCCTCGCGCCTGGAGGGCGTCGCTGCGCCAGGAGCGATCTGCCTGTCCGAGGACGCCTATCGTCAAGTCAAGGCGAGGCTTGACCTCTCCGTCAGCGATCTCGGCAACACGCAGCTGAAGAACATCGCCGAACCGATCCGGGTTTATTCGCTCCGAATTGGAACCGCGGCTGACGCCAAGACAGTGACTACACAATTTCCAGCGGCTCTAGTTTCGACAGCGCCACCACCGAAATTGTCGATAGCCGTGCTGCCTTTCGCCAACATGAGCGGTGATGCCGAGCAGGAATATTTCGCCGACGGAATTTCCGAAGACATCATCACGTCTCTCTCAAAGCTGTCGCAGCTGTTCGTGATCGCCCGCAATTCGTCCTTCACTTTCAAGGACAGGAACGTGAACGTTCGGGAGGTGGGCCGAAACCTCGGCGTGCAATACGTTCTGGAGGGCAGCGTCCGCAAATCCGGCAACAGGGTACGGATCACAGCGCAGCTTATCGACGCGACCACGGGGGGACATCTGTGGGCGGAGCGTTTCGATCGCGACCTGACCGACATCTTCGCCGTGCAGGACGACGTGACGCAGCAGATCGTCGGCGCGCTGGCGCTCAACCTGACGGAGCGCGACCAGCAGCGACTGGCGACCGAACAAACCAACAACCTGGAAGCCTATGACTGCTTTCTGCATGGCCGAGAGCGGCTGTGGCGGTTCACGAGAGGGCAAAACAGCCAGGGTCGGGACCTTTTGCAACGCGCCATCGAACTGGACCCGAAGTTCGCTCCCGCCTACGCGTTCCTCGCCTTCGCACACGGGCTCGACTACATAAACCGGTGGAGCCCCTCGCCGTCGAAGTCTCTGGAGCAGGCGGAAGAGGCGGCGACCAGGGCCGTGGCGCTCGACGACCGATATCCTCACGGGCACTGGGCGCTGGGCATTATCAGTCTGTATTTGCGACGGCACGACGTGGCCATCCGCGAAGCCGAGCGTGCGATCTCCCTCGCACCAAACCTTGCTGAGGGGCACGAAAGCCTCGGCAATGCGCTGCACTATTCGGGGAGGTCCGAGGAGGCGCTTGCGTGTTTCGATCGGGGAATTGCCTTGAACCCGTATTATCCGGATATATTCCTCCACTTCCAGGCACAAGCGACGTTCCAATTGGGCAGGTACGAAGAGGCAATCAGGATCCTTAAGCGGCGACTTGTTCGTAACCCTGACACCGACATCTCACGCGTGCTCCTGGCGGCAAGCTACGGCCATCTGGGGCGCTACGACGAAGCTCGACATGAGTGGCAGGAATTATTCCGCGTCAACCCTGATTATTCTCTGGAACACCGCCGCAAAGTGTTGCCCTACAAGAACCCAGACGATTTCGAGCTAGTGGTAGACGGGCTTCACAAGGCCGGCCTGGTGTAATTACTGAAGCGGGCGAGTGTCCCGTCTCAACCTTCTGCAGCTACTCGCACAAAAGGAGAAATCAACGACGGTGTTGTGAAAACGCGACCTGCAGAAAGGCGCCAACAATGCCTGCTTTCAGGCAGTGGCAACAGTCACCTCAATGGCCGACATAGGCGCATTGGTGCGCTAGACTAGCAACCGCTCCGGATGAGGACGGACAAGCAGTGCGCTGGAAGGCGTCAGGCCTCTGTTCACTTGCCAAGCACAGCTCGCACATTCCACGGTGGTTTCAGGCTTTGTCGATAGCCTTGAGGAGCCGCGCACGCCTTATATCTCGCCGAAGCACCTGTCGCAGGCACTGGGTGTGAAGGTGGCCAACCTGGCCCAGTTGACCGGTGTCCACCGCAACACGCTCCGTAACCCGTCATCGGAGCGCCTGCAGGGTCGGATGCGCGAGATGGTGAAAGTGATCTCGGCCGCGACGGAACTCACTGGCGACGTCGACTCGCGCTAGGGAAGCTGGTTTATAATCCGTACACTTTTAGACGATTGACCGAAGTACACCGCCGTCGACGCGCAGACCGGCACCACTCGTCGCTGACGCTTGCTCCGAACAAACGTAAACAACCATGTTGGCTACTTCTTCGGTCGTCGCAAATCGATTGATCAGTGTTGTCGGGCGCATCGTCGTCAAGAACACTTGCTCCGCTTCCTCTTGGCTGATGCCTTGCGAGTGCGCCAGCTCATTCATCATATTCGACAGGATTTCGGACCTCGTTGGGCCAGGGAGGACCGCGTTAACTGTCACTCCCGTTCCGGCGACCGCTTCGGCAAGCCCCCTCGAAATAGCGAGTTGCGCCGTCTTGGTCATGCCATAGTCGATCATCTCTTTCGGGACATTGAGGGCGGATTCGCTGCTGATGAATACGACCCGTCCCCAACCCCGCGCTGTCATCTTCGGCACATAGTGGCGTGCGGCGCGAACGCCACTCATGACGTTGAGCTGGAATAGGCTTAGCCAGTCGTCATCGGCGAGATCGAAGAAAGTCTTCGGGCGCGCTGTGCCCACATTGTTGACGAGGATATCCGCATCGGGCGCCTGTGCGAACAGAGCTCCGGCCCCTTCGGCTGTCTCCAGGTCAGCCGCAACGCCCGTCAGATCAGCCTGTGGGAAAGCTCGCGAATCTCGCGAAGCGCTGTGGCGACGCGTTCCTCGCCACGGCCGTTGATCACAACCGAAGCGCCCGCGCGCGCCAGTCCTTCGGCGATGGCGCGACCGATGCCCGCCGTGGAACCCGTTACAACGGCCTTGCGGCCCTTAAGGTCGATGTTCATGAGTCTATTCCTTCACTTTCGGACTGCGACAGCGACGGCTGTTTACTTGATGGGTGAGGCAGTGCATTCGGTTGCGACCTTGGCGAGATCCTCAAGGAGCTTCTCGTGCGTGCGCCACAAAACATCGGGGGCTTTTTTGCCCAATTCGATCCAGAACGGGCCCTGCATCGTCTCCTCGGTCCAGAGGTGGCATCCATTCGCCGTGGGCGTGATAATCCATGCGTGATAGGCCTTCGAAGTCACCGCGCCTTCGGGTAGCCGCCCCACGCAATGCGCGTCATGGGCTCGAACTCCTGCACTGACGCGAAGACGTCCTGGCCGGCCAGGTTGGTTTCGAACCGTGTGCCAAGGCGAAGCGATTCGTGCCCATCAAGCAACTGAACGTGCTCGACGCCCGGGTAGAAACCAGGCCAAGCTGCGGGATCCACGAGCAACGACCAGATCGTTTCAGCAGAGGCCGCGACCTCGAGTTCGTTGGTGAAATGGATCGGGGATCGGCTGGGCGTCAGGTCTGCCGGCCATTTGATTGCCTCGAATATGTTGTTCTCCGTGTTGGGACAAAACGAAAAAAGTGCCGTACCTGCCTGCGCGAAGTGGTCGGCCGATGCCGAAATTAGCGGCGGCCCCTCAGCGCCAGCGGCTCGGGCTCACACCTGCGCGAAGCCCCCGTCGACGGTCAGCTCGATGCCGGTCACGAACGAACTGTCGTCGGACGCGAGGTAGAGCGCGGCCGCAGCGATATCGTTGGCTTGACCGTTCCTGCCCAGCGGCGTGTCGAGGGCAGTGTGCGCGAAAAAGGCATCGCTCTGCTCCTGGGACAGCCCGGCATTTACGCCGATGGGCGTTTCGGTGTTCCCGGGGGCGAGAGCGTTTACGCGGATATGGCGCGCTTTCAGATCCGAGGTGAGGGTCCGCGCGAGGGAGCGGACTGCAGCTTTGGTGGCCGAGTAGACGCTGAAAGCCGGAGCGCCCTTCGAGCCCAACACGGACGACGTGAGAATGATCGAGGCGCCGTCGCGGAGCACCGGCAACAGCGTTTGCACGGTGAAGAATGTGCCCTTCAAATTGGTCGTGACGGTTCGATCGAACGCTTCTTCGCTCACTTCGCCGACCGGCGCGAACGTAGCGACACCGGCGTTGGCAAACAGGACGTCGGCGAAGCCGTAGGTCTTGGCGACGTGGTCGCGAAGAGCAGCGAGATCCGCCATCTTCGTGATGTTGGCGAGGACCGGATCCGGGCCCCGCCCTAACGCCTGCGCGGCACGTCGAACCTTCTCGCCGTGCTGGTCCACCATCACGACTACTGCGCCCTCGGCCGCAAACCGCTTCGCGGTGGCAAGGCCGATGCCGCTTGCCGCACCGGTGACAACGGCTATCCGACCATCAAGTCTTCCCATGTCGGCTTCTCCTTTTCGTTCGTCCAGGGCCGACGATCATCTCGCCCCCTCGCAAGCAAATGGGATCGAACGCGCTCAGGCGGGATTGACGATTTCTCGACAGCGGCTGTGCGTTGGCGCACCGCCTGTTCCCAGGGGATGGTGTTCGCACTGGCTGCAATGGCGCGGAATAGCCGATTGCCGAGGTATAGGAGCTGCAGCGAAACTAGAATTGTGGGGTCGACGAAGAGATTCGCACCATTCATGCTATTTAATGCGTGTTTCAACACCGCAGCTTGCGGTGCAAGGTTGCACCACATGATCGACTGGGACGACGTTCGCTACTTTCTTGTCATCTCGCGCGAAGGCTCGGTTCGGACCGCCGCTGAGCGCCTCAAGGTAAACCACTCGACTGTGCTGCGACGCATTGCCCAACTGGAACAGCGCCTCGGCGCGTACCTGTTCGAGAAGCTACCCTCAGGCTATCGTCTCACGGATGCGGGTGAGGGAGTCCTCGAGTTCGCTGTCCCTGGCCACGGATGTCGACCTCCATTGGGACGCCGAGACGCGACCAATCCGTGAATGGTGCGCCGATGCACAGCCGCTGTCGAGAAATCGCCAATCCCGGTTGAGGCTCCACGACCTTAGCTAAGCTCCAGAACGTACCGGCAATTCGCCGATCTGGAGATATGAAATGACTTACGCAATCATAGGCGCGCCGGGGCCGTCGGTCAGGCGCTCGCGAAAATGTTCGCCCGCAAGGGTATCGAAGTGGCCCTAGCAAGCACACGTGCGCCCAAGGCGCTCGCGCCGCTCGCAACGGCCATCGGAACCACGGTCATCCCCAGCTCCCTGGACGAAGCGATCAAGGCCGATATTATCCTGCTGGCTGTTCCGTTCTGGGCGCACGGGGAGGCTGCGAACACTGCCAAGGACTGGCGGGGCAAGATCATTATCGATGTGACGAACGCCTACGGCGTCTCACCAAGCGATTTGGGCAGCCTCCCGTCTTCGGCCGTGGTCGCCAAGGCGTTTGGCGCTGCCGCGCTTGTCAAGGCGTTCAACCACCTGCCTGCAGGCGTCCTTGCTCAGGAGCCCTCCATCGGCGGCTGGCGGCGAGTGGTTTTTCTCTCCAGCGACAAGGACAGCGCCCTTCGGGTGGTGTCCACGCTGGTCGAGCAACTCGGCTATGCACCGGTCAACCTTGGAAGGCTCGCAGAGGGTGGGCTGCTCATTCAGGCGCGAGGAAACACTTGGGCGCCTTTAATTTTCAAAGATCTCTTCAAGAAGCAGGCTTGAGCCATGTATGATCGTGTAATGTGGCCTGACCATTTCGACCCGAAGATTTCGTCGATCTACGCGCTCAATGACATTGACGTGAAAGCCCCGCCTGAAGTGGTGTGGGAGCTGCTGGTCGACGCCGAGAACTGGTCGAGCTACTTTCCTCCTGAGGATCAGGTTAAGATCCTGACCGGTGAACCTAAACTGGCGCTCGGAACCAGATTCAGTCGGGTGACGGCTGGATTTCCGATGAGCCTTGTCGTGACGGAGTGCGAGCCCGGCCACAGGCTCGCGTGGAAAACGGTGGTCGACGGCGACGAGACCCGCTCTACCGCCTATCACGGTTGGTTCATCACTCCCACGGACACGGGTTGCCATGTGCTGACGGAAGAGACGCAGCAGGGCCCTTGGTTCCTCGACGTGCTCGGACGCAAGCACCCCGGTGGGCTCTACCGCTATCATCAGCAGTGGGTCGAAGACCTTGCTCGCGCTGCCGAGGCGGAAGCGGCGAGGACGGCACGCCAATTCCGCATCTGCATCTTCTTCGCTTGCGGCTGATTTTAGGGCCTCCGCCTTAGGAACATCCCCGCGATAAGAAGCGGTCACGTGCTTGCATGACACGCTCTCTATTGGCGAATGCCCGCTTCGCCAAGGCAGGCGCGCAAGTTGTGGATGTCACGGCTTTGGCACGAACTCGAGCAACGGCGCGTAGGGCGGCCCCACAAGCGGTGGATAGCGGCGGTAGGTGTTGTAGACCGCTCCGTCCTCCATCGCGAAGACGCTCCACCCTGCGCTCACCGACACGGCCGACTGGAGGTCCGGCGCACCGACGTCGTCGCGGTAGTCCTGCAGCCATTGCGGGGCCTCGCGGAGGGGAACAGCGCCAATACACCGATCGCGACACGGAGAGTCTAAGCGACGAAGACCGGCATGGCCGAGGCAATTATCTTGCTGATGGTATCTTGCTGATGGGAGTAGACGAGGAGAGAGGGACCGCCCTCTCTCCCCGCGTTCTTACGGACGAACGCTGATGACTGTCTTTCCCGTGCGTCGCTCGGTTGAGTTGAAGGTGGCGACGGCATCATCCATGCTCGAGACCTTGCCGATGTTCGTCCGCAGTCGTCCATCCCGGATCCGCTGAACTATCTCCGAAAGCTGGGCTCGATCAGCCTCGACGACGAAGTCAACCGTCAGGCCATCTGCAGGTCGAATATCCGTTGGTCCGACGACTGTCACAAGCGTTCCTCCGGCCCGGACCAGCGTTGCGGACCGTTTCTGAATATTGCCGCCGATGACATCGAACACCAGATCGACACCGCCGACCTCTTCCAGGGTGTCATTCCCGAGATCGATGAATTCATTTGCACCGAAGTCGAGCGCCTTCTGGCGGTCGGCGGCGCGTCCGGTGCCGATGACATAAGCTCCGGCCTCCCTTGCAAGCTGCGCCACCATCGAACCGACGGCACCGGCCGCGCCATGCACGAGAACGCTCTGCCCCGCCCGAAGGCGGCCGTGCTGGAACAGTCCCTGCCACGCGGTCAGGCCGGAGATCGGCAAGCTTGCGCCAACCGTGAAGTCGACGTCGCCGGGCAGCGGTGCGAGATTGCGTGCCTCCATGGCGACATACTCCGCGAGCGTGCCGTCGCGATGCCAGTCGGCGAGGCCGAACACCCGCTGACCGATCGAAAGCCCCGTGGTGCCGTAGCCGAGGGCCGTGACCACACCGGCCAGCTCATGGCCGAGGATCGACGGCGTCCGGTCATGGAAGGCCCGATCGGCCCAGGTCGAAGGCCACTCCAGTTCGGTGTTGACGAATCCCGCCGCATGAACTTGTACGACGACATCGTTTATTGCCGCCTGCGGTTCGGGCCGCTGCCCCAGCTTCATTCCGGCCGTTCCTGCAGCCTGGTCCGTCACTACGATCGCTTTCATGGGAATTGTCTCCTCAGTGATTTGTTGGTTCGGGGTAAATTGCTGGCGTGGAAGGTCTTTTCGATCTCTCACGCAGTTAGACTAGGTCCCCATAAAGGTATGTCATCACGCCGAGCCGCAGCACGCCCTCGTCGCCGGTCGAGTAATACCGCTACGTCAGCGCCGCCGACAGGATTCCAATGACGGTCTCATCGGTATCGGCGAGCCGCGAATCCATGCTAAGCCGCCGCCCTGTACGAAAGGACGACATCTGTGAGCGAACTGACCGTGGCCGAGGCGACCGAAAGTATCTATGCCTCGCTCCGGGCGGGCAATGCCGACATCGACGCAGGTATCGCGACGCTCAAGGCAGCGCTCACACGAGAGGGGATAAAACAGGCGGTGTTCGATCCGACCAAGTTGGCGCAGAACAATCGCTCGGGCCGCAAGTTGATCCAGGCTTATTTTCGGCAGCGCGGAGTGAGCGTGAGGTTTTCGGACCAATAAAACCGAGCGCAGGCGATCTCAGGCGCGCCGTTGGGAGTGATGGGCCGATCCGGCGATTTGCCAACTGTAGTCGTGACTGCGCCGCTTAGCAGACATGAGACCATGCGGCGCTGCACGCTCACAGATGGACCCTCGCAATCCTGAAGCCGGAGGAACCAGCAAGAGCGCCGAGCAGCAGAGGCGCTCGGCCGAAGCGTCTCTCCAGCTGCCGTGCTTCAAACTATTGCAAGACGTTCAAATTTGACCTTCCGCATTCATGCTCTGTCGAGCGTATCTCTTAGAGGCGCTTAAACCTTCTGCGCCGTAGGTTTTTGTCGGCTGAATCGCCGTCAGCGACGATGACGACGAAATAGGAGAACGCAAATGGCTCGCAATCACGTTGAACGTCTTAGAGAATTCAGGGAAATTCTGGTCGCGACTCGACGCGAAGGAGTCCGTAACGTGCACCATACTCGCGACGCAATGCGGGCAAGTGGCTTTCAAATTGGCGACAGCGACGGCTCCAGCTACGGAGTCGAGCTGAAGGTCCTCCAAGAGGAAATCGAGGCAGTCGATCGCGCCATCGAAGACGAGAAGCGGTTGGCCTTGACACTCGAGAGCGCGGCCCAATCCCGCCGGCCGATTAAGCCGAGAGTCGTGAAAGGAACATAGAATCAGGTACGAATCGCTCCTGGTCGTTCGAACCTGTCCAGCGTCTTCGCGCGCGCCGGCATGGCCCACACGCCACGTTTGGAAGGCGCGACGCCGCAGCGTATCAGGGTCTGCGCAAGACCAACTGCAGCGCCGACTCCATCCACCACGGGAATATCCTGCTTGCGCTGGAGCGGCGGATGCAAAATCAGCCATGCCCGCGCAACCCAGCGCAACCCCCTCCGCCCCCAGCCTGATGCCTTCGAGTATGAGCTCCGAAATTCGTTCGGACGCACCACTCTCGGATTTCTCCAGCTCGAGAACCGGGATGTCGGAAGAAAACACGCGGCGGCAGCGATGGGAGACTCGTACCGCCGGATGTTGTCTTCAATGAGCGGTGCGGAACGCGACAGAGTTGTCACCACACAGAAGCTGTGAGCGACAAGGCTGACGGCATGGAGCGAGGCCTCGCGGACGCGCCACGCGCAAGGCTGGGAGGCGTGGGTGGATTGGGACGGCTACGCGTTCCAGACCGCGCGGGCCGCACTCAGCAATAAACGGACAATGCCGCTCTTTCGAGCGAATCGATCCTGATAAGAGCGGTGGATCCTGACAAGAATGGCGGCGTTCGCCCGCTACCATTCTTGCTTTTCTTAGTGAATTACCTATTGTAGGTACTTCAAAAGGACGTACGGCGATGAAACAATTCACATTCTCGGACATGAACCGCGTGTCAGGCGAAATCCTCGAAACGGCATTGATTGAGCCGGTGGCCCTGACCAAGCGCGGCAAGGAAAAGCTCGTCATCCTGTCCGCTGCTCAGTACCACCAGCTCGTCGGCCAGCCGCATTCGGTCGCCTATACGCTCGAGGACGCGCCGGATGAAGTCCACAATGAACTCATGAATGGACTGGATGCAATAATTTCCGGCGACAAGCCCGATGCTTAAAGCCGGCGATCTGCTCCGATATTATTACCTATGGGCGCGGGAAGCAGACGCCGGCGAGGAATCCGGACGCAAGGCGAGGCCAGTTTGCGTCGTTGTCCGGACGCTAGCGACGCCCGCAGCCTTGTTTCTCTTTCCGCTGACGTCGCAAAAACCCGACCGGTCGCGCCCGCATCTTGCCATCAGCGAAATCGAATGCCGCCGCGGCGGCCTCGATTATCCGTCATGGCTGATCCTAGACGAATATAACCGGGTGCAGGTCGATGAAGCCTATGATCTGGTGGCGACGACGCCGATCGGCGCGTTCAGTCCCGCATTTGTCCGCAAGATTGCTGGCGCAATAAAAGAGACGGCGGCGCAGCGTCGATTGCGCGGCATCGTTCGCAAATAGCCGGACCGATTTTCTTGGCAGGCCTCGGGTCATTACCGCATCGAGCGGGCCAGGATCGGAGCGGGGGCGCCCCAGCGCGGGATGCGACCGGGTGCGAAGAGATCACAGTGCTGCGGCACGCCCTGGGCGGCGCGGACCGGAGGACTGCGCATGAGTCACGACCTTTCGGCATACGCTCGGGTTGCTCCACATCGCTCCAACACCCGCTGCTTCTGCTCGGCCTCGAACGAGGCCATGATCTGCGCTCCCTGGGCGCGTCGCCCCTGGAGGACGGCGAGCCCCGCTGGCCGAAAGCGCAAGATATGTGATGCGGCTGCACGGCTTGGCCGTCAGAAAACGTCATCACTACAGGCTGGGACAGTCTGGGCCAAAGACCACCTGTGCAACATGGTGCCGATCCGTGTATTGACGAGCAGGCGTATGCCCGCCGAGATCAGGCCAGTCCCGGCAAATCACGATATCATCTGGCTGGCTGGAATGATCTTTTCCATGAGCACGAACATCGTCAGTGCGGCGATTCATGAAGCCGCCGACGAAAAGAAGAATTTGAGACCCAGCAACAGCCGACGCAAACGATCCCGTGCCGGGCACTCATGCGGAATGCTCCGAGGACATCGTTGCGAAAGCCCCCTGCCTCTGGATGAACAGAAGGGGTGCCTGACACTGTGCGAGGCAAGCCCTTTTCAGCGGCGTAGCGAGAATCAAGATGGAGCCACCAAGGAAATTGCTGGCACTCGCCATCATGGGGTTAGCAGAGCAAAGCGTTCACGCGCCCCACTGACGCATAGAGCAACTCGGAGGCAGGCCGCTGCCTTCCGGCACATCCTTTTGCTCCGACCGACGAGCAACTCAGCCCAATGGCACTGACGCCATCGGTAATTCCAGTCGCGCCCTGCCCGGTCGACCTTTGAGGCATTTCGGGTTCGCCTCCCGATCGGCGGCCGGCATCGGCAAGAGAGATCGGCAATCAATATCGGCAATTATGCTGATTTATTTCTCGAATGCCTTACATTGCAGGCAATTGAGAACTATTGAGATCGGCAAATAATGCTTGAAACCCCTGCCCGCATCGAGCCACTGTTTTTTGGCGACGCGGTACCGACCGTCCTGGCAGATCTCGCGATCGAGTTGCAGAAGGCCGCCGATGACCTCGGCCGAGGCCTGCATCCGGAATCGGCTGCCGAACTAGTCTAGCCGATCTCGTGCGCGTCATGAATTCTTACTATTCGAACTTGACCAAGGCCACAACACCCGACCTCGAGATATCGAGAGTGCATTGGCCGGAGCCGAGATTGATCCTGAACGCCGACCTCTCGCCTTGGAGGCCAAGGCCCATATCGAAGTTCAGAGGATGATTGATGGTCTCGGTTTGCGTGGGGAACTGCCGAGCCCGACTTCGATCGATTTCATCCGGTGGGTTCATCGTGCCTTTTACGACGGGATGCCAGAGGAATTCCGGTTCATCGACAATCCTGACGGCACCAAGGCCGAGATCGTGCCCGGCGAGTTTCGGTTGTCCGCAGATCATGATGTCGTTGTCGGGCGCCATCAGCCGCCATCGTCTGACAGGATGGTGGTCTTTATGGAGTATTTCCAGAAACGGTTTGCGATGGCCGAAAGGCAGGCCAGCCTGCGAATCATCGCGATTGCGTCAGCTCATCATCGCCTCAATTGGCCCGTTTCCAGACGGCAACGGCCGCGTCAGTCGGCTGATGTCTCACGCCATGGCGCTCAAGGCCGGGATCGGCGGCAATGGCCTGTGGTCGATATCTCGTGGTCTCGCTCGTGGGCTGAAGGATCGGGGCGAATACAAGCGCATGATGGATCACGCCGACAGCCCAAGACAGGGCGACCGCGACGGCCGAGGAAATCTTTCGGAATCAGCACTCAAGGATTTCGTCGAATGGTTCCTGACAGTCGCGCTCGACCAGGTGCGGTTCTCGACCACGATGTTCGACCTCGGACGGCTCGAGGCTCGCTACCGCGCCCTGGTGAAGGATCTCGTCGACGACAAACGGGCAGCTGATCTGGTGGCGGCAGTATTGCGGCACGGTAGGCTGCCCCGTGGCGATGCTAACTTCGTGCTGAAGACATCCGAGCGCACGGCACGGAACACATTATCAGATCTCGTCGATCGCGGTTTCCTGAAGTCTGACACTCCGAAGACACCGGTGCGGATCGCTTTTCCTCTCGATTTCAGGGAACGGCTGTTTCCCAATCTCTTCACCGATGCCGAAGTCAATGTTCCCAAGCCGCCCTCACTGTCTTTCAGGTGAGTGGAATTGTAAGCAAGTTGGAGCATCGGGAGGGCCGCTTGCGGCGCCCCGATTATGTCGATGGATTGCGATTCTATCGACATGATTTGACGACATGTCGTTGTCGACGACATACCCCGCCCGACATGCTGACCCCGCCCGACATGCTGATCGCATGAGGATTGGCCGACCGTTTCGCCCCTCCCGCCCTTTCCTTCGCGCCAGGATGTGGAGACTAGGGCGGTGCTGAAGGCCTGCATCGCGGCGCGAGCAGCACTGGCGGAACTGTGCGTGTCCGGACAGCTCATTCCCAACCAGGCGGCCCTGATCAACTCGATGCCTCTGCTTGAAGCGCAGGCAAGCTCGGAAATCGAAAACATCGTCACCGCAGGCTGTTCGCTTCGCCAATGAGTCCGGCAACCAGGCCGATCCGGCAACGAAAGAGGCGCTGCGCTATCGCACCGCCCGGTTTCGATGTCCAAGGCGGTCGCCGTCTGCCGGACCATCACGGGCGTGGAAACGGATATTCGCACGGCGGGGCACGGCCCCCCTGATGAACGGGGCCACCGGCGCTGCCGCCGGGTCAGGCGCTCCTCGGCCAATCTCTCAGCAGAACTTCGGCCGCGCCGGAGACCGACGCAACAACTCTGTCGCGAAGACCATCTAGACCTGATGGCCTGGCCCGACTGTCATGCACTGTCAGGCCTTGGCCTTGCGCTTTGCTGGTGCTTTCTTTGGCGGGGTTTTGGCACCCGCCTTGCGGCCGAGACCGGCAGCTTTGGCAAGCGCAGACCGCTGAGCCGCATAGCTGGGCGCTACCATAGGATAGTCCCACGCCAAACCCCACTTGGCTCTGTACTCATCAGGTGTCATGCCAAGCAAGCCCAGGTGGCGCTTCATCGACTTGAACTTGCGCCCGTCCTCAAGGCTGATGATGTATTCGGGAAAGATCGACTTCTTGGGATTTACCGCGGGCGTAAGTATTGGCGAGGGTGCAGCGACCGGCATAGCCAGGCCAGACAACGCAGAATTAACGCTGGCGATCAAATTCGGCAGATCCGCCACCGGCGTTGCGTTGCTCTGGACATAGGCGGCGACGATATCTGCTGTCAGTCCTAAAAGATCAGCATTTCTCTGCCAAATTGCTTCGTCCATCAAAATCATTCCCTTGTTGATCTCTGGCGTTCCTATTTGGAAAACTCGGCTTGCGCAATTGCAAACAACGATTGTTTGACGCCAGATTACTCGAACGGCCGACTACGGTGCACTGACGCCTGCCAAGCAAGAAAGGAGATCGATCGGCCCGCTCTCGCCGATCGACCCAACTTCATCACGCACGGGCATCGTCGTGCGCTTCGAAGCGGGCGCAGTTCAACGCCGCGCAGACTTTCAAGTTTGTGAACATGGACATGGTCGCCTGCGACGGCCGGAGCTGCAAGGCGGCCGATCACGTCTCCGTACTTGCGCACCTTGGAGCCTGGCGCGAAATCGTGCAGCGCGAACTTGTCGCCTGTTTCGAGTGACGCATGGAGGTTGAGAACCAGCCCGGCCCGCGCGCAAAGCGTTCATGCCGAACTCGATAGCCATGTTGCAATGCAGCATGGCCGTTGAAGGAGGAATGTCAACCGTGCGGGAGGAACACGAATTGCGCTGTGCTGTTAGCGAACACGATGCCAATCTCCCGCTTCAGGAGCTCGTGCAGATGTCCGGCAGCACCGATGGCGAGTTACCCTCGCTTCGCCACGAACGCGATTGGCGGCTGGCTACGCCGACGATCCCGGACGGCGACTCACAGCATCAATCCAGCGCGCGCAGATAGCGGATGGGGCGCCCACCAGCGATCCGGTCGGCGGCTGTCGCTATGGAATTGGCGTCGATTCCGAAGTGGCGATAAAGATCACCGATTGTCCCCGACTGGCCAAAGTGCTCGACGCCGAGACTACGCGTGCGATGGCCGTAGACTGAGCCGAGCCAGCCAAGTGCCGCTGGGTGGCCGTCTGCGACGGTGACGATCGCACAATGAGCCGGAAGGTCGGCGAGCAGCCTTTCGACATGGCTTCTGGCATGAACAAGGCCGCGCTCACGTGCGCGGCTTGCCGCCGTCCAGCCTGCGTTCAAGCGATCGGCCGAAGTCACGGCCAGAAGACCGACGTCCCGACGGTCCTCGGCCATCATGCCGACCGCCTCGATGGCTTCCGGCGCGACGGCGCCTGTATAGGCGACGATCACCTCGGCATTCGGACCGGGACGCCGCAGCCAATAGCCGCCGTCGACAATGTCTTGCTCGAGCTCAGGCTCCATAGGACGAATGATCTGCTCGACCGGGCGCGTCGAGAGCCGTAGATAGACCGAGCCGCCGGTCTCGTCGCGCAGCCAGGTACGCTCCGACTGCACGGCGTCGCCGTCGCGCTGCATATAATCCAGCGCAAAGCGCATGATGACGCCCAACTCGTCGACGAATGCCGGCTCGTAGGCGGCAAGCCCGTCCTGCGCCATGCCGATCAACTGGGTGGCGATCGACTGATGCGCGCCACCCTCCGGCGCCAGTGTGACTCCGGATGGCGTGGCTACAAGGAGGAAGCGCGCATCCTGATAGCAGGCATAGTTGAGCGCATCGAGACCGCGCTGGATGAACGGATCGTAGAGCGTGCCGATCGGTAGCAGCCGCTTGCCGAAGATCGAATGAGACAGCCCGAGCGCCGACAGCAAGATGAATAGATTGTTCTCGGCGATACCGAGCTCGATGTGCTGGCCAGATGGGCCGAATTCCCATTTCTGCGCCGAGGCTATGCGTTCGCTACGGAACGTGTCGGCAAGCGAGCGACGCGCGAACAGGCCGCGCCGGTTGACCCAGGGGCCGAGATTGGTTGAAACGGTGACATCGGGCGACGTCGTGACGATCGCGTCGGCAAGCGGCCCGCCGGCCCGTGCAATCTCATCCAGGATCCTGCCGAAGCCGACCTGGGTGGAAACGCTGCCCTTGGCTTCCGGGCCGAGACGATCGGGGACGAGGATGCGCTGGGCGTGTCGGCGGCGTCGGCCTTTCGCGGCGAAAGGCACCGCATCGAGGAAGCGTCGGAGATCAACCTTGCCGATATCCAAACCTTCGAAGGGATCCCACTCCCGCCCCTCATCGATTGACATCGAAGCGCGAAAGGCTGCCATCTGATCCTTGGTCATCAGCCCGGCATGATTGTCTTTGTGGCCGGCCAGCGGCAGGCCGAAACCCTTGATTGTATAGGCGATGAAGCAGGTCGGCCGGTCGTTGTGACGCGCCGTCTCAAAAGCTTCGATCAAGCACTGCAGGTCGTGGCCACCGAGATTTGTCATCAGCGCGGCGAGTTCGGCATCGGACCGCCGGTCGAGAAGCGATTTCACGATCGGCTTTTCGCCGATATCGGCAAGCAGCCGCTTGCGCCAGGCGCCGCCGCCTTGAAAGGTCAGGGCCGAATAGAGCTGGTTCGGACAGGCATCGATCCAGGCCTTCAGCGCCTCGCCGCCCGGTTCGGCGAAGGCGGCCTCGAGCAGCGAACCATATTTCAGGATCACGACGTCCCAGCCGAAATTCCTGAAGATAATTTCGAAGCGTTCCCAAAGGCCCTCGCGCACAATTGCATCGAGGCTCTGGCGATTGTAGTCGACGACCCACCAGCAATTGCGCAAGCCATGTTTCCAGCCTTCCAGCAGCGCCTCGAAGATGTTGCCTTCGTCCATCTCGGCATCGCCGAGCAGCGCCACCATCCGGCCCTCGGGCACGCTTTCGTCGCGGGCTCTGAGATAGTCCTGCACCAAAGAGGCAAACAGCGTCTGCGCGACGCCGAGGCCTACGGAGCCGGTAGAGAAATCGACGTCATCGACATCCTTGGTCCGCGACGGGTAGCTTTGTGCGCCACCGAAGGCGCGAAATCCTTCGAGCTTCTCCCTCGTCTGATTGCCCAGAAGATACTGGATGGCGTGAAACACGGGCGAGGCGTGCGGCTTCACTGCAATGCGGTCGTCCGGCCTCAGCACGAAGAAATATAGCGCGGTCATGATCGTCGCCAGCGACGCCGAGGATGCCTGGTGTCCGCCAACCTTCAGCCCGTCGGCGTTCTCGCGCAGGTGATTGGCGTTATGGATCATCCATGTCGACAGCCAGAGCACCTTCTTCTCCAGCGCCGAAAGTGCCTCCAGTTTTTGTTTGTCCATGCCGCAAGACTCCCGGTTGCGATCGTCGCAATCATAGGGCTGAGCAAAAACCGATTGTCGCTAAACTTGCATGAAGTTGGCAGCTGCGTTAGCTGGTTTTGGCAATATCGACCAATGGAGTAACGTTTCATGCCAAAACGCCGACTGGACGATATCGACCGAAAGATCATTTCCGCGCTGCAGGTCGATGGCAGGATGACGGCGCAGCAGCTTGCTGAGCGAGTCGGCCTTTCGGCCTCGCCTTGCGCCCGCCGGGTCCGCCTGATGGAGGATATGGGTGTGATCACCGGCTATGCTGCCCTGATAGACCAGGACATGGTCGATCTGCCGATCGCGGTGTTTGCCTCGATCAAGCTTGAGCGCCAGCGCGAGAACGAGCTGAAGCGGGTCAATGCGGCAATCGCGCGCTGGCCGGAGGTCGTCGATTGCTATCTGATGACTGGCCAGCGCGACTATTTGTTGCGTGTGGTGGTGCGCGACCTGCACGCCTATGAGCGCTTCCTGAAGGAAAAGCTGACGCGGCTCGATGGCGTCTCCTCGATCGAGTCCAGCTTCGCGCTTGCGCAGATCAAGCGGTCGAACCGGCTGCCGGTCGAGACATGATTTTCTCCAAACGTTGGCAAGTCAATCGCTGAGGTTTGGCTGACAGGTAGGTGCTCCATCGCCGGTATGCACGAACTTGTCTGCCAGACAGCATGTTCGTTCGAGGCGCGACGCCCAAAACGCGGATGGCCCGCGGTCAGGCCAGCCGCTTGATTGGCGTTTCGGTCCAAAGCGCTGGGTCGGTCATGCGGTAGAATTGTCGCGTCGCGGCCAAGGCAGACGGGCCGACGTCGACCATCACGCCGATGATGGTCATGTCATCGCACTTGAATGAAGACCCAAGCTGCCTTGGGCACCAGCCGATCGATGCCAAGCGGTCGAACCAATACTCCTCACAGACAATCGTCAGATTGCTTATGCCTCTTTGAATGCAGAATTCCAGAATTCCGCAGTAGATCACGCCGGCGGCCTGGCAGGGCCGGCCGGGCTCGCGAAACTCCCGGGCCACGAAAAATCTCGTCCACTCATAGATATCGGCTCGGCGCGGAACGCCATCTTCAGCAAGTTGCGGAAAGATCTCGCTCATCAGATGCGGCCTGAGGCTCGGCACCAGGCGGGATCCGGCAACGACACCCCTTCCCGGCTGAATGCCGAGCAGATGAATCGCCTCTGGTGTATCAAACGGGTCGATCTCGCGACGGTCGGGCCGCCTCAGCTCATGCCAGCCACGTTCATCGACATAGATTTCATGTCGCAGGCGGAAGTAACTCTCGAGATCGCCTCGATAGGCAAAGCTGTTTGACGCGTCGACGACGTGGACCTGAATCATTGCGGTTCCTCGATATGGAACCTCATCCGACCACGCGACGATTGCCCATGAAATACCCAGATCTGAGGATGGATCAAAGTTCGATTTCGCGCCTGCGATAAGCCTCGACGATGGCGTGCACGACGTTGGCGGTGCTGAGCTTCTGCTTGACGTTGCGCAGATGGGTCGTCACGGTGTTTTCCGAAATACCAAGTATTCGGGAAACCTCCCATGCGGTCTTCCCGCCAGCGACCCACTGCAGGATTTCACGCTCCCGTTGGGAAAGCTTTTGTCTCGGCCGCCTGAGCGAGCTGCCAACGAGTCGTTCGGCAGCCGAGTAGGCATGGCGCGCGAGGGCATGAACGGTGCAGCGCACCGTCGGCGCCAAATCAATTTCGCGTCCGGCAACCGTTACACATGCCGGATCGCCAAATGACGCCTGGATTGGGATGCAGATCCCCTCACAAAGCCCAAACTCTTTTGCCTCATCCATCACCTTCCTGGCATTGCTGTTCGTCAGGCCGTAATGAACGTCCCTCCAAAGGAACGGCCCGATCGCACCACGGCACAAAGCAACGCAAGGGTCATGGCGATAATGTCCGGCAGCCATGTAGTGGTCGTACCATTCCCCCGGCCAACCGTTGACAAGGATGTGTCCATCCAGCGATCCGGTGTCCTGGCGTGGCAATTCGGTGACGAGACAGGCTGCGTAGCCGTGACGTTCGATGCTCTTGCGCAGTTGCCGAATGATTTCGGCGACGCTGCTTGCACGATCGATCAGCGCGGTTGCTTCAAAGATTTGCGTTAACTGGTGCTGTAAGACGCTCGCATGAACCGCCGACATTTCACGCCCCTTCAATGTACTGAGACAAAGAAAGAATAAATAAGTTAGGCCCGACCGCAACCTGCGGCATGACGTTTGACTACTATAGTAGGTGGCACTAAAGGGCGCGTTCTGACTGCCTCACCGCATGAGGCTGAGGTCGGTTTTTGCTCGCAATCTGAGGTTGCTTCGCCAAAGTACCGGCTTGTCGCAAGAACAGCTCGCGGACCTTGCCGGCCTTGATCGCAACTATGTCGGCAAGCTGGAGCGGGAGGAGAACTCACCGACCGTCGATACCTTGGAGGTGCTGGCGTTGGCATTGCAGGTTGACGTGGAGCAGCTCATTCGTCGCAACGCGCCATGATCCACCGGCCAGGAGGGCGAGGATCAGGATTTTCTGCTGCGTCGGGCGCGCGGCGTCGCGGCTGGGGCGTCTTTGCCTGGCCGTTTGGTCAATTCCTCGATGTCGACGCTTAATGCAGTGGCAAGCTTTGCAAGCGACAGAATTGTGGGATTGCGCCGGCCGGCCTCCAGACCACTCAGATAGGCGCGCGTGAACCCTGAACGGAACGACAGTTCCTCTTGAGAGAGGGCTTGTGCGCGCCGAATCCTCTGTACGTTCAAGCCGACAACCACCCGTAGGTCCATGAGGGCATGGTCGTCGTTGCGTACACTTTAGGACGACACACTATAGTGAACATTCGTCATTGACAGGCGCCACCATTGCTGCTTTTCTCACCATGTTGCGGAACGCTATTCCGAAATAAGGAACGCCAGTGACAGGAAATCTTTCGTTGGAACGTGGCCTTGCGGTTCTCAATGTCCTCAAGGAAGCGGACGAGGCGGTCGGGGTGCGCGAACTCGCCCGCCGCCTTGAGCAGAGTGCTCCCGCCGTGCAGCGAATTCTGAACACCCTGGCAGAGCAGGGCTATGTCGAGCAGTCGCCAGACTCGCGGCGCTATCGGCTGGGTCACTCCGTGCTGGCGCTGGCGCGGAAGGTCCTGGGCAGAGATCGCCTGGTCGGTCTGGCTGAAATCGAACTGCAGGCGCTGGCCGCCGAAGGTTGCTTCAACGCATTCCTCGGCATCAGGCGGGGCAATTGCGGTATTTATCTCCTGACCGTGCAAAGCAAGAGTCCGGTCGTCATTCGCTCGTCACCCGGTGAAACTTTCCCCCTGCACTCCACCGCATTGGGTAAGGCACTCCTGATGGAGCTGAGCGGCGAAGCAGTCGTTGGAATTCTCGGACAGGGTCCGCTGGAGCAGGTTGCGGTACGCACAGTCACGGACCCGCACAAGCTCGTGGCTCAGATCAGAGCCTCCGAATCTATCGGCTACACAACCTCCCTGGACGAGAACTTTACCGGACTGATCGCGGTCGGCGCGCCGCTTCGCGATGCATCAGGCACAATCACCGCGGCGATAAGTGTGGCCTACCCGCGGTCTGTGGGACCGCATGTCGAGATCGCCGAGGTCGGAGAGGCAATAACGGCGGCTGCGGCGCGCATCTCAGCCGGCCTCGGCTTTCCGGAAGCAAAACAGGCTCGGGATTCGCACCATGCTGCTTAACGAGGCCCGCCTGAAACAATGCATGACGGCAGCCGGGCTTGATGCCGTCATAGCCACGACGCCGGAAAACGTGACCTATATGAGCGGCTTCTGGGCGCTGCCGCAATGGATCCGTCGTGGCCCGCAGACCTATGTGGTGTGGCCGGCTCCTGACAAGGGCGCGCCTGAAATCATCGCCAGCACCAGCACGCTCGACCTCATTGCCGATCAGGAAGTCTGGGTAAGCAAGGTGCGGCCCTACGGCGACTTTTACGCCGATGTCGCTTCCTCGACCGCCGTGGACCGCGCCAATGAACAACACCTCCAGCTTCGCGACCTGCCGAGGCATGGCGATGCAATCGCGGCTTTGGTCGCGGCATTGGAAGAAGCCCAGCTCGGCCGCGGGCGGATCGGCATAGACGAGGCGGGGCTCGCGCCAGGATACCAGGAAACCCTGAGAGCTCATTTTCCCAACGCGTCGTTCCTACCAGCCACCGCGTTGCTTCGCGAGGTTCGTGCCGTAAAGACGGCAGATGAAATCGAACGGCTCGGCCAAGTTGCCCAGATTGCCGAGCGCTCCATTCAAGCAGCACTCGCCGTTGCTCGGGAAGGCGCCACCGAAGCTGACCTGGCGCGAGCTTTTCATGTCAGGACGGTCGAGGAAGGCGCCCTGCCCGTACTGGGATGCATCGGCTTTGGCGAGCGCAGCGCGCTCATGAACGTCCAGCCGTCTGACCGCAAGTTGCGCGCTGGAGAGATCATCCGCTTCGACGTCGGTGGCCGGTTTCGGCACTACCGCGCCGACATTGCCCGCATCGCCACGCTGGGCGAGCCGCCGCCGCAGGCGCATCGGCTTCAGCAGGCGCTGCTGCGCGGCGTTCAGCATGCCTGCGACATTATCCGACCCGGCCTGCCTGCTGCACAGCTCTTCGAGACGGTGGTGCGTGTGGTCCAGCGCGAAGGAATTGCCCACTACGAGCGCGATCACGTCGGCCATGGCATCGGCCTTGATGGTTATGATGCGCCGACGCTCTCGGCGCGCAGTACCGACGTCCTTGAAGAAGGAATGGTGCTGTGCGTGGAGACCCCCTACTACGAAATCGGCCGCTGGGGACTCCAGGTGGAGGACATGGTGGTCGTTCGCCAGGGCGGAGTGGAGAGGCTGACAGAGACGCACAACGCAATCACCCGGGTGCCGCTATGAGCCGCGCGGCAGGTTTTTCCTGTATTCGATGCGGCGCCTTGTTCCGGATCGATACCAAAATCGACTCACGCGGCTGCCCGATATGCTGCGGCGAAGCGCCAGCCAATCTTCGGGTCGTCTACGATCCATCCGGAGCGACATCGGCCGCTTCCGCAGCGGGTGCCGCGCTCCCCTCGCTTTGGCGGTATGCCGATATGCTTCCTTGTGGGCTCAGCGATGCAATCTCCCTGGGCGAGGGTCTGACGCCGCTGTTGAGCGCCGAGAGGCTGGGAAAGCAGCTCGGCGTCCCCAAGCTTCTTATCAAGGACGAGGGCGCAAACCCTACGTGGTCCCACAAGGACCGCTTCTCGACCGTGGCGGTGTCGATGGCACGTTTGAGTGGCGCTCGCGTCGTGGCGACTGCTTCGTCCGGCAACGCCGGGGCCTCACTTGCCGCCTATGCTGCACGGGCGGGCTTGAAATGCGTCGTTGTCACATTCTCAGGCACTGCCGGCGCAATGTTGGCGCAGATCCGCAAATACGGCGCCAGTGTCGTATCCCTGGCCGACAAGTCCCATCGCTGGCCATTGCTTGCCGCTGGTACCGAGCGCCTCGGATGGTTTGCGACGTCGCCGTTTCACAGCCCCGTGGTGGGCAGTCATCCTGTCGGGATCGAGGGCTACAAGACCCTGGCTTACGAGATCGTCGAACAGATGCACGGAGCCGTGCCGGACTGGTGCGCCTTGCCTGTTTGCTATGGCGACGCGCTTGCCGGGCTCTGGGCAGGATTCAAGGATCTGCTCAGCCAAGGCAGGACCGATCGGTTGCCGAGACTCGTGGCGGCGGAAGTGCACGGATCCTTGGCCAAAGCGCTTGCCGGCAAGGCCGATCTGGTCGCCGAGGTTCCCGCGGGCTTCGACACGCTTGCCATCTCGATCGGCACCACACGAAGCACGTTTCAGGCGCTCAACGCGCTGCGTGAATCTGGCGGCATGGCAATGCCGGTCGGCAACTTCGGCCTGATAGCCATCCAGCAGCAGCTTGCGGCCACCGAGGGAGTGTTTGCCGAGCTTGCCTCGGTGACGCCATTTGCAGCAATTGAATCCTTGAGACGGGAGGGCACGATCGCGCGGTCGGACAGTGTCGTTGCCATCGTGACAGCAAGCGGCCTGAAGGATTTGGATCGTTCGACCGGCCCCGACCAAGCACAACAATCGTTTCGGTCAGTTGCCGAAGCGTGGGAATACATTGGCGAGGACAGTGACTATTACACGCCCTCTCATCAACAATGCGACCAAGATGTCGTGAAGAGAAGATAGAGACGATCATGAACAGATGCGACTTCTGATCGACTGATGATCTCGTCCACAACTGGACGGTATTGCGACTTCCAAAAGCTATCCACGAGAGGCAAATTCAACTCGCTTAGCGAGCGGAACCTCGATTCAAACATGATGAAAGGGGAATTTTCATGCTTCGCAAAACACTCATCGGCTGGCTCGCAGCCCTCAGTGTCGCAATGGCAACTCAGACGATGGCTGAGGAAACGCTCAGAGTCGGGGTCACGCCAACGGGAGTGCCGTTCACGTTTGTCGACACCGCAACGCGAAAGCCGACTGGCGCGATGGTCGATCTGGCAAGTGCGATTGCCGCGAACCTTGGTACGACCGCTGACTTCCAGGTAAACGCTTTTCCAGCCCTGATCCCGGCATTGACGACCGACAAGATCAATCTGATTTCCGCCAGCATGTTCATAACGGACAAGCGAAAGCAGGTAATCGATTTCAGCACGCCGGTTTACGCCTATGGCGAGGCGATGTTTGTTGCTGCCGGCGACAGCAAGAACTACACGATCGAAGAGCTGAGAGGTGCGACCGTCGGGGCGCAGATCGGCTCGACCTACGCTGACGCTCTGGAAGCGCTTGGCGTCTTCGGTCAAGTCAAGCTCTACGACTCAATCGCTGACATGATGCGTGATGTGGTTCTGGGCCGCATCAAGGCCGGCTTTGGTGACGCCCCGATCGTCGCATACCAGCTTTCAAAGAACCCCGACCTGGGTGTTCGCCTTGTCGACAGCTATCGGCCGATGAAAAAAGGCGAAGTCGCGTTAGCGGTTGCCAAGGAAAATCCACTGCTTCTCGAAAAGGTGAATGCCTCCATCGCCAAGCTGAAGGAAAGCGGCGAATTAAGCCGAATATTTGCCAAATATGGCCTTTGAAGCCATCCCGCACTGACCTCGACACAAGCGCCGGCTGGCAGGACCAAAGGATCGCATCGGAATGACCGGCTTTGACGGCCGGGGTACGTGCCAGAGGAAGCCGGCCATGACCAAATTCATCGCGCATGCAACGGAATATCTACCACTTCTTCTTCAAGGCGTTTGGCTGACCGTCATGATAACCCTTCTTGCGCTGTGCCTTGCGACGGCGCTCGGTCTTGTCTGGGCGCTGTTCAGGACATCGGGGATACGCTGTCTCGCCGTGCCGACGAGGCTCCTTGTCGACTTCGTGCGCGGCATACCACTGCTGGTGGTTCTCTTTTATATCTACTTTGTCGCGCCCGAGATCGGCATCAACCTGACTGCGCTCCAGGCCGGTACGATCGGGCTGGGCCTGGCTCACTCCTGCTATCTCGGGGAAACTTTCCGGGCTGGCATCGAGGCGGTCGATAAGGGTCAGGTCGAAGCGGCAAAATCGATCGGGATGAAGCGTCCGTTGATGATGCGCCGCGTCGTGCTGCCGCAGGCAGTCAAGATCATCCTGCCGCCTTACGCCAACAACATGATCATGCTGCTAAAGGACTCCTCGCTTGTGTCGGTGATTTCGGTTCAGGAGCTCACCATGCAGGGCAAGATGCTTGCGTCGTCCACATTCGACAACATGACAGTTTTTACCTTGGTGGCACTGCTTTACCTGTGCCTGACGGTTCCGCTGAACCTGTTTATGCGTAGAGTCGAAAGCTATCTTGGGGCGGCGGGATGATCACCTTTGACAACGTGCACAAGTCCTTCGGTGCGCACGAAGTCCTCAAGGGGATCAACGCCGAGATCGCCAAAGGACAGGTCGTATGTCTGATTGGGCCCTCGGGTTCCGGCAAATCGACGCTTCTACGATGTGTGAACGGGCTTGAGACCTATCAGCGCGGTCGTATCAGCATCGACGGCACCGTGGTCGATGCCGCCTCGCCCCAAGTTCACGCCATCTGCACCCGCGTTTCCATGGTTTTCCAACGTTTCAACCTGTTTCCGCACCGCACAGCCCTGGAAAATGTCATGGAAGGGCCGCTCTACGTGCTGAAGGAAAATAGGAACCAGGTCCGGGAACGGGCCACGGCATTGCTCAATCGCGTCGGCTTGGCCGACAAGACGAATGCCTATCCCGCGTCATTGTCGGGCGGTCAACAGCAGCGCGTGGCCATCGCCCGTGCACTGGCAATGCGCCCACAGGCCATTCTTTTCGACGAGCCCACCTCCGCACTTGACCCGGAAACGGTCGGTGAGGTCCTGCAGGTCATGCGCGCGCTCGCAGACGAGAACATGACCATGCTCGTGGTTACGCACGAAATTCAGTTCGCCCGCGAGGTTTCCGATAGCGTGCTCTTTCTCGACGGCGGCCGGATCGTTGAGCAAGGTCCGGCCAAGGAGCTGCTTCGACATCCGAAACACGAACGCACTAGGGATTTTCTTCACCGGGTCATGCACCCTGTGTGACTGCTGGCCGATGTTGGTTGTCGCCTAGCCTGATTTCGGACCTGTCACTGCGTAGGGGACAGGCCGTCCGCCCCCGCGAGGACGGCGTTTAAAGTTCTGCGGTTCCAAGGGAATCTCGTCCATGCCGTCTCTTCGGCCGCACGAATTTGCGTGAGAACAGCTGGTTCAAGAGGAATGGAGATTGGCCAATCCTTCAAACCGGCGAGCCAGTCGGGGTTGTAGACTGTATCGGAATGACGATGCCCTTCATCTGGCATTATGACGACGGTGGAGGCTTCCGGATTTTGCCTGGCGAACCAGGCGCCGACCAAGGCTGCGGCGCCGCTGGTCGGCCCCATGAAGAGCCCGTGATCGCGAAACAGCCCATGCGCCATTGCGTAAGCCGGCAATGCGCCCACCCAATGAATATCGTCGATCATCTCATGACGAACATTGTCCGGCAAAACGCTGTTGCCGAGCCCGCGCAGCATGCGACGTCCGACAGGCTGGCCAAAGAGCATGCTTCTGTGGGTATCGACAGCAATCATCCTGAGATCAGGAAAGAGCTCACGAAGGAAGCCTCCGGTTCCACAAAGCGATCCTCCAGTGCCCACGCAACCAACGAGGCAATCGATGCGGCCGAATGATCGAACAACGAGGTCCGCCAGGCGCGCATAGGCAAGGCGGTTTTCCGGACTGTCATACTGTCGTGGCCAATACGTGTCCGGGTGATCTTGCAAGGTCTTCTGAAGGTACTCGAGCCGACCACGCTGATTGCCGTCTCCCTGAGGATCATCGACGGCCATCACTTTGGCTCCAAGCTGTTCCAGCCGCCGCCTAAGTTTCAGGTCGATGAGGCTGGAAGCCGTGACAAGCGTAAGCGCATAGCCACGAGCCGCAGCCAGCATGGCGATGGCGAGGCCGAATGTGCCCGACGTCGTTTCGATGATGTGACCTTCCTGCCTGAGGCGCCCTGACGCTTCCGCCTGATCGACCATGAACCGGGCGGGGATCAGCTTCATGAGGGAAAAGCAGGCAGCGTTGAGGTTAGGTGCGAGTTGGGCAAAACGCGGCGTCTCGTAGGCGCGTAAATAGTCTTGCGCCGTGGTCACTGGATTAGCCTCGTCTCGGCATTAAGGGCAAACGTATGAACGCCTTGGAGGCCTGCGCCGCTCACCTGCCTTGCGAGCTCAGCAGCGCGCATGGCCGCCCTGGGCGCAGTCGCATCCAGAAGGATGCCGATCAATGTTCCGCTGTGGGCCACCTGCACACCGCACGCGCCATGCGCCCGCGCTATATCCAAAACGGTGTTGAAGGATGCCTTCGGCAGGTGCTTCTGACTGATACTGGCGCTGATGGTTGCGACACGTCCAAGCAGGCGGGG
Source organism: Mesorhizobium sp. M0208 (assembly GCF_040322015.1). Classification (NCBI taxonomy): domain Bacteria; kingdom Pseudomonadati; phylum Pseudomonadota; class Alphaproteobacteria; order Hyphomicrobiales; family Phyllobacteriaceae; genus Mesorhizobium; species Mesorhizobium sp. M0208. The sequence goes on along the minus strand of NZ_JAMYSP010000021.1, from coordinate 19,846 downwards.
ATCTTGTTGCCGGATGGCGCGGTTCGCCAGTCCCCGCAGAACACGGAACAGCCCGATTTCCTCACCATCGTAGCGTGCCCGTGGCATGCTCAGTGTATCGATCGGTCGGGCACTGCCGTCCCTGAAACCCACCAAGAGAAGGGGCGGGAACTCGCCACCGAAGTGTTCGATCGTACGGCCTTCCCGGTGGGCGAAGAGGATAGGTTGGTTGCCATAAGCAATGGCGTCGCTTGCGCTTTCCGCGGCAACGGCCAGTCGCGCAACCGTTGACTGGCGCAGCGTGACACCCGCCGAAGCCGCGACCGCGCGGATCGACGCAATGACGTCTGCCGTGGAGGAACCGTAGCCGTGCCCTACCGGGATAGAACTTTCGATCGTCAATTCTCCCCCTCTTCCAGCTAACCCGACATGCTCGAGCGTGAGGGCCGCCGCGCGAGCCGCCTTGGTCCGGTTTGCGGGTCGCGACCGAATGCCGTCTTGTTGATCCGGCCAGAAGGTCGCTAGCGACTCTTGCGACGTCAGCGGAAGCGTGACGAGTCCGCGACAAAGCCGTCCGTTTTCCGCTTCAAAGACGCCTTGGAGGAATTCCCCGTGATGGGCGTGTGCCCGACCGACTCCTACCACCAGGGGCCATGCGACAGTCTCGTTGTTGATCTTCCTCGAATGTGTCTGCTGACCGGATCTCAGTGTGCTTGTCTGTGTCACCGCATCATCTCCTCACCAGGGCATTGGACGATGATGCGTGCGACTGACCCGTGCTGTCACTCGCCAAATCTTGGTAGTGCCAGACAAGATTGCCCGACCAATTCGGGCCTCCTATAGCCCGTTGGCACCCCGACAACCTTGCCTTACCGATCTTCGTCGCGTTCCTGCTGGATCGGTATTCGTACTGACAGCCATCCGCCGTCATGGTCGGACAATCAACCCGGTTTCAGAGTCCGTCGTGCGTGGGCGAATGCTCTGTTTATTATGATGGACCAAGTCAGCATCGGCGGGATCTGTTCCGGGCCAATCTCACTCAGGCGTCGGCGCTTTTAAACGCCCCCTTGCCTGCGCGTCTTGCGCGGCTGGGCCCGCATGTCCTTGCAAAACTGGAACTATACTCCATAATTGCAAGGATGATTGAACGTCGCATCAGCACTGAACTCACCGAGATGCTGGACAGCATGCCCGCTGTGGCACTGCTCGGGCCGCGTCAGGTCGGCAAGACAACCCTAGCGCTGGAACTAGCCGAACGGCGTCCATCGATCTACCTCGACCTCGAGTCGGACGCCGACCGCGCACGGCTTGCCGAGCCGGAGCTTTATTTGGCCGAGCATCAGGACAAGCTGGTTATCCTGGACGAGGTCCACCGGTTACCGAACCTGTTCCAGAACCTGCGCGGGCTGATCGACCGCGGTCGGCGTAGCGGTCGCAAAGCCGGCCGCTTCCTGCTCTTAGGTTCGGCGTCGATCGATCTCCTGAAGCAGTCAGGCGAGACCCTTGCCGGCCGCATTGCCTATCTCGAAATGCATCCCATCGACGGTCTGGAGGTCGGCGCCGCCGACCTTGGGCCGCTATGGGTACGCGGCGGCTTCCCCGACAGCTTTCTGGCCGCCAGTGACCGCGCCAGCCAGCGGTGGCGGCTGGATTTCATCCGCACCTATTTGGAACGCGACATCCCCCTCCTCGGTCCGCGCGTCCCAGCCGAGACGCTGCGCCGCTTCTGGACCATGCTGGCGCACCACCAAGCTGGCCTGCTCAACGCTGCCGAGTTCGCCCGCGCGCTCGGCGTCGACGGCAAGACAGTCGCGTCGTATCTCGACCTACTCGTCGATCTCCTGATGGTTCGCCGGCTGGAACCCTGGCATGCCAATGTCGGCAAGCGCTTGGTTAAATCCCCGCGCGTCTATGTCCGCGACAGCGGCATCACCCATGCGCTGCTTGGTCTCGCCACGCAGGAAGACGTGCTTGGGCATCCAGTGGCCGGCGCCTCTTGGGAAGGGTTTGTGATCGAAACCCTCACCGCCGCCGCCCCCGCCGGCACGCTGAGCAATTTCTATCGAACAGCCGCGGGCGCGGAGATCGATCTGCTGCTCACGTTGCCGGGCCAACGCCTCTGGGCCATCGAAGTGAAGCGTAGCCTGGCGCCGAAGGTGGAAAAGGGTTTTTATCAGGCCTGCGAGGACCTTGCTCCGGTGCGGCGCATCGTGGTCTTCCCCGGCTCGGAGCACTTTCCACTCCAGCATGGCGTCGAAGCGATGCCCCTACAGGACCTAGGCCGGGCCCTGCTTGGCGAAGCATGATACCATAGCTGTGGCATTCATCGCGTCAGCAGCAGAGCATCGCTTCGCGAAATTCCCTAAGGGCAGTCAGATATTGGTCCGATCAGTGTTGAACGAGATAGGTTTCAATCCTGCCGACACCTGCCAGTTCTACATTACAGCGCGGTTCGAGCTCCCAGGAGGTGCGCAGGGCCTGCTTGGTTGCCTCCGAGATCTGCATGCGGTCGGCCACGCCCTGGGACTCGAGCCGGCTTGCAACATTCACGGTCTCGCCCCAGAGGTCGTAGACGAACCGATGCCGGCCGATCAGGCCCGCGATCACCGGTCCGGTGTGCACGCCAATGCGGATCCGAAAACTATCGTTGCCCCAAGCTAAGGGCTTCAACGCGTCCAGCATGGATTTCCCCAGTGCCACGATCCTGTCGGCATGGTCAGCTGCCGGTTCGGGAACGCCGCCCGCAGCCATATAGGCGTCTCCGATGGTCTTGATTTTCTCCACGGAATGCTTCTCCGCCAAGACGTCGAACGTGCCGAATAGACTGTCAAGACGCTTGATCAGGTCCGACGGCGGCAACCTTGCCGCTATGCTCGAGAAACCGACAATATCGGCAAAAAGAATGGTCACGTCATCGAACCGGTCGGCAATGAACTCTTCGCCCCGATGCAGTCGTGCCACGATCTGAGCGGGCAAGATCGCATGAAGTAGCGAGTCAGCCCGCCGCTTCTCCGCCTCGATCCGCTGAAGATACTGGTGCTCGCGGTCGAGCCAACGCTTCTTCTCCAAACTCGAGTTGATCCGGGCGCGCAGCAGGACTGGATTAAAAGGTTTAGGCAAGTAGTCGTCGGCCCCCGCCTCGATGCAGCGGACCACTGCGTCCACTTCGTCCAACCCCGATATCATGATGACAGGGATATGCCGCCATCGGCGCTCCGCTTTCAATCGTGAGAGCACCTCGATGCCGTTCATGTCCGGCATCAGGAGGTCCAGCAAAACCAGGTCAAACTCGTGTTCCGCAAGGTGAGCCAGCGCTGACAGACCGGACTCGGCAGTGACTACCTGATGACCGTCACGTTGCAAGCGGCGGGAGAGGAGACCGCGGTTACTGCTGATGTCGTCAACGACAAGTATGCGGCCACTGCCGGAGCTTACGGGGTGCTCCGTCTTGATCACTGCCCGTTCGAGTCCTGCCGCATCGATCTCAGCCTGATCCGTGGTCCGCGGTTCCTCGCTGTCGGGTGCGCGCGAGAGGCCGGCAATTGCATCGACATGCGCCAACAACTCGGCCGCCGCGGCGAGCATCACCCTGACATCCTCTTCCAGCGCGTATTCGTGCAATTCTTCGGCTTCTTCACGAATCATTTCGGAATAGCCGATGATCGCGTTGAGCGGCGTTCGCAAGTCGTGGCGCAGTTTCGCCTCGATCTCGACCCCTGCCCGATTCTGATTGTCGGCTTTGCCATGGATCAAGCTGTCGATCAGGCTATTCAATTCGCAAGCAGCGGCGCTGACCTTCTCTAGATCCGATGTCATGTGGACCAGACCGAGGTCCTGCACCTGTTCGGTCAGCAACTCCTGAAATCCTGAGATTGCCCGCGCAGGTCCGGCGAGCTGCTGTGCCAGATGGACGGCGATCGCATGGCGTTGGAACTTGTTCTTGGCAATCATGTTTTCAAACCGTCGACCTGGGCCTCATCGATTCCCCGCAAGCAATTGTTCAATTTTCTGGACAAGTCGCGACAGGTCCACCGGCTTGCTATCGTAGTCATCGCAGCCGGCCTCGAGCGCCATTTCGCGATCGCTGGCCATCGCGTGCGCAGAAAGCGCAATGATCGGGATCCCGGAGGTGGCCGGATCAGCCTTGATCCGCCGGGTCGCCTCCCACCCGTCCATGACCGGCAAGCTCATATCCATGAGGATGAGATCCGGCCTTTCCGAAACGGTGAGTTCCACGCCCGACTGTCCGTTTTCCGCAATTAGGACTTCGAACCCACGCCGCGACAACCGCCGCGAGAGCATGTCGCGGTTCAATTCGTTGTCTTCTACGAGAAGGATCCTCGTCATCCTAGGCTTCCTTCAGCCATGGGGGCGGTTCCGCGATCGGCAATGTTGGCACCTGTCGATCCAAGTGGGAATATCTGGCGCTCGAGGGCCTCGACCAACTGAGACCGACTGTTTGCGCCCTTGGTAACAACCGCGACCGCCCTGTCGCGAAGCCATTTGAGCTCGTCCGCCGACAAATCCTTGGAAGTCACGACGACGACCGGAATGTTCTGCAGCTCGGGCACCTGCTGCATTTCGTTCAAGGTCTCGAATCCGTCCATTTCGGGCATCAGCAGATCAAGCAGGACCAGACGCGGCAACAACCGCTTCATCAGCTTGAGGCCGCGCAGGCCATCGCTTGCCTCGTGAACCCGCCAATCCTTCTTGACCAGAATACGCCGAAGGAAATCGCGGGAGGCTTGATCGTCATCAATAACAAGCACATCGCGGTTACCATTGCCGCAAGCCTCTATTGTTCGAACAAGCTTCCGCGTGTCGATCGGCTTCGTCAGGTATTCGACCGCACCGAGTGAGAGGCCGAGTTCGCGATCTGCAAGTATCGTCGCAAGGATTACTGGAATCTCGCAGAGCTCCTTGTCGCTCTTCAGCGAGCGCAGCACTGACCAGCCGTCCTGATGCGGCATGATAATGTCGAGAACGATTGCGACGGGGCGATGCGCTCGCGCAGCGGCTATTCCTTCCTCGCCACTTGCTGCTTCGATCGACGCCAGTCCCGCCTCTGCCAAAGCCCTGGCGATGAGGGTTCGGGCGGCAGGTTCGTCATCGATGATCAGAACCGCCTTGTCCGACGGCCTCGACGACAGCGGTTCGGCGGATCGCTGCTCGCTAGATTCCTCGTTGCACTCGGCTGGAATCTCCATTGTGAAGGTCGAGCCTTTTCCGAATTCGCTCCTGACCGTTACAACGCCTCCGATCATTCGGCAGAAACTCCGGGTTATGCTAAGGCCCAATCCCGTTCCGCCATAGTTGCGCGTGGTGGACGCGTCTGCTTGCATAAAAGCGTCAAAGAGCCGTTCTTGCTGCTCCGGCGTCATCCCGATCCCGGTGTCCGACACCGTGAATATTAGCCAGTCTCCGTCCGATCTCCTGTTGCGTCGAACCGCCAGCGTTACACGGCCCACTTCTGTGAACTTGGCCGCGTTACTGAGTAAATTGAAGAGGTTATGACGCAACTTCGTCTGGTCCGAATGCATTTTCCCGAGGTCGCCTGCGAGGTCCAGCACGAAACTGTTTCGGTTTTTCGCCATCAGTGGCGCGACTGTAGCCTGGACATCGCGCAACAAGTCGGCGACGTCGAAAGTCTCCAGAAAATTTTCCATCTTATTTGCCTCGATCTTCGACAGATCGAGAATGTCGTTGATGAGCGCGAGGAGATGGCGACCGGCCCCGGCGATCTTTTCCACATCTGGGACGAACTCGTTCATTTGCTCGTCACTCGCCTCTTCGATCAGCATCTCGCTGTAGCCAATGATCGCGTTCAGTGGAGTGCGTAGCTCGTGGCTCATGGACGCGAGGAAGCTGCTCTTGGCCTCATTTGCCGCTTCAGCATGGCTCTTGGCCCGCTCGAGTTCGACCTCTCTCTGCTTCAGTTCCGTGATGTCGGTGTAAACGGCGACGGTCCCGCCGTCGGGGGTCTTTCGTTTGCTGACGCGGACCCAGCGTTCTCCGAAGCGACCCTCGTGGACGAAGCCTGCCGGATCCTTCTGGATACGCAGCCTCTTCGCAATCCATTCCTCCGGCGACGCGCCCTCAAGGTCGACGTGCCCGCTCGCCAAGCGTCCTTTCAGAATATCCTGAAGGCTTTGCCCAGGAAGAGTAGCTCGCTCATTGCCGGGAAAGATTTCGCAGTATTTGCTATTGGCAAGAAGGACCTTGTCCTCCGAATCGAACAGGATAAATCCGTCAGAAATCGCCTCGAGTGCCGCTGCGATCGTCCGTCTTTGACGTTCCGCCTCATCTTCCAGTCTTTGCTTTTCAATTGCGCTCGCCCGGAAAAGCCGAAGGGTCCGCGCCATCGCGCCGAGCTCGTCCCCTCCCTCTGCCTGTATTTCGACGTCGTAGCGTCCTTCCGTCAGATTTCCGATCACCCAGTTCAACCGCCGCAACGGCCCGATGATCGAGCGAAGAACAAGGATGGTGAGAAGCGATCCGATCATCACCACGATGGCCACCAGAACGGCAGCGGTAGTTGCCGTTTTCTGGGTTTCTGCTACGACCTCGTTGCGAGCGGCTTCTGCCTCGGCGCTCGCTCGTTCGACGAGTTTGTTAAGCGCGGCATCCACATTTGCGCTATGGGTGCGCGCCTCGGCGAGGAGAGTGTTGCCGATGATGCGGTTGTCTTGAGTATAGCTGTCTGCCGCTTGTAAGGCAGTTTTGACATAGGCATCGATCTCAACACGGATTTCCCTGACCGCATCCGGTGATGATTTCGAAAGGCGGTCCAGATGTGCCAGCAGTCGCTCGCGCGCCTGCTCGGCATTGCGCTGGGAATTCATCAATAAGCTAACTGACAAATCAGTCAGCCAGTATCGCAATTCGCCGAATGTTACGTGGGCCGTAGCCGCAGTGGACGCGACGTCGAAAAATGCCTTGGTCTCCGCGGTTCGATCTGCACTGCGATAAAGTGCCTGTGTGAGAAAGATGGACGATACGATGAGGCTGATAAGGCCGGCCGCTGTCAGCGCAGCTATGCGGGCCGAAATCGGCAGATTGGCGAAGCTACGCGCAAGTGGCCTCGCCGGCGCCGATACGGCTTCCACTTGGTGCGATGATTGTTCCAAAGCGCTCATTTGAACAAGACGATGCTGATCGCGCCTCCCAGATCGCCCGCTTTGCCGCCCTCCTTTGGATATCCTGTCACGTCGATCTCGCCCTTCGGCTCGCCGTGACAGGAAAGACACGATCCAGTATAGTATTCGGGCAGCAGCATTCGAAATGCCGGGCGTCCATCCACCTCTGTGACGTCCGTGTAGGCTTCTCCCTTCGCTCTCTGCGGATCCAGCAAGACCTTTTCGATGATCTGTGCTTCCCAGGCGTCCGGAAGCGATTTGCGGTTACGCACGAGTTGCTCTGGCGCAGTCACGCGCACTCGAGCTTCGTTGCCGGCCTTGGCGCCGAACTTGTCATTCATCAGACGAGCAAACACCGCTGGCACGAAACCCTTGAAAGCGATTCCCGCGCGGTTGATGTTATCTTGCTGTTCGTCCACCACCTCTCGCATCGCCTCAATCTGGACCTCAAGCAGACGCCGGTCGCGCTCGTTCAATTCGCCGGAAAGCGGGTCGTTGCCGGTGTGTTTTGAGTATGCGGCGATGGCCTCTCTCGTAATGCGCTCACCGTCGAGGTGCTTGTCGCCAATTGCAGGATCATTAATGAGCGTCTGATAGTTCGAGATGATGCTTCGCCCCGCACGGAGCAATTCCGCGAGTCGCGTTCCTGTCACGACATCCTCGGTAACTCCCGCTCCGAAGGCAAACGACACGACAAACGCGCAGCCGACAAGAACAGCGGCAATGAAAGTCCGCGTCAACGTTGACATGCCGGACATTTCCGTTTCCCTTCAAGGAAGGCCGCTAGCAGCATAGCACGATAAGGCCGGGGAGGCAGCGACAAACTTCGAAGCTCAGGGAAGGAGGGAACGAAATATTCGCCGTCTGTTCCGAAGCGTCCCTGGGTTGTAACCCATCCGTCGAACGTCCGTTACCACCCCATTGCTAACCCACAGCTTCGACGACTGGATGACGGCTTGGGTCATGGCCGTGAATTGGCCCGGAGCAAGCGAGCTTCCGCTTAGGACCGGAACCGGTATTCCGCTTAGGGTAAAGCCATTACGACAGCTTCAGGCAGAGCCATCACCTTCAGCACCGCTTCGCGTCATACTGCTGGCTGGAGACGCCCCTCGTTGACGGGCACGGCCGGCCTTCGCCTTACGGCTGCGCCAGCCGCGATCCGAACCGACGAAGGCTTCCAGCATGTGCGGAATCAGGGCAGCGGTGTCCACGGGTTCATAGAGCCGGCTGTGCTCGGCCGCATACTGATCGAGTTCCTCCTTGAGAGGCTCCGGCAGGATGATGGTAATGCGGACGACACCAACCTTCGGCAGCCGACCGAGCCTCAGATCTGGCACTGTTCACCTCCTGCTTGTGAGACAAGGACATGTTGACTGTTCAGATAATCGGCAAAACCGACAAGGTCGCGATGAACGGCGGCAGGCAGTTCGACCGTGATCTTGACTGGACGGTCGTCGGGAAGAGCGGAGAGTTTCAGCTTGGTCATGACGGATCCTTCGGCGTGCCGTAAGGCAAAAGAACAAGGTCGCGGTTGACGATCACGCGAACCGGGAAACCGGGCCGCACGGTGAGCGTAGGCTGGACATTGAGTTGATTGCGTACGATCTGCTGGCCAATATCGGAGGCTGAATCCTGCGCGCTTTCGCGGATGGCCTTGGCGATTTCGCTTTCGTCGTGGCTGGACCCAAGCGATGTCCCAATGCCCAGCAATGTCGAGAGTGCTGCGGCCCGGAACATCTGGCCCCAATGATGGTCGACCTCGTCCTCCAGCCCGGAAAATCCTTCAGCGTCTGCGCCCTGCTGGCGCTCCAGCACGATCGAGGTGCCGTCCGGCATGATCAGCCGGTTCCAGACCAGCAGCACGCGCGACTGGCCGAAGGCGACATGGCTGTCGTACTGGCCGATCAACCTCGCACCCTGCGGGATCAGAAGGTATGAGCCCGTTGGGCTGTCGTAGACATTTTCCGTGACCTGAGCGGTGATCTCGCCGGGCAAGTCGGAGCGGATGCCCGTGATAAGGGCAGCTGGAATGACTGTGCCGGCTTGTACCACATAGGGCGAGGCCTTCTCGGCGAGCCGATTGGGACTGACGGTGCGACGGTCTGGCTCGGCATTGACGAAGGCAAGCTTGCGATCCTGCATGTTTTGCGCGGCACCAGGATCGATCGGTGGCGGCTCGGGGGGCAGAGTCAGACCAGATTGGGTGTCCGGTTCTACGACTCTGCTGCCAGTACCCTGTCGAGCGGGACCAGCTCTCGTGTTCGTGTCGGTGAAGAGCTTCGCCACGCGTGCGGACTCGATCTCGGCCAGTCGGCGCTGCTCTTCCGGATCGGCGCGCGGTGCACTGATGTTGGACGCCCCAACCGGCTGGCCACGCTCCTGGGCACGCAAGATCGGCCGGCCCAAATCGCCAGGCAGAGCGGGGCCGAGCTGCGGAACCCCGGCATAGTCCTTCGGCAGCTTCTGAAGCCCGTCGGCCGTTGGGCGGTTTTCGGTGGTGAAGAGCTCGGCCGGCTGTTCGGTTCCGCGCTGTCTGGTGTCGAGCGCCCAAATCAACGTGCCGAGGATCGCAGCGCTGGCAACTCCACCAACGCCTATCAGCACCTTGCGCGACAGTCGGGTGACCCTGGCCGGTTCGGGCCGCAGGCGCAGTTCCGCTCGTATGTCCTGGTTGGGTGCATTCGCAAGGTCGCTCATCGGAACAGCCTCGTGCTGGGCCAGGTTCGTTTGCCGTCCGTGCGCACGATGCGAACGCGCTTTTCGCTTGTTTTGTCGCCGAGCCTCAATTCAGCGGCGGCAAACAGCCGATCAACAACGTAGTAGTTCTGGCGAGCACGGTAGTTGACCAGTTCCGAGCCGCCGGATGGACCGATGACAAAGAGCGGCGGCATTTCGCCTTGCCCTATGCCTGACGGGAACTCGATGTAGACTTTTGCACCGTCGTCGAAGGCGCGAAGCGGCCGCCACGGCGCCGTGTCGCCTTCGATGCGATAGCGGAAATTCAGCTTCTGTATGTCGACGCCGGAGGCGACCGGCTGAGCGGCGGAAGCCTGCGCGTTCTGACGCCGCAGCGCAATCAGCTGGTCCTGCGGATACTGCCAGGAGACCGAGGCCATGTAGGTGTTTTCGGTCGAGCGCAGCTCGAGATGATAGGTGCGGCGGTCGCTGTTGATGACGAGATTGGTCTGCAGATCCGGCCGTGTCGGCTTCACAAGAATATGGACCTGCTGGCGCTCCCCTGCCCCGCTTTGTGTGTCGCCGATGATCCAGCGCACCGTGTCGCCGGCGGCAACAGGCCCGGAGCCGACGAGCTGCTCGCCGGGCTGCAAGGCGATGTCGGTGACCTGGCCGGGCGCGGCATAGATCTGGTAGAGCGCGCCCTCACTCCAGGGATAGAGCTGGATGGCGTTGACGAAGCCGTCGCGAACCGGCTGCATTCTTGCTGCCTCATTGGCCTGGCTGATCCGCTGCTTCGGATCGGTGGGCTCCAGCTTCACCTTAGTGGCCTCGACCGGTTTCAACTGACCTGGAAGCGGAAGCGGTTTCGGCAATTCCACTACCTTCACAGGACCAGGTGGGTCGACCGTGCGTACGGCAGGCACCGGATCGTCATAGGCGATCTGCGGCGGAATGTATTTCTTCGATGCACACCCGGCGAGCGCTGTTGCCGACAGCAGTGCCAGGGCAAGCCTACGTGCCTTGGGCGCACTGCGCGTGGCCGGTCTCGCCGACGTTCTTGTTGGTGCTGCACGCATCATGAAAACTCCTTCGACCAGCTGATGGCGTTGACATAGACGCCAAGCGGATTGGCTTTGAGCCGGTCAGCGTCGCGGGGTTGCTGAATCACGATTGTGAGGATTGCAGTCCAGCGCTCGCTGCCGGCCAGGTTGCCATTCTCGTAGCGGCGCTCGATCCAGGCGACGCGAAAGGAATCGGGCGTAGCACGGATGACGCTGGAAACCTCGATCGCGATCTGGAATTTGCCTAATTTGGCAAACGGGTCGTTCAAGCGTGCATAATCATTGAGAGAAATGGCGCCGCGGTCTGTGGTGTAATCGTATGCGCGCAGCCAGTTTTGGCGAACGATGACAGGGTCGGCCGGAATGCTTCTGACCTGTTCGATGAAGCGGGCCAGATGCCACGCGATCTGCGGATCGGTCGGCCGATAGTCGGCAACGGCCGGGGCGACAAGCTGCGCCTCGCCAAACTTGTCGACCTGAACCACCCAGGGAACCACTGAGCCGCGCGTCGATTGCCAGACCAATGCGGATGCAAAACCGCCGGCCAGGACGAGCGAGCCGAAGGCCATCAGCCGCCAGTTCTTCGCCTGGACGCGAGCCGAGCCGATGCGCTCGTCCCAAGTCTGGGCTGCGCGCTGATATGGCGTCTCAGGGTGAGGCGTTTTTCCGTAACGAACAAAAGGGCGTCGAAAGAGGTTCATCGGCGGTCGTCCTGATCGAGGGAAACATTCATCGAGCCGCCGCTATCATTGCTCGAGTGGATCGAATGCGCGGCGATGCTGGCCCCATGGCTCATAGCCTGGCTGCGTTTCATGCGTTTTGCCCATGCGGGCGCAGAGTCGGCACTGGCTTCGGTGGTCGGCCATTCACCGGAGGAAGCCGTTCGCGACGATTGCTCTCCACTCGCCGCATTCAAAGCCGCAAAGCGGCCGGCCTCGTAGCTGTCGGACAGGGCTGACGCGGCGCGTGACATCGCCTGCTTGACGGGTTGAACGGCAGCGCTGGCACCAACCTTTGCGATACCCGCCATGCCGGCGGCGACTGAGCCTGCACCACCTCTTCCAGATGTCCCTGCGCCAAGCTCCCAGGCGGCCGAAGTGCTGCCGGCCAGGTGTGCGCCGCCGCGAGCGGCTGCTGCCGATACACGCCCACCGGCGTTGAGCGCGCCTGCAGCACCGCCTATTGCAGCATGGGCACCCGCAGCGCCAGCCACGCCAAGGCCGCCAGCGACGAGGCTCGTGCCAACAGCGGCACCTGCGCCCAATTGCGGGGCACCAGAGACCAGCCCCGTCGCAATGCCGGGACCGAAGATCGACAGCCCCATCAGCGACAGAGCGCCCAGGACAAGCGACAGCGCATCCGTGATAGTGGGCTGCTCAGCGCCGAAGCCCTGGGTGAACTCGCCGAACAGGCCCGAGCCGATGCCGACGATGACGGCAAGGACCAGGATCTTGACGCCGGAGGCAACGATGTTGCCGAGCACTTTTTTGGCAAGGAAAGTGGTCCGGTTGAACAGCGCAAAGGGGAGCAGCACAAACCCGGCAAGCGTCGTCAGCTTGAATTCGACCAGTGTGACGAAGATCTGGACAGCCAGAAGAAAGAACGCAATCAATACGATCGCCCAGGTGATCATCAGCACTACGATCTGGACGAAATTCTCGAAGAACGAGACGTAGCCCATCAATTGGCTGGCGCCTCGAGGATCGGATTGCCGGCATCGATGCCGACTTGCGCAACGCGGCCTGGCTGCAGCAATGCCGAGCCTGAAAGTGCCGAGCCTCCAGCCTTCAGGCCGAGCCCGGAAAAGCTCTCGAAAACGATGCCGGCAAGACGGTTGAAGTTGCCAATGACGAAGGCGAAGAACCCGATGTAGAGCGTCTTCTTCACCAGCCGGTGCAGCACGTCTTCATCAGCACCCCAGGCCCAGAACAGGCCGGCCAGTGTGATGTCGATGACAATCAGGGTCGAAGTGAGAAACGCAACTTCCCCACCGAGCAGACCAAAGCCGGAATCGATGTAGCGAGTGAAAGTCTCGAGGAAGCGATCAATCACCCCGGTGTCGTTCATGGCGCCACCGTTTCCGGATAGGGCCGGTCTTCCGCGAAAGGCGGCGTTGGCCATTGGAGCGGTGGCACCCGGCTCGGGTCCTTTTCGATCGACGGAGCCACGTTTGGCACGATCGGGCGGGATGGTCGCAGGAAACGTCGGCGGCCTTCAGCCCAGGCTTTCCTGCAGGCGTCGTCATCAATCGCCGCAATGCCAATGTCCCGGCATCGGCCAAGTTCGACTCTTGCCGGCTCGCCGCCCGGATGCGCGGAGTGCGGGGAGGACGCGTCCCGCGAGCCGTCGCCGCGCAGCACCATGAAGGCGGCGGTCATGGCGGCGCCAAGTGCAAGAACGGCTGTTATCCGGGCGGCGATCTTGAGATCCATGCGGTCTTCGCCTCAGTCGTGGAACATTCTTACGGATGACGGGCTGTAGCTGCGGCCCGTCATGAAACGGCTGAACTGTTCTTGTGCCTGCTCCTGCGCGGCTGCCCTCCTCGCCTGCTCAAGGGCGTCGGCCCTTCCTTGTGCGGCCAGCATCGCGGTAAGATCGGCAACTTGCTTGGCCTGCACGGCAAGAAGCTGGTTACCGGCTTGCGTCGCCTGCAGCACGCCGACAGCCGATTGGCTGGCGCTGACCAGCGCACTCGTCTGCTCTTGTGTCCCTGCGATGTTGTCGACGGCGACGGCGCCGGTTTTCAGCGAATGCTCGAAGGCAGACACCGAGGTCTGCCAGCGTTGACGCGCACCCTCGACAAGCTGCTGGCTGGAGAGATCCGAACCGAAATTCGTGTAAGTGGAGGTAAACTGGCTCTCGATGTCCTGGACGCTATAGGCCAGCTTCTCGGCCTCGCCGAGCAGGCTCTTCATCTCGGAAAAATTGCCCTCAATTTGGCCAAGCAGCGAGGTCGGCAGCGACGTGAGATTCTTGGCCTGGTTGATCAGCATCTGCGCTTCGTTTTGCAGCGAGGTGATCTGGTTGTGGATCTGCTTCAGGGCACGCGATGCCGAGAGCAGGTTTTCGGCGTAATTCCTGGGATCGAACACGATCAGCGCCGATGCTGGTGCCGATGACAGCGCCGTCGCGACCGCAATGGCACCGGCTGCCGCCATGCGACGGATAGGGCTGCCTGCAAGAACGAAATTCATGACGAAATCTCCTCTGTGGACTGTTCGATCACGTTGGTGAGATCTGGGATGAGGTCGGCAGCCCAGGAGAGACCGCGCTCTGCTAGCCAGGCCTCGAGGAAATGGTCTCGGCCGGCATCGGCGATTATCCGGTTGATCGCAGCCTGGTCCGATTTGGACGATGTGGCGCAAAGCGCCAGCGCGATCGGACCGAGCCCCAGTTCAAACAGACGGTTGCCGCGGCGGCTTTGACAGTAATAGTCGCGCTTCGGGATCGCCCTGGCGATGATCTCGATCTGGCGATCGTTGAGGCCAAAGCGTCGGTAGACCTCGGTGATCTGCGGCTCGATGGCGCGCTCGTTCGGCAAGAACAGCCGCGTCGGGCAGCTTTCGACTATTGCCGGCGCAATTGGCGATCCGTCGATGTCGGAAAGCGACTGCGTGGCGAAGACCACGCTGGCGTTCTTCTTTCTCAGCGTCTTCAGCCATTCGCGCAGTTGGTCGGCGAAACCGCCATCATCGAGCGCCAGCCAGCCCTCGTCGATGAGAAGCAGTGTTGGCCGGCCGTCCATCCTCTGCTCGAGGCGGTGGAAAAGATAGGCAAGTACCGCGGGAGCAGCACCCGTGCCGATCAGGCCCTCGGTTTCGAACGCTTGGACGGAGGCGTCGCCGAGACGCTCACGCTCGCCATCAAGCAGCCGGCCATAAGCGCCGCCGATGCAGTAGGGGCCGAGCGCCTGTTTGAGCGGCGAAGACTGCAGCAGCACGGACAGGCCAGTCAGCGTCCTCTCCTGGACCGGCGCAGAAGCCAGCGATGTCAGCGCCGACCACAGATGTTCCTTGACCTGCGGCGTGATGGGTACGCCCTCGCGCACTAGAATATCGATAAGCCAGTCGGCCGCCCAGGCCCGCTCTGGTATATGATGGATGCGGGCAAGCGGCTGTAGCGACACGGTGCCGACATCGCTCGACAGATCGGCCAAGGTGAGCAAGGGCAACGGATCGTCAGACACCTGCCCGCTTTCAGCATTGCTTCCGAGACTGTGCCAATCACCATTCATGGCGAGCATGGCAGCGCGGATTGAGCCGCCGAAATCGAAGGCAAAGAGCTGGCTGTTCTGGTAACGCCGGAACTGAAGCGCGATCATCGCCAACAGGACCGACTTGCCGGCGCCGGTCGGGCCGATGACGAGGGTGTGACCGACATCGCCAACATGCAGGCTGAACCGGAACGGTGTGGCGCCCTCCGTTCTGGCAAAGAACAGCGGCGGGGCGCCAAAGTGCTCGTCCTCGATCGGACCTGCCCAGACCGCGGAAAGCGGAATCATGTGCGCGAGGTTGAGCGTCGAGAGCGGCGGCTGGCGAATATTGGCATAGGCATGGCCAGGAATGCCGCCCAGCCAAGCTTCGACAGCGTTGACGCCTTCGGCGATACAGGTGAAGTCCCTGCCCTGAATGATCTTTTCGACCAGACGCAGCTTTTCGTCGGCAATCGAGGGATCGGTATCCCAGACCGTCACGGTGGCGGTGACATAGGCTTCGCCGATCTGGTCAGAGCCCAGGTCCTGCAGCGCCGCGTCTGCATCGGCCGCCTTGTTGGCGGCGTCCGTGTCGACGAGGACGGACGCTTCGTTGGTCATCACCTCCTTAAGGATCGCGGCGACGGATTTCCGTTTCGCGAACCACTGACGGCGTATCTTCGTCACCAACTTGGTCGCGTCGGTCTTGTCCAGCATGATCGCGCGCGTGGACCAGCGGTAGGGGAAGGCAAGCCGATTAAGATCGTCAAGAATCCCCGGGAAGGTCATCGTCGGGAACCCGGTGACGGTGAGTGTGCGCAGATGCGCATCGCCAAGCCTCGGCTCCAAGCCCCCGGCCAACGGCTGATCGACAAGCAAAGCGTCGAGATGCATCGGCGTTTCTGGCACGCGAACGCGATGCCGCTTGGTCGAAATGGTTGAGTGCAGGTAACTCAGCGTCTCGCCGTCATCGAGCCAGCGAGCTTCGGGAACGAAGCCCTCGATGAGGTTGAGCACGCGCTCGGTGCGATCGACAAAAGTCTTCAGGAGCTCCCAGGGATCGACGCCTGGCTTTTCCCGGCCTTCGTAGAGGAAGCTCTCCATTCGTGACGCTTCCTCGGCGGGAGGCAGCCACATGAAAGTGAGGAAGTAGCTGCTTTCAAACAGCACGCCGGAGGCTCCGAACTGTTCCCGACGCTCGATATCGAGAAGCGCGGATGCGCAATCCGGGAACCGGCTGTCGGGGTAGCTGCTGGCGGGATTGCGCTGCGCTTCGACAAAGATTGCCCAGCCGGAGCCCAGCCGGCGCAGCGCGCCGTTGAGCCGCGCGGTCGTGCCGACCAGCTCCGCGGGCGTGGCGGAGTCCAGATCCGGCCCGCGAAAACGCGCCGTCCTTTGAAAACTGCCGTCCTTGTTGAGCACCACGCCCGGCGCAACCAGGGCAGCCCAAGGCAGATAGTCTGCGAGGCTGGCGCTCTTCTTTCGGTATTCCGCGAGGTTCATCATGATGAGGAGCTCAACAGCCGAAATGCGTGGGGTAGCGCAGGTGTCGGCGAACCACATCGACGAATTGCGCATCGCGCTTTGCCGCCCAGACGGCCATGAGATGCCCGACCGCCCAGATGATGAGTCCGGCGATCCACAAACGAAGTCCCAATCCGACCGCGCCGGCCAGCGTGCCGTTGGCAATCGCGACCGCGCGCGGCGCGCCGCCGAGCAGGATCGGTTCGGTGAGTGCGCGATGAATCGGCGCGAAAAAGCCACGGACTTCCTCCTCCATCAGATCAGCGCTCCGCCGCCGAAGGAGAAAAAGGACAGGAAGAACGAACTTGCCGCGAAAGCGATCGACAGCCCGAAGACGATCTGGATCAGCCGGCGAAATCCGCCTGACGTGTCGCCGAAGGCGAGCGAAAGGCCGGTGATGATGATGATGATCACCGCCACAATCTTGGCGACTGGCCCCTCGATCGATTCGAGAATTTGCTGAAGCGGCTCCTCCCAGGGCATGGAAGAACCGGCAGCATTGGCAGGTGCAATCATCATGATCGCAGTGGTCGCCGCATACGACAGCTTCACGGCAGGCTTATGGAAAGCCGATGAATTGAAGGGAATGGGGGTCATTCTGAAGCTCCATAGGGCGAGTGGTGATTCAGGGCCGTTGTGGTCTCGAGATTTGCTTCCAGGGTGCGGTAGTCGCCGGTGGCCGGATCGAGCCCGTCGACCAAGGCGATCTCGACAAGCCGGCGCGCTGCGCCACGGCCAGCGAGAACCGCGATGATATCTATGGTTTCGGCGATCAGCGCGCGTGGGACCGTAACGACGGCCTCCTGTACGAGCTGTTCCAGTCGCCGCAATGCGCCAATGGCAGAATTGGCGTGAATGGTGCCGATGCCGCCGGGATGACCGGTGCCCCATGCCTTCAACAGATCGAGCGCTTCGGCGCCGCGTACCTCGCCGATCGGGATGCGGTCGGGCCGAAGCCGTAACGACGACTTCACCAGATCGGACAACGAGGCGACACCGTCCTTGGTGCGCAGCGCTACAAGATTGGGCGCAGCACACTGCAACTCGCGTGTGTCCTCGATCAGCACGACGCGCTCGGCGGTTTTAGCCACCTCCGCCAAAAGCGCGTTGACCAGCGTGGTCTTGCCCGTCGATGTGCCGCCGGCCACCAGCACGTTCTTCCGTGTCTCCACGGCAAGCTGCAGGGTGTCAGCCTGGCCTTCGGTCATGATGCCGGCCGCGACATAGTTTCGAAGCGTAAACACCGCGACTGCCGGCTTGCGGATGGCGAATGTTGGTGCCGTGACGACAGGGGGCAACAGGCCTTCGAACCGTTCACCGGTCCCGGGCAGTTCAGCCGAAACGCGCGGCGAGCCCGAATGCACCTCCGCACCGACATGGTGCGCGACCAGCCTGACGATCCGTTCGCCGTCGGCCGCGATCAGTATTTCATTGCTTGCAACAAGTCCTTCGGTGAGGCGATCAATCCAGAGGCGACCATCGGGATTAAGCATCACCTCGACGATGGCCGGATCGTCAAGGAAAGCTGCTATGGCCGGGCCGAGAGCGGTGCGCAGCATGCGCGTCGCGCGCGACACCGGTCCCTTGTTGGCATGATGGTTGGTGGCCACGATGGTCCCCGTTTCTGGCGGCGGACTGGTTCGTGCCGCGCTCGGGGATAATTAGAAAAAGCATGAACACTGGCTCTGCAACAAGTAAAACCGACTATCGTGGCATGACGTGCAGAGACTTGCGAAATTCGGTGCCACGATTGCGAGGGCTCAAGCAGCCCAGTGCACGATAGGACGTCGCCGCTCCAGCAGGCGGCTATATCTACCAGAAGGCGGATTTACAGCTCGGGGTCGATCAATACGGATCGCTTTCGCCGATCGAGACCTATCGACCAGTGTCATCGACCGCCTGACATTCAGGGTTGGCATCCCAACGGAGGATCAGCGGCTCGGCAGGCGCCGGTCAGGCGACTAAGCGAGCCTGAGGCAACAAGGGTGGAACGAGCGCTGGTCTCCGACCCAATCCGTCTGGTCCCGGCAACCTGCGTGCTCGAGGCACGCATGGTGCTGGTCAGCAGGCGCGGCGAACACGCGTTGGCCGAGATCGATCTTTGGCTGCGCAAAATCGAGGCTAACATCATCCCTGTCGACTTGGGTGATCTGGCGACCGTTGGCTGACCTACGGCAAAGGCCACCACCCGGCGATCAGAGAAGGCTAACAATGTGGCGGAACAAATCATGATCATTTCTCATTGTGGTGATCATCAAGGGAGATTGAGCATGGTCGACCGGCACAACCCAAAAATCGAGGCGTCGGCAAATGTCGAAAAGGACCCGGAAGATTGGGTCAGCGGAGATGATCCAATGACCCCCGCACAAGCGTCCTATTTGAAAACTCTGGCCGAACAGGCCGACGAGCCTGACGCCTATGCTGACGGCCTTAGCAAGGCGGAAGCTTCTAAACGCATTGATGCGCTGCGGGAGAGTTAGGCCTGTAGCGTCCTCTCGTGGCTTTTCCTCTCCAGAGAAGGACAGCCGATCGGCTCGGATTGGGACAGTTTTGCTGCAGTTGTGACCCGCGCAATTAATATTTCTGAATTCCGCGCGTTGCTGCTGGACTCGGGATCGAGACGACAAACGGCGGATGGGAGCGGCTTCTAGCCTAGCAGCCCGGCATCCGCCCTAAGCTCACCAAGACGGCCCACCGGTCCAATCCTGCTGTCGAAACAGATCAGGACGTCCCGATGAGGGCGATGGTCACCAGAGACACAAAAAGGACAAGGGCGATTGCAGCGCCCCAGAAGAGAACTTTTTCGGTGCCGCGTTGCTCTTCCTCGCGAGATATGTCTTTCGCCATTGCATGCATCCTTTGCGAAGGTCGACGACTTAGCAACGTGCCGCGCCAAGACTGAGTTCCGGCAACTATCTTGCCCCTTCGGTGCTGAGAGAAAGTTCTCGGAATCAAGCGTCGTGTTGTCCAACCGTCGGTTGGTGGACGTATTGCAGCCGATGCATCTAAATCCCTGTGATCCGCGCGCACAGGGCATGCCCGACCCCGAGCCCCCGCCTGGAGCAATAGCGCTTGATCGGCCCCGCCGCATCAAACTGTGCGGCGGGCTTTTTTACTCATGCGATGGAACACCGGCGCGCAGGGAAAGGTCTGCCCTGGCAGCAAACTCTTTCCCTTATATTTTTTGCTGCCGGATCGGATAGCTTCGATCGGCCCGCGTCGTTCTTTTCCTCCGGCGACGCGGGCTCGCCGTCCTCGCTACCGGTTGAGCAGCC